>CANFQF010000001.1 GCA_947449025.1 Comamonadaceae bacterium
CTTGTGAGGATCGATGGAAGCGAACGCGATCATCATGTCCGAGTTCTCGCGCGCAGCCTGGGCGATTTCCTCGTTGGGAATGCGCCGGCGGCCCAGTTGAGATTCGCTGTCCACGGTGAACATCACCAGACCGATCTTTTGCTCGCGGTAGTAGGCAATGGTCTCGGCAATCGTCGGCCGACGGCCGTTCTTGAAGTACTTGTCCGCCGCGCGGTCGTACTCCTCCCCGTAATTGTCGAAGGGGTTCCAGCAGCTCACTTCGGCATGGGTGTGGATGTCGATGGCAAGCAGGTTCTTGTGGTCCACGGCAGATCTCCTCAGGGTTTTTACTGAGCCGGCAAGGGGCCCGACTTCCTAAACTAGCTATGCTTTATAGCTTTATATCAGGAACCTATGGCCCGCCTCCCCCACGTTATCCCCAGTCTGGACGAAGTTCAGGTCGACATCCGCGGCGCCATCGCCATCGTTCGCCTGAGCCGCCCCAAGAAGCGCAACGCCATCAACGACGGTCTGATTGCCGCCATCGCCCAGCGTTTCGAGGAGCTGCCCGAGACCGTGCACGCGGTGGTGTTGCACGGCGAGGGCGATCATTTCTGCGCCGGCCTCGACCTGGGCGAGCTCAAGGACCGCGACGCGGCCGAGGGCCTGCACCACTCTCGCTCCTGGTACTACGTGCTGCGTGACATCGAGCAGGGCCGCCGGCCGGTGGTCGCTGCCCTGCACGGCGCCGTGGTCGGAGGCGGCCTGGAGTTGGCCACCGCCTGCCACATCCGGGTGGCCGACGACAGCACCTTCTTCGCCCTGCCCGAGGGCAGCCGCGGCATCTTCGTGGGCGGCGGCGGCTCGGTACGGGTGCCCAAGCTCATTGGCGCCCACCGCATGATGGACATGATGCTCACCGGCCGCGTCTACAAGGCCGCCGAAGGCGTGTCCATCGGCATGGCGCAGTACCACGTGCCCACCGGCGAAGCGCTGGCCAAGGCGATTGAACTGGCCGAGCGCATTGCCCAGAACGCGCCCATGACCAACTACGCCCTGATCAACGGCCTGCCCCGCATCGCCGAGCAGCCGGCCGACCACGGCTTCCTCACCGAGTCCTTGCTGGCGGGCATCGCCCAGGCCGCGCCGGAGGCCAAGGCCCGGGTCCGCGCTTTCCTCGACGGCACCGGCCCCAAGGTCAAGGCTTGAAGGAGCGCAGCCCCATGGACAAGGCCCAAGCCCCCGTTTTCCGGCCCTACACCTTCGGCGTGGACCGCGCGCGGGTGCACACTGAGGGCGCCCACACCTATGTCGCGGCCGATCAGGCACTTGGCAACTACCCGCCGCGCATGACCGACCACCTGGTCCGCTGGGCGGGCGTGAAGCCCGAGCAGACCCTGTTCGCCCAGCGCGACCCGGCCCTGGGCGGCGACTGGCGCCACCTCACCTTCGCACAGGCCCTGGACAGCGCGCGCCGCATCGGCCAGGCCCTGCTCGATCGCGGCTTGAGCGCCGAACGGCCCCTGGTCATCTTGAGCGAGAACAGCCTCTCGCATGCGCTGCTGGCGCTGGGCGCCATGTACGCAGGCATCGCCTTCTGTCCCGTCTCACCGGCCTATTCACTCGTGAGCAAGGACTACGACAAACTGCGTCATGTGCTGGACACCCTGACCCCCGGGCTGGTGTTCGCGGCCGACTGGCAGCGATTCCAGGCGCCGATCGAGGCCTTGGTCGATGCCGGTATCGAGGTCATTCTGGACAACGCCAACGGCGCGGCAAGCAGCCGCGGCCACAAGGTCACCGCGATGGCGGCGCTTCTGGCCACCGAGCCCACCGCCGCAGTGGATGCAGCAATGGCAGCCACGGGCCCCGACACCATCGTGAAGTTCCTCTTCACCAGCGGCTCGACCAAGCTGCCCAAGGCGGTAATCAATACCCAACGCATGATCTGCGCCAACCAGCAGCAGTTGGCGCAGTCCATGAAGTCGACCTTCGAGACCCCGCCCGTGCTGGTGGACTGGCTGCCATGGAACCACACTGCCGGGGGCAACCACGACTTCTTCATGTGCGTGGCCCACGGCGGGTCTTTCTACATCGACGAAGGCAAGCCCACTCCGGCACTGATCGGCGAGACCCTTCGCAACCTGCGCGAGATCGCCCCCACCTGGTACTTCAACGTGCCAGTGGGCTACGAGGCCCTGGCCCGGGCGATGGACAGCGACGACTTGCTGCGTCGCAATTTCTTCTCCCGGCTGCGCTCGACGATGTACGCCGGCGCCGCGCTGGCGCAGCCGGTGCAGGACGCACTCTATGCGCACGCCGAGCGGGAATATGGCGAGCGCATTCCGATGACCGCCAGCCTGGGCATGACCGAGTCCGCACCCTTCGCCCTGTTCGTGACCCACCCGCATTCAATGGCCGGTGACGTTGGCCTGCCCTCTGCGGGCATGGAACTCAAGCTGGTGAAGATGGGTGACAAAGAGGAGATTCGCTACAAGGGGCCCAACATCACCCCAGGCTACTGGCGCAACCCCGAAGCCACCGCCGAGGCCTTCGACGATGAAGGATTCTTTTGCACCGGCGATGCAGTGCTGTGGATCGACGAGGGCAACAAGCATCTGGGCCTGAAATTTGACGGCCGCATCGCCGAAGACTTCAAACTGGCCACCGGCACCTTTGTGAGCGTGGGTCCGCTACGCGGCAAGATCATCTCGGCGGGCGCGCCCTATGTGCAGGACGCGGTGATCACCGGTCTCAACATGAACGAGGTCGGCGCCCTGCTGGTGGCCACGCCGGCGATTCGCCAGCTCGCTGGCCTGCCCACCACCGCCTCGCTGGAGGAGGTCGTCACCAGCGCCCCGGTCAAGACCTGGCTGCAGGACCTTGTCAACCGCCTGGCCCAGGGCGCCACCGGCAGCGCCACCCGCATCGCGCGGGCCCTGTTGCTCACCGAGCCACCGCACCTGGACAAGGGCGAGATCACAGACAAAGGGTCCCTCAACCAGCGGGCCGTCCTCAAACACCGGGCTGCGCTGGTCGACGCCCTGCATGCCGGCACCGTCCCCCATATCGCCACCCCTCAAAAAACGGGAGCTTCCACATGAACATCCAGGGACAAGCCGCCATCGTCACCGGGGGAGCTTCCGGCCTCGGCGAGGCCACCGCACGCATGCTCGCCGCGCGCGGTGCCAAGGTAGCGGTATTCGACCGCAACGCCGAAGGCGCGCAGCGCGTGGCCGCTGAAATCGGCGGCATTGCCTGCCCCTGCGACATCACCGACGAGGCGAGCGCCTCCGCAGCCATCGCCCAAGCGGCCGCCGTGCACGGACCGGCGCGCCTGTTGATGAACGTGGCCGGCATCGGCAGCGCCAAGCGCATCGTGCAGCGTGACGGCAGCCCCGCGCCCCTCATCGACTTCACCCGCGTGGTGAACGTCAACCTGGTCGGCGCCTACAACATGGCGCGCCTGTTCGCCGCGCAGTGCGCGGCCCAGCCGGCGCTGGAAGACGGCGAGCGCGGCGTGATCCTCTTCACCGCTTCGGTCGCCGCCTTTGACGGCCAGGTGGGCCAGGAGGCCTACAGCGCCTCCAAGGCCGGCCTGGTGGGCATGACGCTACCGATGGCGCGCGACTTGGCGCAGCACGGTATCCGCGTATGCACCATCGCCCCGGGCCTGTTTGCCACGCCACTGATGAACGAACTGCCGGAGGCCGTGCAGCAGTCGCTGGCCGCCTCGATCCCCTTTCCCCCGCGTCTGGGCAAGCCCTCGGAGTTCGCCGAGCTGGCCTGCCATATCGCCTCCAACGTGCATCTCAACGGCGAGGTGATCCGCCTCGACGGAGCGTTGCGCATGGCGCCGCGCTGAAGCGGCGAGTCTGTCCCCGCAAGGCTTTTCGACACAGGCTTTCCACCTCAGGCATCCGATGTCCCTCGACCACCGCCCCGACGCTGGCGCCCTCGGCCATATCCTCACTGAGGTGCTGCAAGCGCCCGCCGTCCTCGCCGCCCTGCCACCGCACGGCGCTTATGACACGGACCTGCAGCGGCAGGTGCTCGAAGGCGCGGCCGAATTTGTGGGCGGCGTGATCGCCCCCCTCACCCGCGTCGGCGACGAGGTCGGCGCCCGATTCGAGGCGGGGCAGGTGACCATGCCTCCAGGTTTCCGGGCAGCCTATGAGGCCTTCTGGCAGGCCGGCTGGCCCGCGCTCTCGCATGCCGAGGAAGACGGTGGACAGGCACTGCCGGTGGTGCTGGAGATGGCGCTCTACGAAATGCTCAGCGCCGCCAACCACGGCTGGACCATGGCCCCGGGCCTGCTGACCGGCGCCTACGAAACACTCAAGCACCATGGCGACGCCACTGTGCGCGCCCTGTTCCTGCCCCGCCTGGGCACCGGCGAGTGGCTGGCCACCATGTGCCTGACCGAGCCGCACGCCGGCAGCGACCTGGGCCTGGTGCGCACCAAGGCCACGCCACAAGCCGGGCCCCATGGCGCCACGCATCGCCTGGACGGCGGCAAGATCTTCATCTCCGGCGGCGAGCACGACCTCACCGACAACATCATTCACCTGGTGCTGGCCCGCCTGCCCGACGCACCGCCCGGCCCCAAGGGCCTGTCGCTCTTCGTCGTGCCCAAGTTCTTGCCCGAGGGCGATGGCATCGGCGCGCGCAACGGCGCTTACTGCGACCGCATCGAGGAAAAAATGGGCCTGCACGGCAGCCCCACCTGCGTGATGCGATTCGAAGCCGCAACGGGTTGGCTGGTCGGCGAGGCCGGCAAGGGCTTGGCAGCCATGTTCATCATGATGAACGCCGCTCGCCTGCACGTAGCCCTGCAGGGCATCGGGCTGCTCGAGGCCGCGCACCAGCGCGCCAGTGCCTACGCCCTCGAGCGCCGCCAGATGCGCGCGCCCGGCGCGAAAGACACCAGCCTCATCGCCGACCACCCTGCGGTGCGCCGCATCCTCTCGACCCAGCGGGCCTGGATCGACTGCGGGCGCGTGCTGGCCTACCACACTGCCCTCGCGCTGGAAGTGGCCCGCAGCCACCCCGACGCCGCCCGCCGCGAGGCAGCAGCGAGCTGGTGCGCATTGGCCACGCCCATCATGAAGTCCGCTTTCACAGAGCAGGGGTTTGCCGGCGCCAGCGCCTGCCTGCAGGTGTTCGGCGGCCACGGCTATGTGCGCGAGTGGGGCATCGAGCAGATCGTGCGTGATTCGCGGGTGGCCATGATCTACGAGGGCACCAATGAGATCCAGGCGCTCGACCTCCTGCAACGCAAGGTGATGCCCGATGGGGGCGCAGCACTGTTTGCTGCCCTGGCAGGTTTGGACGCAGAACCGGCCGAGCGGCAGCGCTTTGGGGTGCTGGTCGACCTCGCACGGCGCATCACGCAGGTCGCCCCGGCCCGCGTCGACCTGCCCGCCTGGGTGGCCGACGACTTCCTGCGCGCTTGCGCGGTCGCTCTGCTGGCCTGGGCCGGCAGCCGCCTGGCGGCTGCGCCGGGCGGCGACACCGCGCGCTGGCAGGAGCCGCGGGGCGCCCTCGCCGCATGGATCCTGCCGGAGTTCGACATGCGGGTGCGCATCATCGAAGACCGCCTCGCCCAGGGCCTACCCCAGGCGGTGGCGGACGCAGAAGGGATGACCGCCTCGTGACGGAATCCAAAGACGGCGGCAACGCCGACGCCACCACCAGCGAAGGCATCGACACCCAGGTGATCGAAGCCTTCCTGGGCTACAGCGCCCGGCGCGCCTCTTTGGTCATCCTCGCCAACTTCGTGAGGCGCCTGGCGCCCCTGGCATTGCGGCCGGTAGATTTCACCGTCCTGGCGCTGGCCGGCAGCAATCCGGGCATCACCTCCAGCCAGTTGTGCCAGTTACTCGACATCCAGTCGCCCAATCTGGTGGTCCTGGTCAAGCAGTTGCAGGACCGGGGCCTGATCGATAGGCGTCCCCACCCCACCGACGGCCGCGCCATGGGCTTGCACCTCACGGCCAGCGGTAGCGGCCTGGTGGACAAGGCCACCACATTGGCCCATGAGGCCGACGACGAGGCCTCGGGCAAGCTGTCGGCGGCCGAACGGCAAACCTTGGCCCGCCTGCTGCGCAAGGTCTATCAGTGATGGCCATGAAGTGAAGCCCGGCGGCCTCGGGCGGGCCGCTACACTGGTCGGATTTGCAAGGAACATCGACATGAACACGACCCCTTCCGGCCTGCAGTACCACGACAGCGTGATCGGCGAAGGCGACGAGGCCCAGCCCGGCCAGTACGTCACCGTGCACTACACCGGCTGGCTGTCCAAGGACGGCGAGCGTGGCGCCAAATTCGACTCCAGCCTGGACCGCAACGACCCCTTCGCCTTCGATCTGGGCGCCGGCATGGTGATCCGTGGCTGGGACGAGGGCGTGGCCGGCATGAAGGTCGGCGGTCAGCGCACCCTGCTCATCCCGCCAGAGCTGGGCTATGGCGCCCGCGGCGCCGGCGGTGTGATCCCGCCGAATGCCACTTTGGAGTTCGCAGTCGAACTGCTGGCGGTCGAATAAACCCGGCGCCCGGCGCGCACACTCATCCGATGGGTCCGCCGGGTCTGTCCCGGCGCACGGCATACGCGGCCGTAACCAAGCGCCCCTTGAACCCGGCTCGGCAGCCCCCATCTGCCGACTCATTCCATTGCTCCCCCTGCCCGCCCATGTCCGACAACCCCCTACACGCTGCCCAGGAAAACGACCTGCCTATCGAAGCGATTGCGGCCGGTGCCCTGGCCGAAGTCCAGGCCCAACTGGCCGAGCTCAAAGCCAAGAACGCCGAACTGGCTGAACAGTACCTGCGAGCCCAGGCCGACATGCAAAACACCCGCCGCCGGGCGGATGAGGATATGGCCAAGGCCCGCAAGTTCGCGATCGAATCCTTTGCCGAGAGCCTGCTGCCGGTCTGCGACAGCCTGCAAGCGGGCCTGGCCATCCACGATGCCAGCCCGGCGCAGATTCGCGAGGGGGCCGAGGCCACCCTGCGCCAACTCAAGAGCGCACTGGAACGCAACAAGGTGCTCGAAATCAACCCCGAGGGCGGCGCCAAGTTCGACCCCCACCAGCACCAGGCCATCTCCGTGGTGCCCCGGCCCGAGGGCAGCCAGCAGGAGGCAGGCACCGTGGTTGCCGTACTGCAAAAGGGCTACCTGATTGCTGAGCGGGTGCTACGCCCCGCACTGGTCACCGTGGCCCAGGGCTGAAACGGGCCCTGGCCTGAAGGTGCTTGCAGGCGCTTTCAGGCCTGAAGTCATTGAGGCCTTGAAAGACGGGCTCCCGCCCGCACCTGCTTACCAATTGAAGCCTTGAGCCCGCCCTCCGGCGGGCCGATAGAACTGGAGAAATCATGGGAAAGATCATCGGCATCGACCTGGGCACGACCAACTCGTGCGTCTCGGTCATGGAGGGCAACACCCCCCGCGTCATCGAAAACAGTGAAGGCGCGCGCACCACGCCGTCCATCGTGGCCTACCAAGAGGACGGCGAAATTCTGGTGGGTGCCTCGGCCAAGCGCCAGGCGGTCACCAACGCCCGGAACACCCTGTACGCGGTCAAGCGCCTGATCGGCCGCAAGTTCGAGGAAAAGGAAGTCCAGAAGGACATCCACCTCATGCCCTACGAGATCGCCAAGGCCGACAACGGCGACGCCTGGGTATCAGTGCGCGGCAAGAAGATGGCCCCGCCGCAGATCAGCGCCGAGGTGCTGCGCAAAATGAAGAAGACCGCCGAGGACTACCTGGGCGAGCCGGTGACCGAGGCCGTGATCACGGTGCCGGCCTACTTCAACGACGCCCAGCGCCAGGCCACCAAAGATGCCGGCCGCATTGCCGGCCTGGAAGTCAAGCGCATCATCAACGAGCCCACCGCCGCGGCCCTGGCCTTTGGTCTGGACAAGCAGGAAAAGGGCGACCGCAAGATTGCCGTCTATGACCTGGGTGGCGGCACATTTGACGTGTCCATCATCGAGATCGCCGACGTCGACGGTGAAAAGCAGTTCGAAGTGCTGTCCACCAACGGCGACACCTTCCTGGGCGGTGAAGACTTCGACCAGCGCATCATCGACTTCATCATTGGCGAGTTCAAGAAGGAGCAAGGCGTCGACCTGTCCAAGGACGTGCTCGCCCTGCAGCGCCTGAAGGAATCGGCCGAGAAGGCCAAGATCGAACTGTCCAACAGCGCGCAGACCGATATCAACCTGCCCTACATCACCGCCGACGCCACGGGGCCCAAGCACCTGAACATCAAGCTCTCCCGCGCCAAGCTCGAGAGCCTGGTCGACGAGCTGGTCGAGCGCACCATCGCCCCTTGCCGCACCGCCATCAAGGACGCCGGCGTGTCGGTGGCCGACATCCACGACGTGATTCTGGTCGGCGGCATGACCCGCATGCCCAAGGTGCAGGAGAAGGTCAAAGAGTTTTTCGGCAAGGAGCCGCGCAAGGACGTCAACCCCGACGAAGCCGTTGCCGTGGGCGCTGCCATCCAGGGCCAGGTGCTCGGTGGCGACCGCACCGACGTGCTGCTGCTGGACGTGACCCCTCTGTCCCTGGGCATCGAAACCCTGGGCGGCGTCATGACCAAGATGATTGCCAAGAACACCACCATTCCGACCAAGTTCGCGCAGACCTTCTCCACCGCCGACGACAACCAGCCGGCGGTGACCATCAAGGTCTACCAGGGCGAGCGCGAGATGGCTGCGGGCAACAAGGGCTTGGGCGAGTTCAACCTCGAGGGCATCCCGCCCTCCCCGCGCGGCATGCCGCAGATCGAGGTGGCTTTTGACATTGACGCCAACGGCATCTTGCACGTGAGCGCCAAGGACAAGGGCACGGGCAAGGAAAACAAGATCACCATCAAGGCCAACTCGGGCCTCTCGGAAGACGAGATCCAGAAGATGGTCAAGGACGCCGAGCTCAACGCCGCCGACGACAAGAAAAAGCTCGAGATCGTGCAGGCCCGCAACCAGGGCGAGGCCATGGTCCACAGCGTGCGCAAGAGCCTCACCGACTACGGCGACAAGCTCGAGGCCGGCGAGAAGGATTCCATCGAGGCCGCCATCAAGTCCCTGGACGAGGCGCTCAAGGGCGAGGACAAGGACGCGATCGAGTCCAAGACCAATGAGCTCATGACCGTGAGCCAAAAGCTCGGCGAGAAGATGTACGCCGACCAGCAGGCCACCGCCGGCGCAGCGGGCGCGGCCGGTGCCGCCCCGGGCGGCGACGCCGGCGCGCAGGCCTCGGCCAAGCCGAACGACGACAATGTGGTCGACGCTGAGGTCAAGGAAGTCAAGAAAGGCTGAACCCGGACACCAGGACCTGCGCCCCCGGGCTGGCACGCATTCACTGCCTGCCACCACGCCGCGTGCGACCTGTTGGCGAGGGCTTCCTGCCCCGCCACCGGTCCGCGCGGCTTTTTTGCTGAAGGCGCGGCCTGCCACCAGGCGAACGAAAGAACATGGCTAGCAAACGCGATTACTACGAAGTCCTGGGCGTGCCCAAGAACGCCTCGGACGAGGAGATCAAGAAGGCCTATCGCAAGCTTGCGATGAAGCACCACCCTGACCGCAACCAGGGGGACGCGTCCAAGGACGCGGAAGCCAAGTTCAAGGAGGGCAAGGAAGCCTACGAGATGCTCTCCGACGCCGAAAAGCGTGCCGCCTACGACCAGTACGGCCACGCCGGCGTCGACCCGAACATGCGCGGCGGCCCGGGCGGTGGCGAAGGCGGCGGTGGCTTCGCCGACGCCTTTGGCGACATCTTTGGCGACATCTTTGGCCAGGGCCGCGGCGGCCGGGGCGGCGGTGGCGGACGCCAGGTCTTTCGTGGCAGCGACCTGTCCTACGCGATGGAAATCACCCTCGAAGAGGCGGCCACCGGCAAGGACGCCCAGATCCGCATTCCCAGTTGGGACAGCTGCGCCCCCTGTAACGGCTCGGGCGCCAAGCCCGGCACCCAGGCCAAGATTTGCGCCAGCTGCCACGGCCAGGGCGTGGTGCAGATGCGCCAGGGCTTTTTCAGCGTGCAACAAACCTGCCCGCAGTGCCGCGGCAGCGGCAAGATCATCCCCGAGCCCTGCCCTGCCTGCCAAGGTGCGGGCAAGCTCAAGCGCCAGAAAACGCTGGAGGTGAAGATCCCCGCCGGCATCGACGGCGGCATGCGCATTCGCAGCGCCGGCAACGGTGAGCCGGGCACCAATGGCGGCCCGCCGGGCGACCTCTACATCGAGATTCGCCTCAAAAAGCACAGCATCTTCGAGCGTGACGGCGACGACCTGCACTGCGTGGTGCCGGTCAGCATGGCCCGGGCCGCCCTGGGCGGCGAGATCGAGGTGCCCACGCTCTCAGGCAAGGCAGCCATCGACATCCCCGAGGGCACCCAACACGGCAAGCAGTTCCGCCTGCGTGGCAAGGGCATCAAGGGCGTGCGCTCAAGCTACCCCGGCGACCTCTATTGCCACATCGGCGTGGAGGTGCCGGTCAAGCTCTCCGAACCACAGCGCAAGCTGCTCAAAGAGCTGGACGACTCCCTCAAGAAGGGCGGTGCCAAGCACACGCCCAGCGAGGACAGCTGGGCGGACAAGCTGCGCGGGTTTTTCCAGTAATCCCTCTTGGCAGACAGGCCTTGCTTGCCACCGGCATGCGATGGACGGTCAGGGTTGCCGGACGTAGGGGAGCATGTCTGTGTCCGGCGGGTAGGCTGCAATAGCGCTGCTATTGAACTCCCGGCTGAGTTTCATCATTCCCGTGTCGACCACAATGAGCTTGCCCCAGCCTAGCTCGGTGGGGGTGGGGCCCTCAAAGCGAAACCCCACCGCAGCCGAGGTTCCGACGTCTTCCACCAGAACACCCCCTTGGAGCGTGAGCTTGCCGCGCATGGCGGTCTGTTTGCCCGCATCGGCGGCTTGACACTCAGGTCCGCTGTACTCGGTGTCGTAGCCAATCTGCTCAAGTTCAGACGGCCCTGTCTTGCTGAGACTAAACGAGATCTTCTGGCTGCCTACCGAAGTGCGCACGCATCGGAACCATTCACCCTCGATGGACAGGGTGTTGAGGATGCCGCCCGGGGGCTCTTGGTGCGTCTCGGTCTGCGAAGCTCCTCCTCCGCCGCAAGCCACCAGAACCGACCCCAGCGCCAGGGTCACCGCCACCGTGGCGGCATTCTTGATCGCGTATCCCATGAAACCTCCCAATGATGAGCTGAGAGGCCATTTTTGCTACTTTGTAATTATTTAGCAAGCATTAATGATTCTTGGGTATTGATTCAGCAAGGCCCGCTCACCTTCGGGTGGGCGGCCCCGGCGCCGCTGCCGGCGAGGACAGTGGGGCAGACAAGCCTCGCGGGTTCTTCCAGTGAAGGGGGGCCGCAGAGGCGCTCCGCTTAGGGCGTGGCCACCCGGGTGTAGACGTCTAAATTGCTGCCCGTGGCGTCAGCAAGGGTGGGGTATGCCTCTGTCGCGCTTTGTCCGCCTTGGAGGAAGCCCAGGGTCTGCGCATCCTTCAGCGCCATCCAGGCCCAGTAGGTTCCACTGGAATCGACAGACTTCACCTTCTGTGGTGTTGCGCCCAAGGCCTGCAAGGTCAAGACCTGCCCATCCGTCTCTTGTAGCGTGAGGGTGGCGCTGCCAAGATCCTGGACGGTTGAAGGAGAGTCCCCGCAACTCGAACCCGTGTAGATACTGCGGCTGAATTGGGCGCGCAATTCCGAGAGACCCGTCTGGCTCAGTGTGACTGTGGTTTTGTAGCTCTGGCTGCCACCGGAGGTACCGCTGCACGAGCCCACCCACTCTCCCGCGACGGGCGCGATGGTGCCCGTCCACCCTCCGGAGCCATCTGCCGAATCCGACCCCGATTGCCCGCCCCCGCAAGCCACCAGAACCGAGCCCAGCGCCAGGGTCACCGCCACTTTGGCAACTTTCTTGATCGCGTATCCCATGAAACCTCCCAATGATGAGTTGAGAGGTCATTTTTACTACTTTGTAATAATTTAGCAAGTATTAATGATGCTTAGGTGTCGATTTGGCAAGGCCCGATCATCGGCAAGTGGGGGGTGCGGGAGGGGGGCGCGGCAAGCCCTTGGCTCAGGCCTTCGGTCCCGCCGCGGAGCGCCGCCGCGCGCGCCAGCTGCCTAGCAGGGCCAGCAAGCCCGGCACCAGGATCAGGCCCCAGATGATCTTGTCGAGGTTCTCTTTCACCCAGGGCATGGACCCCAGAAAGTAGCCCGCGGTGCAGATCCCCAGCACCCAGATCACGGCGCCGACGATGTTGAACACAGTGAAGCGGCTCCGGGTCATGGCGGCCACGCCGGCCACGAAAGGAGCGAAGGTGCGTACAAAGGGAAGGAAACGGGCGACGATGAGCGTCACTGGCCCGTGCTTCTCGTAGAAGGCGTTTGCCTGCAAAAACGCGTTGCGATTGAAAAACCGCGACTGCTCCCACTGGAAGACCCGGGGCCCGATGCGCCGGCCGATCAGGTAATTGCACTGGTCACCCAAAATGGCAGCGGCCATCAACACCGCCACCGAAGACGGGTAGTCCATCAGGCCGGCGCCGCACAGTGCGCCCACCACGAACAGCAGCGAGTCGCCGGGCAGAAATGGCATGACCACCAGGCCGGTCTCGACGAAGACAATCAGGAAAAGCAACAGATAGACCCAGGTGCCGTGGTCGCGGACGAAGGCATCGAGGTAGCGGTCGACATGCAGGACAAAGTCCAGGAGCAAGGTGAGGAGTTCCATCGGAGAAGGATTATCCCCGCCGCCTAGAATCGAGAGGTGATTGCACCGAGCCCCCTGAGCCCACGCCGCCCCATCCGCGAACTGCCCGACGAGCTGATCAGCCAGATTGCTGCCGGCGAGGTGATCGAGCGGCCCGCCTCGGTGGTGCGCGAGCTGGTGGACAACGCGCTCGACGCCGGCGCCCGACAGGTCACCGTGCGGCTGCTGGCCGGCGGCGCGCGCCTTATCTCGGTGGAAGACGACGGCGGCGGCATTCCGCGTGAAGAGTTGCCCGTGGCCCTCAAGCGCCACGCCACCAGCAAGATCGGCTCCCTGCACGACCTCGAGTCGGTGGGCACCATGGGCTTTCGCGGCGAGGCGCTGGCCGCCATCGCCTCGGTCAGCGAGCTCACCCTGCTCTCGCGCACCGAGGACGCGGCCAATGCCTTTGCCCTGGACGGCCGCAGCGGCGAATTGCGGCCTGCAGCCAGAGCCACCGGCACGACGGTGGAAGTCAAAGAACTGTTTTTCAGCACCCCCGCGCGGCGCAAATTTCTCAAGACCGACGCCACCGAGCTGGCGCACTGCCTCGAGGCGGTGCGCCGCCATGCACTCACCCGCCCGGAGGTGGGCTTTGCGGTCTGGCACGAAGGCCGGCTGGTCGAGCAGTGGCGGCCGGCCGCCAGCGCCGAGCAGCGCATGGGCGACGTGCTCGGCGACGAGTTCCTGGCCCAGAGCGTAGCGGTCGAATTCCAAGCTGGCCCGCTGCGGGTGATTGGTCGGGCGGGCACGCCCGATGCAGCCCGCGCACGCGCCGACCACCAGTACGCCTACGTGAACGGCCGCTATGTGCGCGACAAGGTCATCGGCCACGCCGCTCGCAGTGCCTACGAGGACGTGTTGCACGGCCAGCGCCAGCCGGTCTATGTGCTGGCCCTGTCCATCGACCCGGCCCAGGTCGATGTGAACGTGCACCCAACCAAAATCGAGGTGCGCTTTCGCGACGGCCGCGCGGTGCACCAGGTGGTGCGCCATGCGGTCGATCAGGCACTGGCCGCTTCTCGTGCGGGCCAGGTCGGTTCGGCCTCGGAGACGGCATCTCCTTTGGGTTGGCCGGCGACCGGGCTGTCCCCATCGGAGGGCGGCGACGCCGCAGGCGCTGGGACCGCTCGCTGGTCACAGGCCGGTATGGCCTTCCCGCCGCGGGAGGCGGCCTGGGGACAACGGGTACAAGACCTCGGACTGCTGTGGCAGCCGGGCCGATTGACCGCCGCCGAAGCGACACCCGGCGCGCTGGGAGTAGCCCCACCGGGCCCTGGCACGCAGGGCCTGGGTCCACATGGCCCTGGCACGCAGGGCCTGGGTCCACATGGCCCTGGCACGCAGGGCCTGAACACCGCCGGCGCACCGACCTACTGGGCAGGCGTTGAAGCCACCCCGCTGCCCGAGGGCGAGTGGCCCCTGGGCCGCGCCCTCGCGCAGTTGCAAGGCATCTACATCCTGGCCGAGAACCGGCAGGGGCTGGTCATCGTCGACATGCACGCCGCCCACGAACGCATCGTCTACGAGAAGCTCAAGACCCAGATGGAAGGCGCCGCGCAGGCGCTGGCCCGCCAGGACCTGCTCATTCCCGCCAGCTTCGCCGCCACCGCGCAGGAGCAGGCCACCGCCGCCGCCTGCGCCGACACGCTGGCGGCCCTAGGGCTGGAGATCACGCCGCTGTCGGCGCAGACCCTGGCGGTGCGCGCGGTGCCGGCCAGTCTGGCACAGGGCGACGCGGTCGAACTCGCGCGCAGCGTGCTGGCCGAGCTAAGCCAGCACGAGGCCAGCACCGTGGTGGAGCGGGCCCGCAACGAGCTGCTCGCGACCATGGCCTGCCATGGCGCGGTGCGCGCCAACCGCCGGCTCACGCTCGAAGAGATGAACGCGCTGCTGCGGCAGATGGAAGCGACCGAGCGTGCCGACCAGTGCAACCACGGACGCCCCACCTGGCGCCAGCTCTCGATTCGCGAACTCGACAGCCTCTTTCTGCGGGGGCGATGAGCAAAATGTCGCCCCAGCTGCTGGTGCTGTTCATCGCGATGATGATCGGCATTCACCCCATCTCGACTGATTTGTTCCTGCCCGGCATGTCTGCGCTGACCCGCGATCTGGGCGCCACCGTGGCCCAGGCCCAGCTCACGCTCACCGGCATGCTGCTGCCTTTTGGCTTGTCGCAACTGGCCTGGGGACCGCTGTCCGACCGCTTTGGCCGCAAGCCGGTGCTGATGCTCGGGCTGACAGCTTTCACCGTCGCCGCTGTGGCCTGCGCGCTGGCGCCGACCATCGACGCCTTGCAGGCCTGGCGCTCCTTCCAGGGCGCGGCCATGGGCGCCATCGTCGTGTGCGGGCGGGCGGTGCTGCGCGATGGCTTCGAGCCCGCCGAGGCGGTGCGCGTGATGTCCCGGGCCCAGACCGGCCTGGGCGTGCTGGCCTGTGTCGGCCCCTTGGCTGGCGGTGTGCTGGCCGAGTACGCCGGCTGGCGCTGGGCGCTGGCCTTCATTGCCGGCTATGGCGCGCTGGCCCTGGCCCTGGTGGCGCTGCGCTTTCGTGAGACGCTGCCGCGCGAACGGCGCACGCCGCTGCACCCGGTGGCCCTGGCAAGCAACTGGGTGACGGTGCTGCGCCACCCCAGCTTCCGCGCCTGGTCGCTGCTCACCTTGCTCACCTTCGCCGGCCTGATGACCTTCCTCACCACTTCGCCCTTTGTGTTCACCGAAGTGCTGGGTCTGAGCCGACTGCAATACGGCGTGTCCATCTTCAGCATGTCGGTCTTCTACATTGCCGGCACCTTTCTTTGCCGGCGGCTGCTGGCGGCCCTGGGCTTGCGCAAGACCGTCGCCGTCGCTGCCGCCATGTCATTGACCGCCGGCTCCCTCCTGGGCGTGTTCACCCTGGCCGACATGGCCCACGTGGGGACCTTGCTGCCGTGCCTGTGGCTCTACGCCATGGCCCATGGCATTCACCAGTCCTGCGGGCAGGCCGGCGCCGTAGCGCCCTTTCCGCGCATGGCGGGGGCAGCCTCGGCAATGAACGGCGTGCTGATGATGTCGGCCGGCTTCTTGATCGGAGGCTGGCTGGGCCGGCACATGGACGGCACGGTCGCCCCCATGACCTACGGCATCTGGCTCTGGAGCGTGCTGCTGGCACTGGTGGCCTGGACGCTGGTGCAACGCCACGGCGAAGTGAAAGACGTGGGTGAAGCGCAAGACCTGCGTGGGGTCCCCGGTGCCTGAGGCCGACCCGCAGCGCCCAGGCCAGGGCGCGGGTTCGGGCGCGGGCCCGGCTCCGGCCTACGTGGCCCTGGCCGGCCCGACCGCCTGCGGCAAAACCGCGGCCGCCTTGGCGCTAGCAGCGCGGCTGCCGGTGGAGATCGTGAGCGTGGATTCGGCCCTGGTGTACCGGGGCATGGACATTGGCACCGCCAAGCCGACACCCGCCGAGCGCGCCGCGGTGCCACACCACCTGATTGATATCCGAGATCCGCGCGAGGCCTACAGCGCCGCCGAGTTTGCGGCCGACGCAGCCCGCCTGGTGCGCGAGATCCGCGCTCGCGGCGCCCTGCCCCTGTTAGTGGGCGGCACCATGCTGTACTTCAAGGCCCTGTTCGACGGGCTGGCGGCCATGCCGGCCGCCGACGCCGCAGTGCGCGCCGCGCTCGACGCGGAGGCGGCCGCCCTGGGCTGGCCGGCAATGCACGCGCGGCTGGCGCAGGTCGACCCGGTGACGGCGGCCCGCCTGGCGCCCCATGATTCACAGCGCATCCAACGGGCGCTGGAGGTGTGGCAGATTTCGGGTCGGACCCTGAGCGACTGGCATGCTCGGCAGACCGCGCCGGCTGACACGGCTGCCGAGGTCAACGGCCTCACCCACGGCGTCGCCGGCCTCAAGCCCTCGGGCGCAGCGTCCATGCCGCCCGCTCTTTTCATCTCCATGGAGCCCGAGGACCGCGCCTGGCTGCATGGTCGAATTGCCCAGCGCTTTGAGCAGATGCTGGCAGGCGGCTTCCTGGACGAGGTACGTGCCCTGCGGGCCCGGGGTGACCTCTCACCCGACCTGCCCAGCATGCGCTGCGTGGGCTATCGGCAAGCCTGGGAGTGGCTGGACACACAAGGCGGCGATTCGCCGCTGGACGCGGCCACGCTGCGCGAGCGCGGCATCGCCGCCACCCGGCAACTGGCCAAGCGGCAAATCACCTGGCTGCGAAGCATGCCAGCGCGCCAGGTGATCGCCGGCGACCCGCCACAAGCGCTGGAGCGGGTGGTGCAGACCATCGAGCGCGCCTGGGCGCATCTGGCCCCTTGCTCCGAACGCAGAAGCGGGAGTCCCTCATGACAGAAGCGGTGCTTCAGGCCCAGGGCCTGGCCAAACGCTATGGGCAGGCGACGGTGTTCGAGCAGGTGTCGCTGTCGGTAGCGCCGGGAGAGTTCGTTGCCATCGTCGGCGAATCGGGCGTGGGCAAGTCCACCCTGCTCAATTGCCTGGCGGGCCTGGACATCTGGGACGCGGGTGCCATCACCCTGTGCGGGCACGACCTCGGCCAGGCCGATGACGACCAGCGCGCCCGCCTGCGACGCGCGCATGTGGGCTTTGTCTTCCAGGCCTTTCACGTGCTGCCGCACCTGGACGTGGCGCAAAACATCGCCCTACCTCTGATGCTCCTGGGGCTGCCGGCCGAGGAGCGCGCCGCGCGGGTGCAGGCCATGCTGGCGGCCGTGGGCCTGGACGAACTTGGGCCGCGCCTGCCGCAGCAGCTCAGTGGCGGCCAGTTGCAGCGGGTGGCCATCGCCCGCGCCCTGGTACACCGGCCGGCCCTGCTCCTGGCCGACGAGCCGACGGGCAACCTCGACCCGGCCACCGCCGCGCGGGTGCTCGACCTGCTGGTGCAGCAAACCCGCGACACTGGCGCCGCCCTGGTGCTGGTCACCCACTCCGAGAGTGCAGCCCGGCGCGCTGACCGCACCCTGCACCTGACCGCCAGCGGCTTCGCCTGAGGCTGCCTGGCCACGGCGTCGGCCGCGTCCGACATGCAGGCACTGCCTGGCCCGACGCGGCGACGGACCAGGCCCGCTAGGGTGGACAACCGTCGGGCAAGGGGCCCGGCGCCCCCTGGAGACACGACACATGGCCACCTCACGCAACGCCAAGGAAGCCTGCGACCTGCTCGACGCTGACCACCGCGCGATCAAGAAGCTGTTCAAAACCTATGAAGAACTTGCCGGCTCGCGCGCCCGCAGCGCCGCCCAGAAAAAGCTGGACCTGGCGCGGCGCATTGGCCTGGAGCTCACGGTGCATATGCAGATCGAGGAGGACTTGTTCTATCCCGCCCTGCGCGCCGTCATCAAGGACTGCGCCCTACTCGATGGCGCGACGGTGGAGCACGACCTCATCAAAGAGCTGGTGGCGCAAATCCAGCAAGGCGAAGGGCACGCGCTCACCGACGCCCGGGTGCGGGTACTCGGCGAGTCCATGGACCGCCATGTGAAGCAGGAGCGCAACGTGCTGTTCGCCAAGGCCCGCGCGGCGCGCAAGCTCAACCTTGTAGCCCTGGGCGCACAGCTCGAAGCGCGCAAGGAGTCGCTCCTGATGGAGATGGCCGACGAAGGCGTGTTGGTCGACTGAGCCCCTGCGCCGGGCAAGACGGCCCGGTCCCCGCCACAATCGGCGGCATGCTCGCCCTGCTGCGTTACTACTCCTGGCCGGAGCTGCGCCACCATCCCTGGCGCAGCGCCGCGGCAGTGGTGGCGGTGATGCTGGGCGTGGCTTTGGCGTTTTCGGTGCACCTGATCAACGCCTCGGCCCTGGGCGAGTTCGCGAGTGGACTGCGCCAGGTCGACGGGCAACCCGACCTGGTGCTGCGCTCCACCCAGGGCGGCCTGGACGAGTCGCTATACGCCCGGATCGCCAGCCATCCTGAAATCGCTCTGGCCAGCCCGGTACTCGAAGTGAGCACCCTGGCCACCTCGGACAAGCTTGCCGATTTGGCCAACTTCTCCAACTTGGCCAGGTCATCCGCCACGCCCCCCGCGGCCCCCACGCCGGAATCGCCCACGCCCGCGCGCCCTTCGCGCGTGCCGCTGCGGGTCCTGGGCCTGGACCCGCTGATCGCCGCGGCTTTTGCGCCAGAGTTGTTGCCGAGGCCAGCGGCGAGCGCCGACCGACTGTCGATGTTCGCGCCCGGCCGGGTCTTCATCAACGCCGCGGCGCGCGAGCGCCTGGGTCTGGCGTCTGGCGCCGCCGGTGCGTCGCTCTCGCTGCAAGTGGGGCTGCGTCTGGTAACGGTCACCGTCGCCGGCGATGTGGCGGCCGCCGGCCCGCCCATGGCCGTGATGGACATCGGCGCCGCGCAAGACTTGTTCGGTCGGCAGGGCACGCTCACCCGCATCGACCTGCGTCTGGCTGCCGGCGCTGACCGCGACCGCTTTCGTGACCGCTTGGGCGAAGCCCTGGCCCTGCCCGCCGACGTGCTGGCCTCGGAGCCGGGCGACACAATGGCCCGCATCGACCGCCTGTCGCGCGCCTACCGCGTCAACCTCACCGTGCTGGCGCTGGTCGCCTTGTTCACCGGCGCCTTCCTCGTGTTCTCGGTGCTGTCCCTGAGCGTGGCACGCCGCAGCCAGCAGCTGGCCCTGCTGGGCGTCATGGGCCTCACCGCCGCCCAGCGCCTGCGCCTGGTGCTGGCCGAATCGCTGATTCTGGGCGTGGCCGGCAGCGTATGCGGCATCGCGCTGGGGGCGGGCCTGGCCGCGCTGGCCCTGCGCGTGCTTGGCGGCGACCTGGGCGGTGGCTACTTCCCCGGCGCGGCGCCGCGCTTGCAATGGAGCGGGCTGGCGGCGGCCGGCTACGGCGCGCTCGGTCTGGCCGCAGCAGCCGCCGGCGGCTGGTTCCCCGCGATGCAAGCCCGGGGCCTGCCGCTGGCGGCGGCGCTCAAGGGCCTGGGCAGCGGCGGGAGTGGTCGCCGCCGGGGCCTGCCCGGGCTGCTACTGATCGCCGCCGCAGTGGCACTGGCCTTTGCGCCGCCAATCGGCGGCATCCCGGTGGCCGCCTACGTTGCCATCGCCCTGCTGCTGGTCGGTGGCATCACGGTGCTGCCCTGGGCGGTCGCGGCGGTCTACGACCGGCTCGCGCCGCACGCCGCCGACCACGCGCTGGCGCTGCTGGCCATCGAGCGCGCGCGTCGGGTGCGTGAGACTGCGGCGGTGGCCGTCAGCGGCGTGGTCGCGGCGCTGGCGCTGGCGGTGGCGCTCACGGTGATGGTGGCCAGCTTCCGCAGCTCGGTGATGCAGTGGCTGGACACTGTGCTGCCTGCCGACCTGTACCTGCGCACGGCCGAGGGCGGCGCCACCGGCGACACTGTCTTTCTGGACCCGTCCCTGGTGGCGGCGGCGGCCCAGGTGCCTGGTGTGGCGGCTGTCTCCACCCAGCGGGTGCGCTCGCTGACCTTGGACCCCGCCAGGCCGGCCCTGGCCCTGATCGCCCGGCCGCTGGAAGACGCCAGCCGACAACTGCCCTTGGTGGGAGACCCGGTGCCGCCGCCATCAAACTTGCCATCGCCACGGCCGACGGCAAGCGGGGCACCGGCCTCATCGCCCTGGATCCCGATCTACGTGAGCGAGGCGGTGGCCGACCTGTACGGCGCCCGACCTGGCCAACCCTTCACGCCCTTGGGCCGCGCCCTCGGGCTGACGGGCGCGGAGCAAACCGCCGTCCAGGGCGCCGACCCGGGTACCGCTGGGGGTGCCGCCGGGGGTGCCGTTCCCGATGCCGGCCCGAGGGACATCCAGGGCCCCTTCTACGTCGCTGGCATCTGGCGCGATTACGCCCGCCAGAGCGGCTCCATCGTCATCGACGCCACCGCCTACCGGGGCCTGACCGGCGATGAACGGGTCAACGACCTGCTGCTGTGGCTGGCGCCCGGAGCGCAAGCGAGCCAGGTCCAGGCGGCGCTGCGCGCCCTGCCCGAGGCGGGTGAGGGCGGCAGGCTGCTGGAGTTCGCCTCTGCGCAGGACATTCGCGCCACCTCGATGCGCATCTTCGACCGCAGCTTCGCGGTCACCTACTGGCTGCAGGCGGTGGCCATTGGCATCGGACTGTTCGGCGTGGCCGCCAGCTTCAGCGCGCAGGTGCTGGCCCGGCGCAAGGAGTTTGGGCTACTGATGCACCTGGGCCTGACCCGCTCGCAGGTGCTGCGGGTGGTGGCCGGCGAGGGCCTGGCCTGGACCGCGATCGGCGCAGCCGCCGGCCTCGGGCTGGGTCTGGCGGTGTCGGTGGTGCTGGTGCACGTGGTCAACCCGCAGAGTTTTCACTGGACCATGGAGCTGTGGGTGCCGTGGTCGCGCCTGATCGCCCTGGCGCTGGCGGTGATGGCGGCGGGCACGCTCACCGCCTGGGCCTCGGGACGGGCGGTGGCCGGACGCGACATGGTGCTGGCGGTGAAGGAGGACTGGTGATGTCCGGCAGGCGACCCTTGCTGCAGGCCCTGCTCGGGGCTGGCGCCCTTTTAAGCCTGGGTGCTTGGAGCCGCTCTGCGCAGGCGCAGGGACACGCAAAGACGCAGCCGCAAATGCAGACGCAGACGCAGACGCCGTTGCAAGGCCAAGCCGCCGCGCGAGCGCCGGCACCCTCTGCCCCGCAGGTGCCAACCACCGTGCTGGCGCCACGCACCTTGCGCTTTCCGCGCGACCACGGCGCCCACCCCGAGCTGCGCACGGAGTGGTGGTACCTCACCGGCAACGCCAGCGCCGGCGCGCGGCGCTGGGGCTTTCAGGTGACCTTCTTTCGCAGCCGGGTCGACGCCACCCGTGGCATGACCTCGGCCTTCGCCGCGCGCGAGCTGCTGTTTGCCCATGCGGCAGTGACCGACCTGGCCACCGGTCGGCTGCACCATGACCAGCGCATCGCCCGGGCGGGCTTTGGCGTGGCGCAGGCGGGGCTGGACGACACCGACCTGCGCATTCGCGACTGGACCCTGCAACGACAAGCCGACGGCCACTACCGGGCCCGCGTCGAAGGCGGCGACTTCGCCCTCGACCTGAACGCCACACCGACCCAGCCGCTGCTGCTGCAGGGGCAGGAGGGACTGTCACGCAAGGGCCCCGAGCCGGCGCAGGCGAGCTACTACTACAGCCAGCCGCAGTTGCAGGTGCAGGGCCGGCTGCGACTCGGACAGCAGGCCAGCCAGGTGAGCGGACAAGCCTGGCTGGACCACGAGTGGAGCGAAGCGCTCCTGCATCCCGAAGCGGTGGGCTGGGACTGGGTGGGCATGAACCTGGCCGATGGCGGCGCCCTCACCGTGTTCCAGCTGCGGCGGGCCGATGGCAGCCCGCTATGGGCGGGAGGTTCCTGGCGCGCCGCCGGCGGCGTGGCCCAGGCCTTTGGGCCACAGGCGGTGCGGATGGTCCCCACGCGTCACTGGACCAGCCCCCTGACCCGCACGCGCTATCCGGTGGCTTGGACGCTTGAGACACCCCAGGGCCGCTTCACCGTGGAGGCATTGGCCGACGCGCAAGAACTCGACAGCCGTCTTTCCACTGGCACCGTGTATTGGGAGGGCCTGTCTGAATTGCGCGATGCAACAGGCCGCGCGCTGGGCCAGGGTTACCTCGAGCTCACTGGCTACGGCGACCGGCTGCGGATGTAGGCATCGAAGGCCAAGATGGCTCAGATGACCACTTAGGCCCACGGGGACCCGGCAGATCTGCCGGACTTGGCAGCGACGAGGGCGGCCGCCTCAGGAAGCCTCGCGCAGATCCAGCCCGCCGGCATCCGGCGCCAAGCCCGCGGCCAAGCGCAGGCGCAGCGACAAATCGGTGCGCGAGTCGGCATGGTCCAGCGCCTGCTGCGCGGTGATCTCGCCGGCCTGGACGAGGTCATAAAGCGACTGGTCAAAGGTCTGCATGCCCACCACGCTCGATTTGGCGATAGCCGCGCGCAACTGGTCGATCTCGCCACGCTGAATAAGGTCGGACACAAAGGCCGTGAGCAGCATGACCTCGGCCGCCGGAATGCGCGGGCCCTTTTGGCGCTCGATCAGTCGCTGACCGATCACGCCCTTGAGGTTGAGCGACAGATCCAGCAGCACCTGCCGGCGCGCGGACTCCGGATAGAAGTGGAGGATGCGCTCGATCGCCTGCGAGGCGTTATTGGCATGCAGGGTGGACACGCACAGGTGGCCGGTTTCCGCGTAGCGCAGCGCGTGGCGCATGGTCTCTTCGTCGCGGATTTCGCCGATCATGATGACGTCGGGCGCCTCGCGCAGCGCGTGACGCAGCGCGTCGTGAAAGCTCAGGGTGTCCAGTCCCACCTCGCGCTGGTCGACGATGCAGCGGCGGTGGCTGTGGAGGAATTCGATCGGGTCCTCGACGGTCAGGATATGCCCGGGCGAGGTGAGGTTGCGGTGCTCGAGCATACCCGCCAGGGTGGTGGATTTGCCCGAGCCGGCCGAGCCCACAACCAGCACCAGCCCCTGACGCAGCAGGGCCAGTTTGGCCACCACCGGCGGCAGGTTCAGCGATTCGAGCCGCGGCACATCGTGCTTGACCAGGCGCGCCACCACGCTCACCTCGCTGCGCTGGAGGAAGACGTTGAAGCGAAAGCGGGCGAGGCCGCTGACGCTCACCGCCAGGTCGCACTCGAGCGTCATCTCGAACTGGCGGATCTGCGATTCAGTCATCACCGAATACGCCATGGCGCGCACCGCGCCAGGACGCAGCGTGTCGGAACCAACAGCCACCATCCGGCCTTCGACCTTGATGGTGGGAAGCGCACCCACAGAAAGGAAAAGGTCGGACGCACCGACCTTGACCATCTGCTGCAAAAAGGCGCTGAGGTCTACGCGCTCCGCGGGACTGATGTCGTCGGGCTCGTGCATGGGGCGGTTCATCGGGTCATCTCCTGACGGTGATAACCCATTCTACTGATGGGATGGCGCCCGTCATACCCTGACCGCGGCGCCAGTCTCAGTCGCCCAGAACCTCGATGGCACCGGCTCCCGCCAGAAGGTGCCTCACCTGCTGCGCGACGGACCCAGTGAGCCGAGCGGCCAGACCGAGCGGACGGTCCGGGCCCATGACCACCTTGTCGCAATCGAGCTCGCAAGCCACTTTGGCAATGGTTTCCGCACGGCGACCGACCCGGACCAGGCAATCAAAGGGCACGCCAGCGTCGGCCAGGCGTTGCCGGTGCGCGGCCAGTTCCTCCTCACCCATCTCCTCGTGCAGCCCGCGCAACTCGGACTCGGCGAAGAACATGCCGACATGGGAGGACACAGGCAATTGCACACTGAGCAAGTGCACCAGATTCGATCCGCTGCCGCACAGGGCAATCGCGCGCTCGATGGCCTCACGGGTATGACCCGGGTGGTCACCGTCGACGGGAATGAGCATTGCGGACATCGCTTTCTCCTTTCGGGGGATGGGAGGTTCAGAGCGACTTGTGGCGACAAGGCACGCACAAGGCGTGCCTTGTGACCGCTGCCTCAGGCCGGTTTGCCGGCTTCGCCAGCGTCGTTATCGCCGTCGCCGCCACGGGAGGCCAGCCACTTGCCGGCCACCACCACCAGCAAGGCACCCAGGATAGGAGCGATGGTGTGGACACTGTGGTGCGCATCGGACCAGGCAGCGATGGAGGGGTCGGAGACCGCCATCTCGCCGGCCACCCAGCCCAGGAGCGCGGCGCCCAGGGTGATGATGATGGGGAAGCGGGTCATCAGCTTGAGGATGATGGTGCTGCCGTAGATGATCAGCGGAATGCTGATGCCCAGGCCCAGCACCAGCAGGACGATGTTGCCCTTGGCGGCGGCGGCCACACCGATCACGTTGTCCAGACTCATCACCAAGTCGGCAATGATGATCGTCTTGATGGCGGCCATCAGGCCCGAGTGACCTTCAAGGTCGCCCTCATCGTCATCGCCCTTGAGCAGGCCGACGCCGATCCACAGCAGCAGGGCGGCGCCCACCAGCTTTAGATACGGCAGCGTGAGCAGGTAGACGGCAAAGAAGGTCAGGATGATCCGCAGCACGATTGCGCCCACGCTGCCGGCGAGGATGGCCTTTTTCTGCTGCTCAGGGGGCAGCGACCGACAGGCCAGGGCAATCACCACGGCGTTGTCGCCGGAGAGCACGATGTTGATCAGGATGATCTGGGCCAGAGCGAGCCAGAATTCGGGGGTGGTTAGGAAATCCATTTTTTTGTCGTTCCTCGGGCTACCCCCGGTGCGAACTGCCCGAGGTGTGCCGCAAGCGTAGGAAGCGGCGCTGTCGGCTTCATTTCCGCCAGCTTTCCCTCACCTTACAAAACAGGCGGAACCCGCGGGAACCAGACGCGGAAGGTATTGCCCACGCCGTCCTCGTCTTCGTCGATCGTGATGCGGGCCCCGTGCAGGCGAGCGATTTCGCTCACGATGGCCAGCCCCAGGCCGCTGCCATCGGCCTGGGTGCCCAGCACACGGTGGAAACGCTGGAAAACCCGCTCGCGCTCGGCGGGCGGAATGTGCGGGCCGTCATCGTGCACCGAGAGGCAAGCCTCCCCCGAGGGCGCCACCTGCAGGCCCACCGTGACCCGGCCGGACTCGCGGCTGTAGCGGACCGCGTTGTCCACGAGGTTGTTCAGGAGTTCGCGCAGGCGGTCGGCGTCTGCATGGACGATGACCGGCGCCTCGGGCCCGTCAAATCCGAGGTCGATTTGGCGGCGCAGGGCCTGGGGCACCCACTCCATGCTGACCTGCAGCGCCAGGTCGGTGAGGTCGGTGGGCGCCAGCGCCAAAGTGGCAGCGGCCTCGGGCTCGTTGCGGGCCAGTGCCAGGAGCTGGCGCACCAGGCGCGAGAGGCGCTCGACGCCCAGGTGAATTTGGGCCATGGAGCGATGCAGTCGCTGGGGGTCCTCCTCGCGCAGGGCCAGCTCGATCTGCGCCTTGAGGCCGCTGACCGGCGTCTTGAGCTGGTGGGCGGCGTCGGCGATGAACCGGTTTTGCATGTCCAAGGTCTGGCCTAGCCGCGCCATGAGCGCGTTCACTTCCTCCACCATGGGCCGCAGGTCGGCCGGCACATCGGCCGCGTCGAGCGGCTCGAGGGCGCGGTGCGAGCGCTTGGCCAGCGCCTCGCGCAGTGCGGCGAGCGGCCGCAGGCCGTTCGTGACAGCGAGGGCGGCGGTGCCAAGCACGATCACGATCAGGAGTAATTGAGGGACCAGGGCGTAGGCCATGATTTCACGCAAAAGCGCGTCACGTTGGTGGCGGGTTTCGGCCACCTGCACCAGCACCCACTGCGGCGGCACCGGGTCCACGGGGGTGGCGGGCTGCACGGGCAGCCACCAGGCCAGCAAACGCGCCGCTTCGCCCTCGAGGCGGCCCCCGTAGTAGACCGGCGGCCCGCCAGGCCGGGCGGGCGCCGTGGGCAGCGCCAGGTCGGCCAGGCCGCCCAGGGTGCGGCCCTGGGCGTCGGCGATGCGCCAGGCGATGCGGTCCTCCTCGTCGACGAGAAGAATTCTTTCGGCCGCCGGGGTGAGTGACAGCCGCAGTCCGGCGCTCTCCCCGCCAGGCGCGGCCTCCACATGCAGCACGAGTTCGCGCGCCAATTCATTGAGTGACCGGTCATGGGCCAGGTCGGCGGCGCGTTGTGCGCCCCACCAACTCACCGCCGAGTCGAGCAACAGCACCACCGCCAGCGGCCATACCAGCCAGCGCAGCAAGGTGCGGCGCAGCGTGGGCGCAGCCGCCGCCCTGCCCTCAGGCCGGCTCACCATCGGCCCGCTCCACCAGATAGCCCATGCCCCGGACCGTGCGGATTTCGCAGCCCAGGGGCTCGAGCTTCTTGCGGATCCGATGCACATAGACCTCAATGGCGTTGGCGCCGACCTCGTCGCCCCACCCGTACAAGTGGTTGACCATGTGCTCCTTGCTCACCACCCGGCCGGCGCGCATCAGCAGCAGCTCGAGCACCGCAAACTCGCGGGCAGACAGCTCGACCGGCTGCCCCTCGTGATAAACCCGGCGCGCGCTGGTGTCCAGGCGCAGCCGTCCATGGACCAGGCTGGAGTCGACCTCGGCGCCGCGCCGCAAAAGTGCGCGCACGCGGGCCTCCAGCTCGGGCAGGTCGAAGGGCTTGGTGAGGTAGTCGTCGGCACCGGCGTCCAGACCACGCACCCGGTCGGACAGGGCGTCCATTGCGGTGAGCATCAGCACCGGAACGCGGGAGCGGCGGTTACGCAGTCGCTCCAGCACTTCCAGCCCGGACAGGCCCGGCAGACCGATGTCGAGAATGGCCAGGTCATAAACCTGATGGGACAGCGCAGCGTCGGCCTCGTCGCCGGTGGTCACCACGTCGACCGCATAGGTCGACTGCGTCAAGGCGCGGCCCACCGCGTCGGCCAGCAATTTATCGTCTTCAACCAGGAGAATGCGCACGGGGGCAATGCTAACCCGGCCCGCATCCTCCCCTTTGTGCAGGGGCGCCCAGATGCCTGCCTCAGTGGGCGCCCGCCGCTGCATCGGAGCTGGAGCCGGGTCCGCGCCCTGATCCTGGCCCCGGCCCTGGGCCAGCCGCCAACCGGGGCGGCGCCTTCGTCATCCAGACCAAGACGATCAGGCCGAGAAAAATCCAGGCCGAAGCCCGGAACAGGTCGTCTGCGGCGAGCATGAAGGCCTGCTGGTCCACCAGGCGGTTGATCTGCGCCAGCGCCTGCTGCTGCGACAGACCCGACGACATCAAGGTCTGGAGCGTGCTCATCGCCACCGGGTTGCCGGCGTTGACCGACTCCGCCAGGTGGGCATGGTGCATGGCGGCTCGGCTTTCCCAGAGCGTGGTGAACACGGATGTCCCCAGCGCGCCGGCGGTGATACGCACGAAGTTGGTCAGGCCCGAGGCGCTGGGCATCTGCTGCGGGGTCAAGCCGGACAAGGTCAGCGTCACCAGCGGGATGAAGAAAAAGGCCATGGCCACGCCTTGGATCAAGGTCGGAATCAGGATGGTGAACTGGTCGGTCTGGGTATTGAAATGCGAACGCATCCAGAGCACCACCGCGAAGATCAGGAAGGCGAAGGACGCGTATTTGCGCGGGTCGACCTTTTGAATGGTTCGGCCCACGATGGGCGAAAGCACCAAGGCCAGCAGGCCGACAGGCGCTGTGACCATGCCAGCATCGGTGGCGGTGTAGCCCATGTACTGCTGCAACCACAGGGGCAGCAGCACGACGTTGCCGAAGAAGAGGCCAAAGCCCACGGAGGTGACCAAAGTTCCGGCCCAGAAGTTGCGCCGCCGAAACAGCCGCAGGTCCACCACCGGATGGTCCTCGGTGAGCTCCCACACCAGAAAATAGACAAAGCCCACCAGCGCAGTCATGGCCAAGATGGTGATAACCGGCGATTCAAACCAGTCCATCTCCTTGCCCAGGTCCAGCATCATCTGCAGGCTGCCGACCCAGACCACCAGCAGTGCCAGGCCGACACTGTCGATCGGCACGCGCCGGATCACGCTCTCGCGGCGGCGGTAAATGGCCAGTGCCGCAAAGCCAGCCACGATCCCCACCGGAACGTTGATGTAGAAAATCCAGGGCCAGGAGAAGTTGTCGGTGATCCATCCCCCCAACAAGGGCCCCATCACCGGGGCGACCAGGGTGGTCATCGCCCACAGGGCCATGGCCAAGCCGGCCAGGGCCCGGGGGTAACTTGCCAGCAGCAGGGCCTGTGACAGCGGAATCATCGGCCCCGCGACGAAGCCCTGCAGGGCCCGGGCCGCGATCAGGAGCGGCATGCTCGGCGCCAGGCCGCACAACCACGAGGCCAGCACGAACAGCAGGACGCTGGCAACAAACAGGCGCACCTGACCAAAACGCTGGGACAGCCAGCCGGTGAGCGGCACAGAAATGGCATTGGCCACAGCGAAGCTGGTGATGACCCAGGTGCCCTGATTGGGGCTGACCCCCAGGTTGCCAGCGATGGCGGGCAGCGAGACGTTGGCGATGGACGTGTCCAGCACGTTCATGAAGGTGGCGCCGGACAGGGCGATGGTGCCCCAGATCCGCGCCGCGCCCTGGAGCGGCTGGTGCTCCTGCATCGCGCCGGGTGCGGCCATGTCAGCGACTCGCAGCAGCAGTCGCCGCGGGTGCTACCTTCGCCGCCCGCATCGCCGCGCCGCGCGGCGATGGGCCCAGGTTGGCGGCGATCACCTGGCGCACCAGTGCCTCGCCGCCTGCGTCGTCAATGGCCAGGGCCTGGGTCTGAGTGCCCACGATTTCGGCGCGCTCGTCGAGCAGTTTGCCGTCCTGGCGGGTGACGTCGACCTCGGCATGCATGGACAGGCCCACTCGCAGCGGATGCGCGGCGATCTCCTTGGCATCGAGGGCCACACGCACCGGCACCCGCTGCACCACCTTGATCCAGTTGCCCGTCGCGTTCTGCGCGGGCAACAGCGCGAAAGCGGCCCCGGTGCCCACACCCAGGCCGGCCACCTGCCCGTGGTAGCTGACCTGCTGCCCGTACAGGTCAGCGGTCAAAGTGACCGGCTGCCCGATGCGCAGCTTGCGCAATTGCACTTCCTTGAAGTTGGCTTCCACCCAAACCTGGTTCAGGGGAACGATGGTCATCAGCGGGGTACCCGCCGCAACCCGCTGTCCGAGCTGCACCGAACGGCGGGCCACGTAGCCCTCGACCGGCGCGGGCAGGGCCAGACGCTGGGTCGCCAGCCAGGCCTCGCGCACCCGGCCCGCAGCGGCCTGGACCGCCGGATGGCTTTCCACTGGCGTTCCCTCGGTCAGCGCCTGGTTGCTCACGAGCTGTTCGCGGGCGGAGAGGACAGCAGCCTCGGCCGAGGCCAATTGCTCACGGGCGTTACTCAGTTGCGCCTCGGCGTGGCGCAGTTCTTCACGGGACACCGCGCCGCTGCCGGCCAAGGCCTGGCGGCGCTGCAGGTCTTCGCCGGCGCGAACCACCTCATTGCGCACCCGGGCGACCTCCGCCTGGCGCAGCGCGACCTGCGCCGACAGGGAGCCATTGTTGGCGTAAACGGTACGTGCCTGGCGCACGGCCTGTGCGAGCGCCGCCTCGGCCTGTTGCAGGGCCACCTTCGCATCGGCCGGGTCGAGGCGAACCAGGGGCTGACCGGCCTTCACATGGTCGGTGTCGTCCACCAAGATGGCGGTCACCGTGCCACCCATCTGCGGGGTGATCTGGACCAGGTTGCTCTGCACGTAGGCGTTTTCAGTCGACTCGTAGCGGCTGGCCACCACCAGGTCATAGCCCACCCAGGCGCCGCCCAGCACCACCACCACCGCGGTCAATGTCAGCAGCGCGCGCTTGCGACGGCCGGGGGGCGCGGTGACGGGAGCACCGGCGCTCGGGGCGCCCATGGAAGGGGCTGCCGTCGGTGAGGCGGGGGCGGGGGCGCCGGCTGGGGAAGGGTTGGAGTTCGGGTTCATCGCGGGGGCCTGGAATCAACGGACGGAAAAAGGAGCCGACGCGACTGCGGCGGCAGGGACAGGTGTGGCGACAGGCGCAGCGACCCGGGACGACGCGGCGGACGCAGCGCCAGCCGCGGCCGGTGCGTCAGAGGTCCAGCCGCCCCCCAGGGCACGCAGCAAGCTGGCCTGGGCTTCGAAGGCGCGCGCTGCCAGGTCAACGCCCTGGCGGCGCTGGCCCAGGACCGCAGTCTCGGCATTGAGCACCCACAGCAGATTGCCCAGACCGGCCTGGTAGCGGCGCAGGGCCAGGTCGTAGGCGGCCTGGGCGGCGGCCTCGGCCTCGCGCTGCTGAATGCGTTGGCGGTCAATGGCGCGGAGGGCGCTGAGTTGGTCGGCCACTTCGCGCACCGCGTCTGTGACCGTTGCGTCGTAGCTGGCGATGGCCGCATCGCGGTCGGCGGCCTTGCCACGCAGCATCGCGGTCAGCCGGCCAGCCTCGAAGATCGGCAGACGCAGCGCCGGCCCCGCCCCCCACTGCTGGCTGTTGCCATCGAGCAGCTTGCCCAGCCCCAGGCTGGAAAAACCAACAAAGGCGCCCAGGTTGATGTTGGGATAGAACTGCGCGCGGGCCTGGCTCACCTCGGCGCCAGCCGCTTCGGCACGCCAGCGGGCGGCCTGGATGTCGGGACGGCGTCCCAGCAGGTCAGCCGGGAGATCGGTGGGCACCGCCAGCGGGCGCAAGGCCGACATGTCGGGGCGGCGAGTGACGGGGTCTTGCGCCGGCTGCCCCACCAGGGCCGCGATCGCATGGCGCGCCAGATCGATCTGCTCCTGGATGGCTTCCCGCTGGCCGCGGGCCTCGGGCAAGTTGGCCTCGGCCTGGCGCAGCTCGAGGTCGCTGTCGAGGCCTGCCTGCACCCGGGACCGCACCAGCCGCAGCGCCTCTTCGCGCTGTGAAATGGCACGGTCGGCCACCGCCTCTTGCGCGTACATCCGCGCCAGGCGGAGGTAGGCCTGGACCACATGGCCGGACAGCAGCACGCGGGCGGCGTCGGTCTCTGCCTGCGCGGCGCGGGTCTGTCCCAGGGCGGCCTGCAGCGCGGCCTGGTACTTGCCATAGACATCGATTTCCCAATTGGCACTCAGGGCGACGTTGCCGGTGTTGCGCACCGTGCCTGCGATCGGCCGTGGAATCAGGCCTTGCTGGGTGTAGAGCTGGCGATTGAGATCAAGCGCGCCATTGACCTGGGGCAGCAGCGCCGCGTCGGCCGCGTCGGTCACAGCGCGCGCCCGATCGAGACGGGCCACGGCCAGACGCAGGCCCGGGTTGCCGGCCAGGGCCTGCGCCACCAGCCGGTCAAGTTGTTCGTCACCCAGCTCGCGCCACCACTGGGCGTCGACCCGGGTGGCCGGGCCGGCCAGGCCGAGCTGGGCGGCGTCGGTGGGCGCACGCAGGGCGGGCAGGTCCGGGATCATGGCGCAGCCGGTCAAGAGGCTGGCGACGAGCGCAGCGGCGGGAAGGGAGACAAATTTCATGCGGTCTTGAGGTCCGAGACGAGCAGCGCTTGCCGCTCCTGTGTGTTGTCGAGAAGGCGTTGCAACAGTTCTTTGAGGGTGTCCACCTCGGCGCGGCTGAATCCGCTGAGGTGGGCGTTTTGCACTTCACACAGCAGCTCGGGAATGCGCGCGGCAGTGTCGCGACCTTGGGGCGTGAGTTCGAGCAGCACCACCCGGCGGTCGTCCTCGGAACGAGCGCGGCGCACGAAGCCCTTGGCTTCGAGGCGGTCAAGCGTGCGGGTCATGGAGCCAGCGTCGAGGTAGCACACCCGGGCCAGTTCAGCCGGCGTGGACGCCTCGCCGGTGTGCAGCTTGAGCAGCGGCACCCACTGGGCATGGGTCAGGCCGTCGGGCCCGAGCAGCGCACTCACCTCGCTGGCGACGGCGGTGGTGATTTGCCGCATCAAATAAGTGACGCTGTCCTCGGGGCGGTAGCTGCCGGGGCGATAGAAGGTGGTCGGGCGCTGTGCCATGGCGGCATTGTAGTTGCCTAGGCAATAATTGCCTCGGCCGAGATCCCCTGCGCCGCCGGGGGGCAAGCGCCGCAGGGACAATCACCCATGGCTCGAAAAGAACTCCCCGATACGCCCAAGGGCGCGCCCCGCTCGCTGGGCGGTCTGCTGCCCTTCCTGCGCCCCTACCGCTGGCAGATCGCCCTGGCTGGTTTGTTCCTGCTGCTGGCGGCGGGCGCGACCCTCGTTTTTCCGATTGCCCTGCGCCATCTGGTCGATGCCGGCATGGCCAGCGGGCCTGGCACCCCCGACCCGGCGGCCAGTGGCGCGCGGCTGGTCGCCCTGCGGGCCTACTTCCTGTGGCTGTTCGCGGTGGCCGTGGCGCTGGGCCTGTTTTCGGCCGCGCGCTTTTACACCGTCACCTGGCTGGGTGAGCGGGTCACCGCCGACCTGCGCACCGCTATTTACCGCCATGTGCTGCGCCAGAGCCCGGAGTTCTTCGAAACCACCCAGACCGGCGAGGTGCTCTCGCGCCTGACCACCGACACCACCCTGGTGCAAACAGTGGTGGGCTCGTCGCTCTCGCTGGGTCTGCGCAACGCGGTCATGGGCGTGGGCTCGGTGGGCATGCTGGTGTGGTCGCATCCGCAGGTGATGGGCCTGGTGCTGGGGGTGGTGGTCGGGGTGGTGCTGCCCGCGCGCTGGTTCGGTGGCCGGGTGCGGCGGCTCTCGCGGGCCAGCCAGGACCGGGTGGCCGACTCCAGCGCCATCGCCGCCGAGGTGCTCAACGCGATCCCGGTGGTGCAAAGCCATGCCGCCGAGGGGCGCGAAGGCCAGCGCTTTGCGCAAGCCACCGAAAACGCCTTTGCCACCGGCGTGCGACGCACCCGCGCACGGGCGGCCTTGGTGGCCTTCATCATCATCGCCAGCGCGGCCCTCATGCTCTGGGGCGTTTACCAAGGCACGCAGGCGGTGATGGCCGGCAGCATTTCGCCGGGCCAGCTGGGCCAGGCGGTGGTCTATGTGATCTTGCTGGCCGGCTCGGTGGCCGCGCTCGGCGAGGTCTACGGCGACCTGCTGCGCGCCGCTGGCGCGACCGAGCGCCTGATGGAGCTGCTGCATGCGCAATCGCCGGTGGCCGAGCCCGCCGAACCGGTCAGCGCGCCGCTGCCTGCCGAAGGCAGCCGCGTGCAAATCGAGGCCCTGACCTTCCACTACCCCTCGCGGCCGCAAACGCCGGCGCTGGCCGACGTCAACTTGGCTGTGGCACCCGGCGAGACGGTGGCGCTGGTGGGCGCCAGCGGCGCGGGCAAGACCACGGTGTTCCAGCTGCTGCTGCGGTTCTATGACCCGCAAGCTGGCCGCATTCTGATGGACGGTGTGTCCATCGACCACCTGTCGCTGGCCGAGCTGCGCGGGCGCATCGCCATCGTGCCGCAAGAGCCGGTGATTTTTTCCAGCAGCGCGATGGACAACATCCGCTACGGGCGCCCAGAAGCCAGCGACGAGGAGGTGCGCGCCGCAGCCCGCGCAGCCTATGCCGAGGAGTTCATCGGCCGCCTGCCCCAGGGCTACGACACTTTTCTGGGCGAGCGCGGCGTGCGGCTCTCGGGCGGCCAGCGCCAGCGGATCGCGATCGCGCGGGCGATTCTGAAGAACCCTCCCCTGCTGCTGCTCGACGAGGCCACCAGTGCGCTCGACGCCGAGAGCGAGCGCATGGTGCAGGCGGCCCTCGAAACCGCCATGCGCGGGCGCACCACGCTGGTCATTGCCCACCGGCTGGCGACGGTGCAGCGCGCCGACCGCATCGTGGTGCTGGACCAGGGCCGCCTGGTGGAGTTGGGCACCCACGCCGAGCTGCTGGCGCTGGGCGGCACCTACGCGAGGCTGGCGCAGCTGCAGTTTCTGGAATAAGCGGACGCGGCCGTGGCAAGTCCATAGCCGCGCAGTTGGCGTCAGGCGGTAGGCAAACAGGAGGGCCACGGGCGGGCCCTTCGGGGCAATCATGGGCGACTGTCGCCGTGCACGCCAAGGTGGGCACTGACAGAACTCGGCAGATACAAGCTGCCCCATCAATCTCAATTTGAGATAGGATGCCCATGCGGATCATCAGCCACCGCGCGCTGCGGGAATTCATCGAGTTTCATCCCCAGGCAGAGGCTGCCCTGCAGGGCTGGCGGCGGGTGATCGAGAAGAACCACTTTGCCCACTGGGCTTCGCTCAAGTCCGTGTTCAACACGGTGGACAAGGTGGGGGAACTGGCCGTGTTCGACATCGGGGGCAACAAGTACCGCTTGATCGCCCATCTCCGTTTCGAAGCACAAATCGTGTACATCAAGGCGGTGCTGACCCACCGCGACTACGACAAGGGCAATTGGAGGTCATGAAGTCATGAACGCACCCATCGATATGCGGCGGCTGCTGCCGGCCTGGGAGAAGTTCAGCGCCGAGAGCGGCATCGCGCCGATTCGCGATGAAGCCCACGCCCTGCAGATGTCGCAATTGCTCGAGGCCTTGCTCTCGGAGGCAAAGGGCGACGAGCGCCACCCGGCCGTGGCCCTGGCCGATATCGTGGGCGACCTGATCGCCGACTACGAAGCCGAGCACCATCCCTTGCGTGAGGCCAGCGGCCTGGACGCGCTGGCATTCCTGATGGCACAGCACGGCCTGCGGCAAGGCGACCTGCCCGAGATCGGCAGCCAGGGCGTGGTGTCTGAAATCCTGGCCGGCAAGCGAGAGCTCAACATCCGGCAGGTCCGGGCGCTCGGCGAGCGCTTTGGGGTGTCGGCGGCAACCTTCGTTTAAGGCCGGGCTTTGCGTTGGCGTGGAACGTGCCGTGTGTGCGGCAGGGGCCCGGCGGCTTCGATGCGCCCGTACCGCATACACGTCGCGTCGCAGGCCAAAGCAAAAAAAGCGCATGCCCCGTCGCCCGACAGAACAAGAAACCGCGCCTACTGCAGCGGCCCCTTCATCCCTTTAGGCACCGGCAACGGCAACACACCGATGCCCTCCTCCAGCAGTTCCCGGGTCTCCTCGGGCGAGGCCTGGCCGCGGATGCCGCGCTCTTCGGATTCGCCATAGTGGATGCGCCGCGCTTCCTGGGCGAAACGCTCGCCCACGTCTTCGGTATTGGCCATCACATGGCGCACCGCCTTCATCCAGGCTGCCTGCATGGCGACCGGCATGCCCTCGGCCGCGGGCGCTGCGGCGGATGGCGAGGCGCCAGGGCCGGGTTGCCCGCCAGAGCTTGCGCCGGGCTGGGCCGCCCCGCCCTCTTGGGCGCGGCCTGCGCCGAAGTTCAGGCGCGCTGCGGTGAGTTTTTTGCTGACCTGCTTGTCACCACAGACTGGGCACTCGATCAGGCCACGCGCCAGCTGGCCCTGGAAGTCATCTTCCGAGCCGAACCAGCCCTCGAACACATGGCTGGCGGGACACTGCAGGTCCAACACTTTCATGTGAGGGATGTTACTCGCCAGTCCAGGACCCTCCGCCCGGAAAGGACGCTTTGCAGCCACAGCGCGCAGGCCAGGGTCTTGCCATCGGTCACCGTTCCGTCCTGGCACCAGTCGAGCAATTGCTCGGGGCGGGCGAGGAACACGTCGAGAAACTCCTCGGCGTCGAGGTGGCGCTCGCCAGCGCTGAGGCCGCGGGCAAACCAGACTTCGATGAACTCGTCGGAGTAGCCAATGCAGGGGTGCATACGGCCCGCCAGCGCCCACTCGCGGGCGGTGTAGCCCGTCTCCTCCAGCAGTTCGCGCTGAGCGCAGACCAGCGGGTCTTCAGCGGCGTCGAGCTTGCCCGCAGGCACTTCGACCATGACCCGGCCCACCGGATGGCGCCATTGGCGCTCGAGCACCAGCTGCCCGTCGTCGGTGAGGCCGATGATGGCGACGGCGCCGGGGTGCTGCACATACTCGCGGGTGGCGCTGGCGCCATCGGGCAGGCGCACCGTGTCACGCACCACTTTCAGAAAGTTGCCATCCAGCAGCCGCTCGCGGCCGAGGGTGTGCTCGACCAGATGGCTGTCGTCGGCCGGCTGCGTCATCGCCCGCGCTGCACCAGGTAGCGCCAGACAAAGCCCGGAAAGGCCAGGGTCAAAAAGAGCGCGCCGGTGACGGCGTAGAACTCCCAGCCCTGGGACGCGATCTGGCCGGCGCGCTTTTCCAGCAGCAAGCCCAGACCACCGACGACGAAGTACAGCAGCACGAGTTCGGCCAGGCGCAGGCCCAGCGATTTGGGTGCCTTGAGCGTGAGCAGCCCCAGCAGGCGATCAGTGACAAAAGGCAGATTGGCCCCGGCCAGGGCCAGGGCGATCACGAACCAGATCGAGGCGGACAGGGACACGGCGCAAGCTCCGGTGTGGGTGGTGCGCCGGTCCGCAGGCGATCAGCCGGCCAACGTGCGGATGATGGCCTCAGAGCACAGCGTCATCAGGCCGCCGGGCAAGAGCCCCAGCAGCAGCACCAGTGCGCCGTTGAGCGAAAGGACCACCCGCACATCGGCCGGGGCCGTCACGGTGGTGACGGTGATCGGCGCGTCGAAGTACATCACCTTCACGACACGCAGGTAGTAGAAGGCGCCAATGAGAGAGGCGAGCACCGCGAAGATGGCCAGACCGATATGGAAGCCCGCACCGGAGGACACCAGGGACTGCAGCACCGAGAGCTTGGCGTAAAAGCCCACCAGCGGCGGCACGCCGGCCAGCGAGAACATGCAGATGGCCATGATGCCGGCGTACAGCGGGCTGCGCTGGTTCAAGCCGGCCAGGTCGGCGATCTCTTCGCTCTCAAAGCCCTCGCGGGCCAGCAGCAAGATGATGCCGAAGGTGGCCAGCGTGGTCAGCACATAGGTCACGATGTAGAACATCGAGGCGCTATAGGCGCTGGCAGCATTGGTGGTCACGCCGCCCACGACGCCGGCGGCCAGACCGAGAATGACAAAACCCATCTGGGAGATGGTCGAATAGGCCAGCATGCGCTTGAGGTTGGTCTGCGCAATGGCTGCCAGGTTGCCCACCAGCAGCGAGCCCACGCCCAACACCACCAGCATCTGCTGCCAGTCGATGGCCAGGGGCATCATGCCTTCGACCAGCAGCCGAATGGCGATGCCAAAGGCCGCCAGTTCGGGGGCCGCGCCAATCATCAGGGTGATGGCGGTGGGCGCACCCTGGTACACGTCGGGGATCCACATGTGGAAAGGCACCGCGCCCAGCTTGAAGGCCAGCCCGGATACGACAAAGACCAGGCCAAACACCAGCACCTCGTGGCGGATGCGGCCTGAGGAGATGGCCTTGAACACCTCGGTGATGTCCAGCGAGCCGGTGGCGCCGTAGATCATCGACAAGCCATACAGCAGGAAGCCGGAGGCCATGGCGCCCAGCACGAAGTACTTCATTGCGGCCTCGGTGGCCTTTTCATGGTCGCGGCGAAGTGCCACCAGCGCGTAGCTCGAGAGCGTGAGCAGCTCCAGGCCCAGGTACACCAGCAGCAGGTTGCTGCCCGAGACCATGATGAAAATGCCCAGCAGCGAAAACAGCGCCAGGGTGAACATCTCACCGCCACGCAGCATGTCGCGGTCCGCGGCGTAGGGCCGGCCGTAGACCAGGGTCACGGCCATGGAGATGGCAGCGAAGGCCTTGAGCCAGTTGCCCATCGGGTCGCTCACGAACATGCGGCCGAAGGCGTAGTGGGTTTCGCCGGAAATAGCCGCCTGGCCGCACAGCCAGGCGGTGACCGCCAGGGTGCACAGGGACAGCAGGTAGGTCAGGCCGCGCAGGCGGCTTGTCACGCCGAGGTCGACCAGCGCGATGACGCAGGTCATCACCAGCAGGAAGATTTCGGGCGAGACGACGATCAGGCTCAGGGAGTCCAGCATGGAGGCGGCCTTCGGTGGTCAGTTCAGTTTGGAAGTCGCGACGTGCTTGAGGAACTCGGCGACTGAGACGTCCATGACGTCGGTAAAGGGTTTGGGATAGATGCCCATGTACAAGACCATGATGGCCAGCAGGGACAGCATCAGGAACTCGCGGCCATTGATGTCGGTGAGGCCCCGCACGTCCTCATTGGCCACCGGGCCCAGATAGACGCGCTTGAACATCCACAGCGTGTAGGCAGCGCCGAAGATTAGCGCGGTGGCGGCTGCCAGGCCGAGCCAGAAGTTGGCCTTGGTCGCGCCCAGAATGACCATCCACTCCCCCACAAAGCCGGCGGTGGCGGGCAAGCCGCAGTTGGCCATGGCAAAGAGCAAGGCAAAGGCCGTGAACTTGGGCATGGTGTTGACCACGCCGCCATAAGAAGCGATCTCGCGCGAGTGGACGCGGTCGTACAGCACGCCGATCGACAGGAACATGGCGCCCGAAACAAAGCCGTGGGCAATCATCTGCACCAGGCCGCCGGAAACGCCCAGGTCATTGAAGATGAAAAAGCCCAGGGTCACAAAGCCCATGTGCGCCACCGACGAATAGGCGACCAGCTTCTTCATGTCCTGCTGCACGATGGCCACCAGGCCCACATAAATCACGGCGACGATGGACAGCGCAATCATCAGCCAGGCCCACTGGTGCGAGGCGTCGGGTGCGATCGGCATGGAAAAGCGCAGGAAGCCATAGGCGCCGAGCTTGAGCATGATGGCCGCCAGCACCGCCGAGCCGCCGGTTGGCGCCTCCACGTGCACGTCGGGGAGCCAGGTGTGCACCGGCCACATCGGCACCTTCACCGCAAAGGCGGCAAAGAAGGCGAAGAACAGCAGGGTCTGCACATGGCCGTCCAGGGGCAGCTTGTGCCAGGCCTGAATGTCAAAGCTGGCGCCGGCCTTGTTGTACAGGTAGATCAGGGCGACCAGCATCAGCAGGGAGCCCAGCAGCGTGTACAGGAAGAACTTGAAGGCGGCGTAGATCTTTCGCGGGCCACCCCAGATGCCGATGATCAGGTACATCGGGATCAGCGTGGCCTCGAAGAACACGTAAAACAGCATCGCGTCCATCGCGGTGAACACGCCGATCATGAGGCCCGACAGAATCAGGAACGCGCCCATGTACTGGTTGACGCGCTCGGTGATCACCTCCCAGGCCGAGATCACCACGATGACGTTGATGAAGGCGGTGAGCAGCACGAACCACAGCGAGATACCGTCCACACCCAGGTGGTAGTTCACGTGAAAGCGCGAAATCCAGCTGGCCTTCTCGACGAACTGCAATGCCGCAGTGCTGGCGTCGAACTGCAGATAAAGCGGCACGGTGACCAGCAGACTGACCACGGCGCCGATGAGGGCCAGCCAGCGCACTACGCGGGCGTGCTCGTCGCGGCCGAGGGCCAGCAACACGACGCCGAAGAAAACCGGCGTCCAGATGGCGAGGCTCAAGAGACCCATTTTTGTTCTACTCCTTGCAGCCTTACTTGCCCAGCCAGGCGGACCACGGGGCCACGAACCAGGTGAGGAAGACAAACAGACCCACGATCATTGCCAGCGCGTAGTGGTACAGGTAGCCGGTCTGGAAGCGGCGGGTGATGGCGGCAAACACGCCGACCAGGCGGGCACTGCCATTGACAGCGGTGCCATCGATGATGGCCTGATCGCCCACCTTCCACAGCACGGTGCCCAGGCTGCGCGTCAGGCGGGCCAGGATGTTCTCGTTGATCCAGTCCATGTAGTACTTGTTTTCGAGCAGCACATAGACCGGGTGAAAGATGCGCTTGATCGCCGCCGGCAGCGCCGGGTTGATCATGTACATGTAATAGGCCAGCGCCACGCCGGCCAGTGCCAGCCAGAAGGGAGCCGTGCTGAAAGCATGCAGGGCCATGGCAGCGGCGCCATGGAAGCCCTGGGCCAACTCGTGCATGGCGTGGTGCGCCTCGCCATTGACGAAGATCGCGTCCTTGAAGAAGTCACCAAACAGCATCGGCGAGATGGTCAGGTAGCCGATGACCACCGAGGGGATCGCCAGCAGCAGCAGCGGCACCGTCACCACCCAGGGGGACTCGTGCGGCTCGTGGCCGTGGTCATCGTGCCCGTGCCCGTGGCCGTCGTCATGGTGGGCATCGTGGTGCGCTTCGGGGTTCTGGTCAAAACGCTCCTTGCCGTGGAAGACCAGGAAGTACATCCGGAAGGAATAGAAAGCGGTGACAAATACGCCGGCCATCACCGCAAAGCTGGCAAAGCCCGCGGCCGGCAGATGCGACTCGTGCACCGCCTCGATGATGCTGTCCTTGGAGTAAAAGCCCGCAAACAGCGGCGTGCCGATCAGGGCCAGAGACCCCAGCAGCGAGGTGATCCAGGTGATGGGCATGTACTTGCGCAGGCCGCCCATCCAGCGGATGTCCTGGTTGTGGTGCACGCCCATGATCACCGAGCCGGCCGCGAGGAACAGCAAGGCCTTGAAGAAGGCGTGGGTCATGAGGTGGAACACCGCCACCGAATAGGCCGAGGCGCCCAGGGCCACGGTCATGTAGCCCAGCTGGGACAGGGTCGAATAGGCCACCACCCGCTTGATGTCGTTCTGGATGATGCCCAGAAAGCCCATGAACAGCGCGGTGATGGCGCCGATCACCAAAATGAAGTTCAGCGCCGCGTCGGACAGCTCGAAGATAGGCGACATGCGCGCCACCATGAAGATGCCGGCCGTCACCATGGTGGCGGCGTGGATCAGCGCGGAGATGGGCGTCGGGCCTTCCATCGAATCGGGCAGCCAGACATGCAGCGGGAACTGCGCGCTCTTGCCCATGGCGCCGATGAACAGGCAAATGCAGATCACCGTCACCAGCATCCAGTCGGTACCGGGGAACATCATCTTGGCCAGCTCGCCCGTCTTGGCAAAGGTCTCGGCGTAATTGAGCGTGCCGGCAAAGGCGGCGATCAGGCCGATGCCCAGGATGAAGCCAAAGTCACCCACCCGGTTCACCAGGAAGGCCTTCATATTGGCGAAGATCGCCGTCGGCTTGTTGAACCAGAACCCAATCAGCAGGTAAGACACCAGGCCCACCGCCTCCCAGCCGAAGAACAGCTGCAGGAAGTTGTTGCTCATGACGAGCATCAGCATCGCGAAGGTGAACAAGGAGATGTAGGCGAAGAAGCGGTTGTAGCCCTCGTCCTCCTCCATGTAGCCGATGGTGTAGATGTGCACCATCAGGGACACAAAGGTCACCACGCACATCATCATCGCCGTGAGGCCGTCGACCAGGAAGCCCACCTCCATCTTGAGGCCACCCACCACCATCCAGGTGTAAAGCGTCTCGTTGAAGCGGGCGCCGTCCACCGCCACGCTCTTGAGCGTCATGGCCGACAGGATGAAAGCGACCAGCACGCCCAAGATGGTGAGCGAATGCGACAGGCGCCGGCCGATCCAGTTGCCGCCGAATTTCGTGCCGAGCACGCCAGCGGCGATGGCACCCAGCAGCGGGGCCATCGGCACTGCCAGCAGGGTGGTTGCGTTGAGGGTCTGGCTCATGGTGTTGTTCTCTTGGCCTGTTCTCTTAGCCCTTGAGCGTGCTCAGCTCTTCGACGTTGATGCTGGACTTGTTGCGGAACAAGAGCACCAGGATGGCCAGGCCGATCGCGGACTCGGCCGCTGCCACGGTCAGGATGAAGAACACAAAGACCTGGCCATGCATATCGCCCAGGTAGTAGGAGAAGGCCACGAAGTTCATGTTCACCGCGAGCAGCATCAGCTCGATGGCCATGAGCAGCACGATGAGGTTGCGGCGGTTCAGGAAGATGCCGACCACCGACAGGGCGAACAAGATCGCACCCAGCGAGAGGAAATGTCCCAGGGTCAGGCTCATGCCTTGGCCTCCTTCACGGTTTCTTCGGCCGGCGCGGGCGCCGGGGCAGCCACGGTGGGCCCCATCTTCACGACCTGCATCCGGTCACGGGCCTTGACCCGCACCTGCAGCGCCGGATCAATGTGACGGCTGTCCTTGCGCTCTCTCAGGGTGAGGGCGATGGCCGCGATGATGGCGACCAGCAGCAGCACCGCAGCCACTTCGAGCGGCAGCAGGTACTGGGTGTAGAGCAACTTGCCCAGTTCCTTGGTGTTCGAATAGTCGGGCGCAGCCTGGCCGGCCATCTGGGTGGACTCGGTGACGCGAAAGCCACCGAGCAGCACCGCCGCCATCTCCAGCGCAATGACGACACCGATCAGGCCGGCCAGGGGCGCGGCCTTCCAAAAGCCGTCGCGCAGCTTGTCCATCTGGATGTCGAGCATCATCACCACGAACAAAAACAGCACCATCACCGCGCCGACGTAGACCAGCACCAGGGTGATGGCAAGGAACTCCGCCTTGAGCAGCAGCCACACCGCGGCCGCCTGCGTGAAGGCCAGCACCAGGTAGAGGGCAGCCTCCACCGGGTTGCGCGCGGTGATCACGCGCAAGGAGGCAAACAGCAAAATTGCGGAGAACAGGTAGAAGAAACCGGTCTTGACGTCCATGGTGGGGTCTTTCTGTGCGGGCGCGGTCTGGACGTGGGGGCTTAGCGGTACTTGGCGTCGGCCGCCTTGTTGGCCGCAATCTCGGACTCGTAGCGGTCGCCCACGGCCAGCAACATGTCCTTGGTGAAGTACAGGTCGCCGCGCTTTTCACCGTGGTATTCGAGGATGTGGGTCTCGACGATCGAGTCCACCGGGCAACTTTCTTCGCAGAAGCCGCAGAAGATGCATTTGGTGAGGTCGATGTCGTAGCGGGTGGTGCGGCGGGTGCCGTCGGCGCGCTGGTCGGACTCGATGGTGATGGCCATCGCCGGGCAGACGGCCTCGCACAGCTTGCAGGCGATGCAGCGCTCCTCGCCGTTTTCATAACGGCGCAGGGCGTGCAGGCCGCGAAAGCGCGGCGACAGCGGCGTCTTTTCTTCGGGGAACTGGACGGTGATCTTGCGGGCAAACGCGTACTTGCCGGTGATCGCCAGGCCCTTGAACAACTCGATCAGCAAAAAGCTGGAGAGGAAGTCCTTGAGCGAGAACGGTGTCGGGCTTGCGTGATGAACGTGGGAGCTCATGTTCATTTCCAGATGTTGAAGGGGGTCTGCATCCACAGGCCCACCACCACCAGCCACACCAGGGTGACGGGGATGAAGATCTTCCAGCCCAGACGCATGATCTGGTCGTAGCGGTAGCGCGGGAAGGTCGAGCGCACCCACAGGAACATGGTCACGACCATGAAGGTCTTGACGCCCAACCAGATCCAGCCGGGAATGAGGTTCAGCGGCGCGATGTCGACCGGGGGCAACCAGCCGCCCAGGAACATGAGGACAGCCAGGATCGAGACCAGCCACATATTGGCGTATTCGGCTAGGAAGAACATGGCAAAGCTCATGCCCGAGTACTCGATCATGTGACCGGCAACGATCTCAGACTCGCCCTCGACCACGTCGAAGGGGTGGCGGTTGGTTTCGGCCAAACCCGAGATGAAGTAGACGACAAAGATCGGCAGCAGCGGCAGCCAGTTCCAGGAGAGGAAGGTCAGGCCCATTTCGGCGAACTGGCCCTTGCCCTGACTGATCACGATCTGGCTCATGTTCATGCTGCCAGAAACCATCAGGACCACCACCAGGCAAAAGCCCATGGCGATTTCATAGGACACCATCTGCGCCGAGGCGCGCAGCGCGCCCAAGAAAGCGTACTTGGAGTTGGAGGCCCAGCCGGCAATGATCACGCCGTAGACCTCCATCGAGGTGATGGCCATCAGGAACAGCAGGCCGGCATTGATGTTGGCCAGAGCCACATCCGGACCGAAGGGGATCACCACCCAGGCCGCCAGGGCCGGCATGATGGTCATGATCGGACCCAGAAAGAACAGGCCCTTGCTGGCCGCGCTCGGCGTGATGATTTCCTTGGAAATCAGCTTGAGCGCGTCGGCAATCGGCTGCAGCAGGCCGTAGGGCCCGATGCGGTTGGGGCCAACCCGGATTTGGGTAAAGCCAATCGCCTTGCGTTCCCACAGGGTCAGGTAGGCCACCGCGCCCATGAGGGGCAGTACCACCGCGACGATCTTGATCAAGGTCCAGACCACGGGCCAGCCCATGGCAGTCCACCAGGGCGCAGCCAGCAGGCCCAGCCCGAAGCCGTAGATCTGGTCGATCATGCGCTGACTCCTTGTGCCGCCTGCACCTGGCGGGCGTCGGCGGTCCGTTGCAGCGACGGCGCGCGTCGCACGATGCTGTCAAGCTGGTAGAGGGCGGCCACGGCCGGACGGCCTGCGGCGGGAGCGAGGTCGATGGCGGCCGTGGTGCTGTTGCCCAGGTGGGGGCCCTGCACGAAGGCCTGGCCGACGTCTGCCGGCCCGCGGGCAGCGGCCAGCACCTCTTGGGTGGACTCGAAGTCAAAGCCCGGCAGACCCAGCAGATTGCCCAGCACCCGCAGCACCTTCCAGCCCGGGCGGGTCTCGCCCAGGGGCTTGACCACCGCGTGGAAACTTTGCACCCGGCCTTCGGCGTTCACGAAGGTGCCCGTGGTCTCGGTAAAGGGCGCGATCGGCAGCAGCACGTCCGAGCAGTCGAGATTGGCCTTGAAGGGGCTCAGGGTCACGACCATCTCAGCGCCGGCCAGGGCTGCGACCGCCGCCTTGCCGGCCGCGGAGTCGAACTCGGGCTCGGTGTTCAAAAGCAAAACCGCCTTGAGGCCCTGGGCACCGCCGGCCAGCATCTGGCCCGCATTCAGGCCACCGGCGCGAGGCAGCGCACCGACGAGCTGCGCGCCCACGGTATTGGCCGCTTCGGTGAGGTAACCCACGGTGGCGCCGGTCTGCTCGCCGATCCACTGGGCCAGCGCCAGCAGGCTCGACGCCTTGGCATGGTGGGCAGCCGCATTGCCCAGAAGAATGGCCTTGCGCTCGCCGGAGAGGAGCGACTTGGCGATCAGGGTGGCGGTGGCGTCGGACTGCGCCGGCACCGGGGCTTGGACACCCTTTTCCGCAGCAACAGCAGCAGCGACGCCAGCCAGTGCCTGAGCCCAATCGGCAGCGGCCACAACGGCCTTGGCCTTGACGGGCATCGCCCAATCGTCATCAGCGTCATGGATCACGCTGACCTGTGCACCGGTGCGCGTCGCGGCGCGCACCCGCAGCGCGAACAGCGGGTGGTCCTTGCGCAGGTTCGAGCCGACGACCAATACGCGCTGCAGGGTAGAGAGCTCCGCGATGCGAGTACCGAGCCAGCGAACGCCCTCGGCCGCCGGGAACTCGGCATTGCGCAGGCGATAGTCGATGTTCTCCGAGCCCAGGGCCCGCACCAGGGCGCCAGCCAGGAACAGCTCCTCGGCGGTGCTGTGCGGACTGACCAGCGCGCCGATGCTCTTGGCGCCATGCTCGCTCTTGATTTGCTTGAGGCCACTGGCGACGTACTCGAGGGCGGCTTGCCAGTCGACCGTCTTCCACTGCCCGCCCTGCTTGATCATGGGGGCGGTGAGTCGCTCGGGCGTGTTCAGGGCTTCGTAGGAGAAACGCTCACGGTCGGCAATCCAGCACTCGTTGACCTCGGCGTTCTCGAAGGGCAAGACCCGCATCACCTGGTTGCTCTTCACCTGCACGATCAGGTTGGCACCGCTCGAGTCGTGCGCGGCCACCGACTTGCGGCGTGACAGCTCCCAGGTCCGGGCGCTGTAGCGGAAAGGCTTGCTGGTGAGCGCGCCCACCGGGCACAGGTCGATCATGTTGCCCGAGAGCTCGGAGTCGACGGTGTCGCCGGTGATGGTGGTGATCTCGGAGTGCTCGCCCCGGTTGATCATGCCCAGCTCCATGTCGCCAGCGATCTCCTGGCCGAAGCGCACGCAGCGTGTGCAGTGGATGCAGCGGCTCATCTCCTCCATGGAGATCAGCGGGCCCACGTCCTTGTGCATGACGACGCGCTTTTCTTCCTCGTAGCGGGAGGCGCTGCCGCCATAGCCCACGGCCAGGTCTTGCAACTGGCACTCGCCGCCCTGGTCGCAGATGGGGCAGTCCAGCGGGTGGTTGATCAGGAGGAACTCCATCACCGACTTCTGCGCCTTGACCGCCTTGTCGCTGTGGGTGCGCACGATCATGCCGTTGGTGACCGGGGTGGCGCAGGCCGGCATGGGCTTGGGCGCCTTTTCCACGTCGACCAGGCACATGCGGCAGTTGGCCGCGATGGACAACTTCTTGTGATAGCAGAAATGCGGGATGTAGGTCCCCGCCTTTTCGGCCGCATGCATCACCATGCTGCCTTCGGCGACTTCGACCTTCTTGCCGTCTAGCTCGATTTCAACCATGTTGTGCTTTCGGGATCAGGCGCTTGCCACAGGACTCGGGGTCTTGGCCTGGGCCGCGTTGATCTTGGCCTCGAATTCGGGGCGGAAGTGCTTGAGCATGGCGCGCACCGGCATCGCGGCGGCGTCGCCCAAGGCGCAGATGGTGCGGCCCTGGATGCTGTCGGACACCGAGTCCAGCAAGGCCAGGTCAGAGGGTTTGCCGTGGCCGTGGCAAATGCGGTCGACCACGCGCCAGAGCCAGCCCGTGCCTTCGCGGCAGGGGGTGCACTGACCGCAGGACTCGTGGGCGTAGAAGTAGGACAGGCGGCGCAGGCTCTCGGGCATGTCGCGCGTTTCGTCCATGACGATGACTGCGCCTGAGCCCAGCATGGAGCCGGCTTTGGCGATGGAGTCATAGTCCATCGTGCATTCCATGATGATGGAAGTGGGCAGCACCGGCGAAGACGATCCGCCGGGGATCACCGCCTTGAGCTTGCGGCCACCGGCCACGCCACCAGCGAGCTCGAGCAGCTTGGCGAATGGCGTGCCCAGCGGAATCTCGTAATTGCCCGGGCGCTCGACGTCGCCAGACACCGAGAAGATTTTGGTGCCGCCGTTATTGGGCTTGCCGCACTCGAGGTAGGCCTGGCCGCCGTTGCGGATGATCCAGGGCACTGCCGCGAAAGTCTCGGTGTTGTTGATGGTGGTGGGCTTGCCATACAGGCCAAAGCTCGCCGGGAAGGGCGGCTTGAAGCGGGGCTGGCCCTTCTTGCCCTCGAGGGATTCGAGCAACGCGGTCTCTTCTCCGCAGATATAGGCACCAAAGCCGTGGTACGCATGCAGCTCGAAGTTGAAGCCCGAGCCCATGATGGCGTTGCCCAGGTAGCCCGCCGCCCTCGCCTCTTCCAGCGCCTCTTCGAAGCGCTCATAAGCGTCGAAGATTTCGCCGTGAATGTAGTTGTAGCCCAGCGAGATGCCCATCGCGTAGGCGGCGATGATCATCCCCTCGATCACGATGTGCGGGTTGAACATCAGGATATCGCGGTCCTTGCAGGTCCCGGGCTCACCTTCGTCCGAGTTGCACACCAAGTGCTTGGCGCCCGGGAACTGCCGGGGCATGAAGCTCCACTTGAGGCCCGTAGGAAAGCCCGCGCCGCCGCGGCCGCGCAGGGCGCTTTCCTTGACGGTGGCAATGACCTGGTCCTGCGTGAGACCCACGATGCCCGTGTCGGCCTGCGCAGGCGAACCGTCCTTGCCCAGGATCTTGCGCAGGGCGGCATAGCCACCGCGTGCTTCGTAGTCCTTCAGGCGCCAGTTGCTGCCATTGAGGTCTGCGTAAATCTGCGGGTTGATATGACGACCATGGAAGCAGGTGTCCACCCCGGTGGCGGCGAACTGGGAGAGCACTTGTTGCGCGTTCATCACTGCTGCTCCGCTTTTTTGAGGCCGTCGATCATCTGATCGAGTCGCTCGTTGCTCATGAAGCTGCACATATTGCGGTCATTGACCAGCATCACCGGCGCGTCGGCGCAAGCACCCAGGCACTCGGACTGCTGCAGGGTAAAGAAGCCATCGGCACTGGTCTCGCCCATGCGGATGCCCAGGCGCTTTTCCAGGTGCGCCAATGCCGTGCCGCCGCCGCGCAGCTGGCACGGCAGGTTGGTGCAGACGTTCAGCTTGAACTTGCCCACCGGCTTCTGGTTGTACATGTTGTAGAAGGTCGTGACCTCGTGCACCGCAATCGCGGGCATGCCCAGGTGCTCGGCCACCGCCTGCTCGCTCTCCGGGCTGACCCAGCCCTGCTCCTGCTGCACGATGGCCAGGCAGGCCATCACGGCCGACTGCTTCTGGTCGGCGGGGTACTTGGCCACTTCCTTGTCGAAGCGAGCGCGCGTCGCTTGGGAAATTTCAGTCATCGATCGATCTCTCCGAACACGATGTCCATGGTGCCGATCACCGCGACCGCATCGGCAATCATGTGGCCGCGCGACATTTCGTCCATGGCCGCCAGGTGGGCGAAGCCAGGGGCGCGGATCTTCAGGCGGTACGGCTTGTTGGCGCCGTCGCTCACCAGGTAGATGCCGAACTCGCCCTTGGGGTGTTCGACCGCCGCATAGGCCTCGCCCTCGGGGACGCGAAAGCCTTCGGTGAACAGCTTGAAGTGGTGAATCAGTTCTTCCATGTTGGACTTCATGGATTCACGATCCGGCGGTGCCACCTTGTGGTTGTCGGTGATGACCGGGCCCGGGTTGGCGCGCAGCCAGGCCACGCACTGCTGGACGATCCTGTTGGACTCGCGCATCTCCTGCACCCGTACCAGGTAGCGGTCATAGGAGTCACCGGTTTTGCCCACCGGCACGTCGAAGTCCATCTTGGCGTAGACGTCGTAGGGCTGCTTCTTGCGCAGGTCCCAGGCAATGCCGGAGCCGCGCAGCATCGGGCCGCTGAAGCCCAGGTTCAATGCGCGCTCGGGCGTGACAACGCCAATGCCCACGGTGCGCTGCTTCCAGATGCGGTTGTCGGTGAGCAGCGTCTCGTACTCGTCGACATAGGTCGGGAAGCGCCGGGTGAAGTCTTCGATGAAGTCCAGCAGCGAACCCTGGCGGTTCTCATTGAGTGCGCGGATCGAGCGCTCGTTCTTGATCTTGCTGGCGCGGTACTGCGGCATGGTGTCCGGCAGGTCACGGTACACGCCACCCGGGCGGAAGTAGGCCGCGTGCATGCGCGCACCGGACACCGCCTCGTACATGTCGAACAGGTCTTCCCGCTCGCGAAAGCAGTAGATCAGCATGTTCATCGCGCCGCAGTCGAGGCCGTGCGCGCCGAGCCACAGCAGGTGGTTCAGCAAACGGGTGATCTCGGCGAACATCACGCGGATGTACTGGGCGCGCTCGGGCACTTCCAGGCCCATCATCTTTTCGATGGCCAGGCAGTAGGCGTGCTCGTTGCACATCATCGAGACATAGTCCAGGCGGTCCATATAGGGCAGCGACTGGATATAGGTCTTGCTCTCGGCCAGCTTTTCGGTGGCGCGGTGCAGCAGGCCGATGTGCGGGTCGGCACGCTGGATCACTTCGCCGTCAAGCTCGAGCACCAGGCGCAAAACGCCGTGGGCGGCCGGGTGCTGCGGGCCGAAGTTCAGGGTGTAGTTCTTGATGTCTGCCATGTGGCCCTCCCCCTTACTGGAGGCCTCCATAGTTGTCCTCGCGGATGATCCGCGGGGTGATCTCACGTGGCTCAATCGTCACCGGCTGGTAGATCACCCGCTGGCGCTCGGCGTCGTAACGCATTTCGACATGGCCCGAGGTCGGGAAGTCTTTGCGGAACGGGTGGCCGATGAAGCCGTAGTCGGTGAGGATGCGGCGCAGGTCCGGGTGACCCTCGAAAACGATGCCGTACAGGTCGAACGCTTCGCGCTCGAACCAGTTGGCGGCGTTCCACAGGTCGTTGACGCTGTCGACCGCTGGCAGCTCGTCGTCGGCCAGGAAGGTCTTGAGGCGCAGGCGCTGGTTCAGGCTCACCGACAAGAGGTGCAGCGTGACGCAAAAGCGCTGCCCCTCCCAGCCGCCGTTGCCGTAGTCGGCGTAGTCGAGGCCTGCCAGGTCCATCAGTTGTTCAAACTGGCAACCGGGCGCGTCACGCAGGGTCTGGGCGGCAGCGTGCCAGTCGGCCGGGGCCACGGTCACGGTCACTTCGTCCAGGCGCAGGTCGACGCGCTTGGCGAGCGCACCCAGGGCCTCGGTCACGGTCTGCTGAAGGGCCTGGGGGTCGATGGCGAAGGGGGTGGTCGTCATTGCTGGGGTCTCCGGCGGCTCAGGCCCGGGCAATGGTCTGGGTGCGGCGGATCTTCTGCTGCAGCTGGATGATTCCGTACAGCAGGGCCTCCGCGGTGGGCGGGCAGCCTGGCACGTACACGTCCACCGGCACGATGCGGTCGCAACCACGCACCACCGAGTAGCTGTAGTGGTAGTAGCCGCCCCCATTGGCGCAGGAGCCCATGGAGATGACCCAGCGCGGCTCGGGCATCTGGTCGTAGACCTTGCGCAGGGCCGGGGCCATCTTGTTGCACAGGGTGCCGGCCACGATCATGAGGTCGGACTGGCGCGGGCTGGGGCGAAACAGCATGCCGAAGCGGTCGATGTCATAGCGGGCTGCGCCCGCGTGCATCATTTCCACCGCGCAGCAGGCCAGGCCGAAGGTCATCGGCCAGAGCGAGCCGGTCTTGGCCCAATTGATCACCGTGTCCACCGTGGTGGTGACCACGCCCTTGTCGAGAACGCCTTCGTTTGCCATTGTCGGGATGCTCCGTGACTGCCTGTGGGGGGGATTGCTCGGGGCGGGGATCACTCCCAGTCGAGCGCGCCCTTCTTCCACTCGTAGATGAATCCGACCACCAGGATCGCGAGGAAAACCATGACCGACCAGAAGCCCACCGCGCCGATGTCCTTGAGCGCCACGGCCCAGGGGAAGAGGAAGGCGATTTCGAGGTCGAACAGGATGAAGAGAATGGCCACGAGGTAGTAGCGCACGTCGAACTTCATGCGCGCGTCCTCGAAGGCTTCAAAGCCGCATTCGTAGGGGGAGGTCTTGGCCGCGTCGGGCTTGTGAAAGCCGGCGAACCGGGAAACGATGAAACCGAGGAGCTGGGGAACGACGCCGACCCCAATGCCCACCAGGATGAAAAGAAGGACGGGCAGGTACTGCTCTAGGTTCATCTTGGGCTCCGCAAGCCGCGGGGCGGGCTGATCCGCCTGCGGCTTTTTGCTCTCACGGACGCTTCTGGCGCCCGCGTTACTTCTTGTCTGGTGCCGTCGGCGAGACTCGAACTCGCACAGCTTTCGCCACTACCCCCTCAAGATAGCGTGTCTACCAATTTCACCACGACGGCTTCGTTGCCACTGCAGGCAGCTGGCTTGTGACCAAACCCCTGTGCGACAGCGTAGGAGTTTACCCGGAAACACCGCGATTTCTCCCGCAGCGGCCGGGCTGAAAACGAAAAATCAGCGGCCCGGAATCTGGCCTGCGCCAGATGCGGGCGCGGCGGGTGCGGCCGGTGCAGCGGGCGCCGAGGGCACGGGCACCGAAGCACCTGCCGGGATCTGACCCGCCGCGCCGGAGGCCGCCGAGGCAGGGGCCGCAGCCGGCGCAGCGGCGCGATCGAGCACGCTGCCGGAGTCGGCCGGGCGATGGCTGCCCAGGTACGCCAGGCCCAGCGTACAGACGAAGAAAACCGTGGCCAGTACCGCGGTAGAGCGGGAGAGAAAGTTGGCGCTGCCCGAGGCGCCGAACAAGCTGCCCGAGCTGCCCGACCCGAAAGCGGCGCCCATGTCGGCGCCCTTGCCGTGCTGCACCAGCACCAGGCCGATCATGACCAGCGCGGAAAGCATCTGGATGGTGAGGATGACGTTGAAGAGAAAGCTCATGGGGAAGGACTCCGAAAGAGAATGCGCGGGTTATCAGGCTGCGGCGGCGCGGGCCGCGGCAATGATCTGGAGGAAATCGGCCGACTTCAGCGAGGCGCCGCCGATGAGGCCGCCGTCAATGTCGGGCTGGGCCAGCAAGCTGGCCGCGTTGGCGGCGTTCATGCTGCCGCCGTAGAGGATGCGGACACGGTCGTCGCGGGTGGACGCCGCGTGCAACTGGGCACGCAACACTGCATGCACCTGCTGGGCCTGCTCGGGCGTGGCGGTCCGGCCGGTGCCGATCGCCCAGACCGGCTCGTAGGCGACGACGATCTCGCTGATGCAGTGGCCGTTGACGTGAATCACAGCGGCCAGCTGGCGCTTGACCACGGCCTCGGTCTGGCCGGCTTCACGCTCGGCGAGGGTCTCGCCCACGCAGACGATGGGCGTGATGCCGGCAGCCAGGGCCGCCTTGGCCTTGTCGGCCACCTGGGCGTCGGTCTCGCCGTGGTACTGGCGCCGCTCAGAGTGGCCGACGATCACATAGCGGGCGCCGAACTCGCGCAACATGGCGGCCGACACCTCACCGGTGTAGGCACCCGAAGCGTGAACGGAGACGTCCTGCGCGCCCAGGTCCAGAGCGCTGGCCTGGACCAGCGACTGCACCTGTGCCAGGTAGGGCGCGGGCACGCACAAGGCCACATCGGCGCCGGAACCGACATTGGCGCCAGCCCCCTCGCCTGCCGCCGGCAGGCCGGCGACGACGGCGCGCACCAGCGCCTCGTTGGCCTGCAGGCTGCCGTTCATCTTCCAGTTGCCGGCGATGAGCTTCTTGCGGTTCATGGTCAGATCAGGAACAAACAGGTATCTTGAAAAAACGGGTTTACCAGGTCAGCACGATCTTGCCGACGTGCTGGCTGGACTCCATCAGCGCATGCGCCTGGGCCGCCTCGGCGGCCGGGAAGGTGGCATGCACCACGGGCCGGATGGTGCCCGATTCGATCAGGGGCCAGACCGTCGCGCGCAGCGAGGAGGCAATCTTGCCTTTGAATTCCACAGGGCGGGGTCGCAGGGTAGAGCCGGTGATGTGCAGCCGGCGGGTGAGCACTCGGGCTGCGTTGAAGCCGGCCTTCACCCCGCCTTGCAGGGCGATGATCACCAAACGCCCGTCCTCGGCCAGACAGTCGACCTCACGGGCGACGTAGTCGCCAGCCACCATGTCGAGGATCACGTCCACGCCACGGCCACCGGTCAGGCGCAGCGCCTCGGCGGCGAAGTCTTGCTCGCGGTAGTTGATGGCATGGTCGGCGCCAAGCTTCAGGCAGGCGGCGCACTTGTCGGCGCTGCCCGCCGTCGCAATCACCCGCGCGCCCAGGGCCTTGGCCATCTGGATCGCGGTCACGCCGATGCCCGAGGTGCCGCCTTGCACCAGCAGGGTCTCGCCTGGCTGCAGCGCGCCGCGGTCAAAGACGTTGCTCCACACGGTGAAGAAAGTCTCGGGCAGCGACGCGGCCTGCACCGGAGACAGTCCCCGGGGCACAGGCAGGCACTGGGCCACCGGCGCCACGCAATACTGGGCATAGCCGCCGCCGGCCACCAAAGCGCAGACGGCATCACCCGGCTTCAGGCCGGCCTGCGCCATCGCTGCGGCGTCACCCGAGATCACCTCGCCGGCCACTTCGAGGCCCGGCAGGTCAGAGGCGCCGGGCGGCGCCGGGTACAGCCCCTTGCGCTGCATCACGTCGGGCCGGTTCACACCGCTGGCCGTCACCCGCAGCAGCACCTCCCCCGCACCCGCTTGGGGCTGGGGACGCTCGGCCAGGCGCAGCACCTCAGGGGCGCCGGGCTCACGGATTTCGACGGCTTGCATGGGCGATGTCGCAGCGGTGGTTAGCAGCGGTAAAGAGCAGCAGTGAAGGCCCCGCGTGATTGGCGCACGGCCCGCGACCCGGCATGACCGGGAGCGCGGGCCGAAGGCGCCAAGGGGGGCCGGATCGGCCGCGCGGCTGATTTCGGCTTAGTGGCCCTGGCCTTCGGTCGGGGCGGCTTCGCGGGCCGGGCGGTCGAGCAGCGCCTTCATGGACAGCTTGATGCGGCCCTTCTCGTCGGTCTCGAGCACCTTGACGCGCACGACCTGGCCTTCGGACAGGTAGTCGGTGACCTTCTCGACGCGCTCATGGGCGATCTGCGAGATGTGCAGCAGGCCGTCCTTGCCGGGCAGCAGGTTGACCAGGGCGCCGAAGTCCAGGATCTTGGTGATCGGGCCTTCGTAGACCTTGCCAATTTCCACTTCAGCGGTGATCTGCTCGATGCGCTGCTTGGCGATGTCGGCCTTGGCGGCGTCCGTCGCGGCGATGGTGATGGTGCCGTCTTCGTCGATGTTGATCTGGCAGCCGGTCTCTTCGGTCAGACCGCGGATCACGGAGCCGCCCTTGCCGATCACGTCGCGGATCTTCTCGGGGTTGATCTTCATCGTGTAGAGCTTGGGCGCGAAGTTGCTCACCTCGGTCTTGGCCTCGCCCATCGCCTCTTGCATCTTGCCCAGGATGTGCATGCGCGCTTCCTTGGCCTGAGCCAGGGCGACCTGCATGATTTCCTTGGTGATGCCCTGGATCTTGATGTCCATCTGCAAGGCGGTGATGCCGTTGGTGGTGCCAGCGACCTTGAAGTCCATGTCGCCCAGGTGATCTTCGTCACCCAGGATGTCGGTCAGCACCGCGAAGCGGTTGCCTTCCTTGATCAGGCCCATGGCGATGCCGGCCACATGGGCCTTCATCGGCACGCCGGCGTCCATCATCGACAGGCAGCCGCCGCAGACCGAAGCCATGGAGGAAGAGCCGTTGGACTCGGTGATCTCGGACACCACGCGGATGGTGTAGGGGAACTCTTCCTTCGAGGGCAGGCAGGCAACCAGCGCGCGCTTGGCCAGGCGGCCGTGACCGACTTCGCGGCGCTTGGTTGAACCCATGCGGCCGACTTCACCGGTGGCGAAGGGGGGCATGTTGTAGTGGAACAGGAAGCGGTCTTCGAACTCGCCAGCCAGCGCGTCGATGCGCTGGGCGTCGCGCTCGGTGCCCAGGGTGGCGATCACCAGGGCCTGGGTCTCGCCGCGGGTGAACAGGGCCGAACCGTGGGTACGGGGCAGCACGCTGTTGCGGATTTCGATCGGGCGCACGGTGCGGGTGTCGCGGCCGTCAATACGCGGCTCGCCATTCAAGATCTGGCTGCGCACGATGTTCGATTCGATGGCGAACAGCAGGTCGTCGACCTTGCCGGCCTCGTAGGCAGCGCCTTCGGCCTTGAGCGCGGCGTGCACCGAGGCAGAGGCCTCGCGCAGGGCCTGGGTGCGGGCTTGCTTGGAGCGGATCTGGTAGACAGCGCGCAGCTTTTCTTCGGCCAGGCCATTGACCTTGGCGATGAAGGGCTCGTCCTTGGCAGGCGGCTGCCAGTCCCAGGTCGGCTTGCCAGCGTCACGCACCAGCTCGTGAATGGCGTTGATGGCGATCTTGCCCTGGTCGTGGCCGAAGACCACGGCACCGAGCATGACTTCTTCGGGCAGTTGCAGCGCCTCGGATTCGACCATCAGCACGGCCGCTTCGGTGCCGGCAACGACCAGGTCCATCACCGAGTCCTTGCGCTGGGTCTGACCCGGGTTCAAAACGTACTCGCCATTGATGTAGCCCACGCGCGCGGCGCCAATGGGGCCAGCGAAGGGAATGCCGGAGATGGCCAGCGCGGCGCTGGTACCGATCATGGCGGCGATGTCGGCGTCGACCTCGGGGTTGAGCGACACGGTGTGGATCACCACGTGCACTTCATTGAGGAAACCCTCGGGGAAGAGCGGGCGGATCGGGCGGTCGATCAGGCGGGAGGTGAGCGTCTCGAGCTCGGAGGGCTTGGCCTCGCGCTTGAAGAAGCTGCCGGGAATCTTGCCGGCGGCGTAGGTCTTCTCGATGTAGTCGACGGTGAGGGGGAAGAAGTCTTGGCCGGGCTTGGCGGACTTGGAGGCGACCACCGTGGCCAAAACGACGGTGTCGTCGATATTGACCAGCACGGCGCCGGTGGCTTGGCGGGCAATTTCGCCGGTTTCCAGGGTGACCGTGTGCTGGCCCCACTGGAAGGTCTTGGTGACTTTGTTGAACATGGTCATGTGCGTTCTCTTTCTCGGTTGAAAGGAGCCTCGAGTCGGACACGATGCCATTCCATCAACGGCCTGTCGCGGCAGGCGACTGATGGAATGACACAGCGCGTGTACGTCTGTCGGTCTCCGGGGAAGGATCGATCGGGTGATCGAAGTGGAAAGTCGAAGTAGAAAGCGCCTGAGCTGGTGGTTGACCGACTCAGGCGCGTTTCATGGAAATGGAGTGCTTTACTTGCGCAGGCCCAGGGTGGCGATCAGCGCGGTGTAGCGAGGGGCGTCCTTGTTCTTCAGGTACGCCAGCAGGCTCTTGCGGCGGTTGACCATGCGCAGCAGGCCACGGCGGCCGTGGTGGTCTTTGGCATGGGTCTTGAAGTGGGGGGTCAGCTCGTTGATGCGAGCGGTCAGCAGGGCGACCTGAACTTCGGGGCTGCCAGTGTCGTTGGCAGAGCGGGCGTGGGCCTTGACGACCTCGGCCGTGGTGGATGCGAGCATGGTGTTTCCTTAGAGGTTTTGGACTTGCGCCAAGGCTGGAACGTGGCCCTGGCGTGTGCACACAACGTGCGTTTCCCCCAGCCATACAGGCCAAGGAACCGCGGATTATAGCGGGCAGTCCTTGGGGTTCAGGGGCGGCCGGCCCTGCGGACGCCTCATCAGCGATATGTGAGCTTTATTACTCACAATCTGTCGCAGGCCACGCGTCGCAGGCCGCACGCCCGTCCAGATTCACCGCGCCCCACCGCTCTCAAAGGCCACACCTATGCAAGCCCGATCGCCCCTGGCGGGTTCCCCCCGCCACACGTCCTATGCCCAGGCCACCGTACGCGCGCCCAAGCGCGCACGGGACGAGGAAACAAAAAGTTCCTCCAGCTCCTCCAGCTCCTCCAGCTCCTCCAGCGCGGCCGGCCCGCTGGCGCGGCGCGTCCAGCCCCTGACCACCTCCGTGGCCTCCGAGCCCTCCCCTCCCTTCGCGTACAACGCCTCGGCCCAGTCCGCTGCGGGCTTTCGCAGTCTCGGGGCCTGGCGCCACAGAGACGCCGACCTGCCCGCGCCCCCGCGCCGATCATCTCGGGTCCCGCCCGATGGCGTCCTGGACCGGATTGCTGCCTTTGTCCCCGACCCCCGGCCCCTGGCCTACCTCGCGGGCCTGCGCAGGGCACTTCGCATGCCGGGCAAGGGCCTCTCGGGGGGACACCAGGCCATGCTCGGCCTGCGGCCCGAAGTGCTCTTTGAACTGCATCCGGACTTTCGGACCCTGGGTGACTGGCGCCGTTACTTTCGGGCGGGCGGCACGCTGGACAAAATCCCTGAACAGGAGCGCGGCCCGGATTGCTTTCGCGCCGCCGTGGAGGCGGACGCGGCAGCCATCCGGCGACTCCCCCCGAACAGGCGCAAGCTCGTCTTTGTCTGCGACCTGCTGCGCCGCAACGGCCTGGCGCTGGGTCACCTGCCTCTGAACATGCTGGCGCGAAACACCCCGTGGCGGGCGGCACTGGTCGAGGCGGCGGTGAGCGGCCCGCACCTGCCCTGGGTCCGGCATGTGCCGGCAGACCTGCTCACCACCGACCTGTGCCGCAGGCTTCTGGGCAGCCGCCCTCTGGATATTGGCGATGCGCCCGAGAGGCGCCTCACCGAAGGGATGTGCGTGGCCGCCATTGGCGCGATGCCGGCGCGGGATTACCAGCGGACATGGGCCCTGATCCCCAAGCAGCTGCGCGGCGCTGCGGTCGCCGATGCCTTGGCTGATTTCTGCCTCCAGCACGGTCGCCCGTTCAAGGTGGCGGCGAGCGATTTCCTCCCGTCCGCAAGCGCTTCCCGAAACTTCCAGGACCTGATGGCCTTGAGCCACCCGGCGCAATTCCTGCGCAGTGGCGGTGGCACCTGTTCGCTGCAAGCGCTCGCGTCGTATTGCGCCAAGCTCCCGGGCTACGACAGGGAGATCGCGCTCGAGACCGTGGTCACCGCCATTCAAGGCGCGGCCCGGCGTTCAGGCATCCCACTGGATCGCCCGGTGACCCTGCCGCTGGAAACCGGTGATATGCGGCTGGCGGATCTGGGCGAGCGGTCGGTCCTGCGGTGGGCGCTGACGCACCACGGCGACTGGATTCGCCACGCATCCGACCAGAACCGGCACGATGTGGAGCTGTGCCGCATCGCCTTGGACTCCAGATTCGCCGTGCTCATGGAGATTCCGTTCGAGGTGATCCAGGCGCATCCCGATCTGGCGATCCAGGTGTTGCGCAGAACGGAACCGATCGATGTGGGTGACGATCAATTCGACCCTTTCTCTCAAATCCGGGAAGAGGTCTGGGCGCTGTTCGACGGCAAGACGAAAGAGGCTCTTTGCAGGGAGATCCTTCCGCGCTTCGGCCATGCCGTGGAATCCATCCACGAATTGGAGCCCGACCTGCTGACCGATGACATGTATGCGCTGGCGGCCGCAGGCGGGTGCAACCTGGACGATATTCCGACGCGCCTGCAGGCGGCGCTGCGGGAGGTCTCGGTCTTGAAACAGTACACCAACCTGCTCGCTATTGACGAGGACGACCGCACCTTGGCCCTGTGCGAACGGGCCATCGCCAGCAACCCGAAGGCCTGGAAGTATGTTCCCGCGCGTCACCTCTGCGGCGCCCTGGAAGAGAGGGCCATGAAGATAGTCTCCTCCTACCTGGGCGAATGGATCGACCAGGCCGACGGCCGCTTGACCGACCGGTTCCTGATCCGGGCCGTGACGGAAGGCGGAGCCAACCCGCAATGGCTCCCCCCGCACCTGCGCAGCGCCCAGGTCTTCCAGTTGGCCATTCAACGCAACCCGAAATACATGCAGGGCATGAGCTGGATGACGGATGCCTGGGTCCCGGTCCTGCAGGACGCGATGCTGCGTGAGGATGGCTCGCGCATCCGGTTCATCCCCGCAGGGCGAGTCACCTCCCAGCAGATGACTGTGGCCTATCAACATCACGCGGCGCGTGACGATCTGATGCAAATATTCGATCGCTCGATCGGACCGACGCGCGGCAACCCGACAGTGCGCATGGCCGAATTTGAAACCCTCATGTCGGTGCCCGATCTCAACCCAGGGAGGTAGTCATCGCGCGGCGAGCGGCTGGCCGAAATAACAGCCGCTGGATGGGTCGTTGCGGCAAGCGGTCATCGCCTCAGGGAAGTGAGAGCTTTGGTACGCACAATCCGCCGCGCCCCTCACTCTTTGCGGACGCCACGCGATGCAAGCACGCAGCCCCTCTCCCCTTCCCGGCTTTCCCGGCTCTCCCCGCCTCACCTCCTATGCCCCAGCCGCCGCGCCCTCGCCCGCGGCGACTGCCGCGCCCCCACAGGCACCCGCCGACGGCCCAGCCGCCGCCCGCTCAGCCAAGCGCTCTCGCGAGGAGGTGGCGGGCAGCGCCTCCAGCAATTCCTCCAGCCCCCTGGCGCAGCGCCGCCAGCCCATGACGCAGGCTTTGGCGCAGGCTTTGGCGCAAACGCCGGCACCCGCCTCCTTCCACACCAGCCACCGATCGTCCCGGGCCTTTGACATGCCCCTGGCTGGCGGTGCTTTCGCGCGCCGATTCCAATCGGACGGCAAGGCCGGGGCTCAGTCCGCCCCCCTGGCCGGCCCGCGCCGCCCACCCTTGCTGGCCATCCCACCGTCTGAGCGCACCGAACAAGACTACCGCGCCTACTTTGAGTCCGGCGGCACGCTCGCCCGCATTCGCGAGGGCGATCGCGACTTGCTCTGCTACCGGGTTGCGATCACGTACGACCCACGCTCGCTCAAGGACATCCCGCTCAAGTTGAAGCTGCAACACCCCTGGCTGTGCCAGGAAGCCGCGAGCCTCGACGGCTACACGTTTGAGTCCATCCCCAAGAAGCTGCTGGCCAAAACCTCCCGCTACCGCGAGTCGCTGTGCGCCCTGGCCTATGCCAGCCCCCGCCCACCGCGCCTGCGCGACGTACCGGTGGACCTGCAAACCGAAGCACGCTGTATCCGCTCGCTGCAGTGGGCGCCCTATGACCTGGGCGACATTCCGGAACAGCAGATCACCGCCCCGATGTGCTTGGCCTCGCTCAAGCACACACCGCAGATCTGCAAGCCGAAGGACCATGACGCCATTCCTTACCGCGTGCGCGATGCAGCCGTGACCAAGGCCATGATTGCCCACGACTACATGATGCAAAACGGGAGCAGGCCCGCGCGACAGTGGTACCCGCCCGATGTGTTCACGCCTGAGTTCGTTCAGGCCTACATCCGGCGATGCCCGGACGAAATTTATCGGAAGGAGATGTTCTCATTCCCGATTTCCCTCGACCTGCTGGCCGAAGCGCTGCACAAGAAGCCCCGGTTGCTGGTGGGTATCGGTTCGACGGAGAAAGCCGCGCAGCTCCTCCTGGACTCAGCCGGCGCAGAGGGCATCAAGGCGGGTGAAAAATTGCCCAGCGGCCGCTGGCCCGAGGGCGTGTTGCCGCCCGATCTGAGCCGGCTTGCGCTCATGCGCTGGGCCGTGTGCGCGCTTGGCGTGCGCGAATTTTCCAAGGTGCCCGGCGATCTGCGGGACGACGACGCGATCTGTCGCCAGATCATCAGCAAGGGTGGGGAGAATTCCTCCTGGCCATCCGGGGCGCCCGAATTCCTGCTGCGCTATTCGGACGCCATTCTGGAGCGGCTCGCTAAGTACCCCACAGCCCTGGCTGAGCTGCCAGATGCTGTCCTGGAGAAGCTGCCCAAGAAGTCTCTCCATGAGGTCAGCGTGGCCTGCTTGGCCCAACCTGTAAACGTGTATCCGTACTCCGATTTCATGCTAGCGCTGCGCAAGCTCGCGAGCCTAGCGCCGGGGGTTCTGACCGAGGAGATTCGTCAGCAGATCGGGGTCTCGCTGCGCCTTGCTGCCCAACCCACACAGCTGTGGGACCTTCAGGAGGACGACCGGACCCTCGAGCGCTGCGAGCGCGCGTTGGATGAGAGCGCCTTCAACTACCAGCATGTGCCAACCAAGCACCGGAGCTGGCCGCTGCTCTCTCGGGCCCTGCGGACCGACCCGTGGCTCATGGTCAGCGACGAGTTCCGGGACGAATGGGTGCCCGGGGGGGTGACAGAGACCATGTGCCTGGAGGCGATTGCAAAGCTGGGGGTCAGCCCCGCGGACATCCCGGAGAAGATCCAAAGCCGGGCGTCCTTCCATGCCGCTGTCCGCGCCCTGCCGACCCTCACCTACAACGAAACGGCCTTTGGGGGCTCGCTCCCGGACGGTTTAGACCGGTCGGAGGACAACGAGGACGCTTTAGACCGGCCGGAGGACGCGTTGACCATGGACTGGATGGATCGCCTCATTCAGGAAGACCCCCGGCGGGCGCGTAGCGTTTCGCGCTTCGTCAAGCTCGACTGGGCCCTGACCGCCTACCGTCAGGGCATGGCTTGGGACGACGTCTGGAAGCACATCTCTGACCCTCAAATCGAAACTGATTTTCTGGCCGAGACCGGCCCCTTCACCGATTCGATGACGGGCCCGGTGCATCCGATTCAGCCGGCCGCTGAATCTAGTAGCAGTAGCAGTAGCGCCTCGGCCGCGCGCCCGTCCTGATACCGCCGACCCTCACCTTGACCGGACACCCGCATGCAGACGCGATCCACCTCGTACGCGCCGGCTGCGGCGCCCCTACCTACTCTGCCACCTCAGGCGCCAGCCACCGCCGGTCGCAAAAACAGCAAGCGCGAACGAGAACACGAGGCCTCGCGTGAGCGAAGCACGAGCCCTCTGGCACGACGCGCTCAGCCCTTGACCACGGCCTTGAGCATACCCTTGTGGGCCAGCGAGGGCCGAACCAGTTACCGCAGCACACCGGCCTTTGCCCTCGGAGGCACCGCCCGACTCGCCAAGCCCTTGGCCGCGCGCGACCCCCTGCCGCCCGATGCCATCCTGGCGCGTATCGCGGCCTTTGCCGCCACCGACAGGCCGCTGGCGTACTTCCAGGGTCTGCGCCGCGTCCTGGGGCGGCGCCAGGGAGCCGATGAAACAGCGCAGGCGGAGCTGCTGCGACTGCGCCCCGAGGGACACCTGGAGCGCCACCCAGACTTTCGAAGCCAGGGGGACTGGCGGCGCTTCTTCCGGGACGGGGGCCGCATCGCCGGGATCAGCAAGCAAGATCGCAGCCTGCTTTGCTGCCAGGCCGCCATCCGGCACGATCCCCGGCTGGTCAAGTACCTCCCGCTTGAAATCATCGTGTTTCACCCGGCACTCTTACTGGAGGCGGCGCGCCGAGACGGCTCCACGCTGGCGTTCATGGATTTCATCCTGTGTCCGCCGGGAGGCCGCCTTCGCGAGGCGCTTGTCGAGGCGGCCTATGCCAGCCCCCACCCGCCGCGTATCCAGCATGTGCCGCCCGACCGGCTGACGGAGGCACGCTGCCTCCAATCGCTCAAATGGGCGCCGCTGGATCTGCCCAAAGTGCCTGATGACCAGATCACCCTGCCGATGTGCCTGGCCTCACTTCGCCACACGCCCAGGGAGTTTCCA
>CANFQF010000002.1 GCA_947449025.1 Comamonadaceae bacterium
ACCTGAGCGCGCATGCCGTCTGCGGGATCCTCCAGAAGCGTCTCCCACTGCGCTTGCTCGCGGTGCTCCATCACCGGGTCTACCGAGAAGATGACCGGATCCGAGGTGACGTTGCGGCGCTTGCTGGGCCGCAGGCGCTCCCGGTAGCCCGGCTTGTCCAGGTACACCGGCTCCGAGTTGCCGGTGAAGATGCGCAGCGCCACGAAGGACAGTCCGTTGGGGCCGGCCACGATCGGGCCGTAGGCGGTGTGATGGTCTTTGAACTGGATGGTCAGCGCCTTGAGCTCCTGCCCCCGGTTGCCGATGGTGCCCGAGCCGTCCACGAACAGTTGGAACATCGACACGCCGTGGAAGTGCGGCAGGATGCTCTCGCCCGGGTTCAGGTCGGACATCGTGGCTTGCGGGCCAGGCGCGCGTGCAGCCGACGAACGCGGGCCGAAGAACACCGTGCCCCAGTGGCGAATGCCGGTGCCGGGAGAGATGACATCGGCACGTTGTGCCAGAGCGTCGACGGAGCTGCGCGTATGGATCATGGTCGGGTCCTCATCGGATAGCGGCCGGATAATAGCACGCTGGTTTTGTTAGACAGCACCAGTTTCACTGGTCGAAACTCCTCGAAACTTCTGCTTGGTGTCCGGTTCGCGGCGGTCGTGGTGGGGGGCAGGATCAGGCGCCGCCTTTTGCCGGAATTCCCATCCAATAGAGCATCTCGCCAGGGGGGGTCTCCACCGCCTGGCGACGCGCGAAGGCAAGGCGTCCGTCCGCGCCGATGCGAAAGATCGTCAACGCCGCAGGCACCGGCACGGCCTGCCCGCCTTCGAGCAGCGCGTGGGGCTTGATGCTGGCGGTGACCAAGAGCTGGCCCGAGGGGTCGCAGGCGAAGGTCCGCACATGGATCGACTGCGTGTCCGCATGCTGGATCCATGTGGGCTCGCCGGTCTCGGTATCGATCTGATAGACGGCGATGTTGTTCTCGCCGCCGCCAAAAACGCGCGCGCCGTTCACTTCCACCGTCTGGTCGGCCCGGTTAGCCACATAGACGAATCGACCCGACGGATGCATGTGGATCGGCCCGGCGATCTGCCGGGGCCGCACATGGCCCGGGTCAGCCAGCGTGTCCAGGGTCCAGGCCGGCTCTGCCTCGAGCCGGTCCTGGGCATCAAAGCGGAACATGTAGAGCCTGTTCAGGCGCTCGTCGGACAGGTACATCCAGCGCCGGGTCGGATGAAAGACCGCATGGCGTGGCCCGAAGCCGTAGCCCCCCTGGGGCGCCACCACCTGTCCGGCGCTCAAAACGCCATCGCGGACGCCAAAGGTGCGCAAGGCGCCTGGGTCTTCGGGCTTGGACTCGGTGGCCTTGTTGCCCCGATCCACCACCAGCACCGTCCGGCCCGATGGAAAAACCCGCACCTGGTGCGGGTAGGTGCCGAATTCCAGCCCGGGGTCTTGTGCGATCTCATCGCCCACGCGTCCATCGGCCTCGAGTCCATGGAGGGTCAGCCGGCCATGCCCGAGGTTGTGGGCATTGACCAGAAAGTGGCCTCCTGGATCGGCGCACATGTGCACCGCCCGCAGGGGCAGCGTGCGGGGCTCGCCATGCGGCTGGAGGCTGCCGTCTGCAGCGACGGTCCAGGCGCAGACATGGTCGGTGGTGGAAGGCACGCGCGGTCCGCCGTCGCTGCTGCTGGTGTAGAACACGGGCAGGGTCGGGTGCGGCCAGGCGTACTGCAGCTTGGCCGGCAGTCGCACCTGGGCGCGCTCGGTCAGGGCGGTGCTCACCAGGTCCAGGTCGTGGTGCGTCAGCACCGAATCGACGGCGCTGTAGAGGGCCATCGTGGGGCCCGACGCCCCGTTCAGGCCACGGCCCCCGGTGCTGCTCACGGCGCGGATCCTTCGGTGACCGGCGTGAACATGGGCACCGTCGTTCCCCCCTCGGTGGTCTGGAAGGTGACCTGCACCCTCTGGCCGATGCGTACCCCGTCCAGGTCGGTGTCCACGATGTTGGTCATGAGCACTGGCCCCTCGTCGAGCGTGACATAGGCGATGCAATAGGGCGCCCCGGCGCCCCGGCGGGTCACGCTGTAGGTGTAGACGGTGCCAGTGCCGCGCGTGTCCATCCATTCCACATCGCTGCTCCAGCAAAACGGACAGAGTGCGCGCGGGTAGTGGTGGATCTCGCCGCAGGCCTTGCAGCGCTTGACCAGCAAGCGGCCCTGGGCTGCCGCGTCGAAGTAGGGCGCGTCGCCCGGGTTGAGCGCGGTGTCGAAGAGTTTGCGTTCGGCGGTGAAAGTGGGCATGGCTTACTCCCTCTCGAGAATGACGGTGGCGGCCCCGTGGCGGTGACCGATCAAGCCACCAATGCCGGTGGCCAGCGCCAGCGAGCAGCCGGGTACCTGCACCCGCGGGTGGGCCTCGCCACGCAACTGCCGCACGGCCTCCAGGATCTTGGTCATTCCGCCGCGGTTGGCCGGATGGTTGTTGCACAGGCCGCCGCCGTCGGTGTTGAACGGCAGCTTGCCCACGCCGGAGATCAGGTTGCCGTCGGAAACAAAGCGTCCGCCCTGGCCCTTGGCACAAAAGCCCAGGTCTTCCAGTTGCAGCAGCACGGTGATGGTGAAGCTGTCGTAGATCGAGGCGTACTGGATGTCGGCCGGCGTGACGCCGGCTTCTTCAAAGGCGCGTGGCCCGGTCCAGGCGGCTGCGGTGTAGCTCAGGTCGAGCCGGCCGCCGGCCTGGTGCTTGGTCGACTCACCGCACCCGAGCAAGCGAACGCGCGGCCGATTGAGCGAGCGCGCAATCTCCGGCCGGGCGATGATGATGGCGCCCCCGCCGTCGGTGACAACGCAGGAGTCCAGCCGGTGCAGCGGATCGGAGATCATGGGCGAGGCCAGCACGTCTTCGACCGTCACCACATCCCGCAGCAGGGCGTTCGGGTTATGTTGGGCATGGTGGGATGCGGCCACCTTGACCCAGGCGAGTTGCTCCGAGGTGGTGCCGAATTCATGCATGTGCCGCATCGCAGCCATGGCATACAGGTTGACCGTCACCGGGTTGTAGGGCATTTCGAAGGGGGCGTCCGGCAGGTTCACCCCGCGTACACGCACCATCGTGCCCGACATGCCTTCGGAGCTGGGCCGACCCGCCAGCGTCACCAGGGCCACGTTGCATTTGCCGGCGGCAATAGCCTCTGCCGCATGGGCCACGTGAATCAGGTAGGAGCAGCCGCCCATGTCGGTTGAATCCACATGGCGCAGGCGGTTGAGGTTCAGGTAATTGGCCAGCGACCAGGCGTTGGCGCCGGGTGCGTCGCCGGCGCAGAAGAAGCCGTCAATGTCGTCCCGGGACAGCCCGGCATCTTCGATCGCGCCCTTCGCGACTTCCGCATGCAACTGCGCGACCGAATGGTTCGGCGCCTTGCGCAGCGGATGCTCGTATGCGCCCACGATGTAGGCCTTGCCCTTGATGCTCACGGGTGTGTTCCTCCTGGAGACTGGCGGTAGTGGTTCCGATGGACGAAACCTATATTGAACAACAGAACTCATGATAGCATCCACCGCAATTGCGGCTGCCCCTGCGCGGCCGGGCTGCCGCCCTGCTGGCGGCCCCAATGGGGACAACATGGATCAGAGAGAGTTTGCTCGCTACGAGGTCGAAGGCGGTGTGGCCGTCATCACCCTGGACAACCCGCCGCTCAATGCCCTGGCGCCCGGCATGCGCGAGGGCCTGATGGCCGGCCTCGAGCGGGCCGCTGCCGACGCCTCGGTCACCGCCATCGTGGTCATGGGTGCAGGTGCCCATTTCGTTGCCGGTGCCGATGTTCGCCAATTTGGCAAGGTCCGCCCGGTCTCCACCCGCACCAGCGCCGCAGCGCTGGAGTCTTGCGCCAAGCCAGTCATCGCTGCCATCGACGGCTATGCACTGGGCGGCGGTCTGGAGCACGCACTGGCTTGCCACTACCGCATGGCGACCCCCCGCGCGCGACTGGGCGTGCCGGAAATCAAGCTGGGCCTGATCCCCGGTGGCGGCGGCACGCAGCGCCTGCCCCGTCTGGTGGGCCCCGAGCAGGCCCTCGACCTGATCCTCTCCGGGCGGCACCTCACTGCCGCCCAGGCGCTCAAACTTGGGCTGGTGGACGCCGTGGTTGAGGCAGACGGGTACGAGTCGCTACGGGCCCAAGCCCTTGCCTACGCCCGCCAAGTCGCCACCGTCCGTCCGCTTCCCCGTGTAGGCGAGCGCACCGACCGCATTTCGGCAGCGGCCAGTGATCCCGCATTTGCCGCATCCCTGCGCCAAGCCGCGCCAGCCAAGTCGCAAAAGCTGCTCGCTGGGCGCCATGCGCTGGCTTGTGTCGAGGCCGCCGTGTCCCTCACTCTGGAGGAGGGCATCGCCTTCGAGCAGCGCCTCTTCAACGAGCTGGAAAACTCCGACGAATCGCGCGCCCTGCGCTATGCCTTCTCCGCCGAACGAGAAGCTGCCAAATTGCCTGGCGCGCCAGCCGATGCGCGGCCTGATCCGGTGCGCTCGGCTGCCGTCATCGGGGCAGGCACCATGGGCAGCGGCATTGCGATTGCCTTTGCCGATTCGGGGGTGGCGGTGCGGGTGCTGGAGTCCAGCGCCGAGGCCCTGGAGCGGGGTATGCAGCGAATCCGTGACACCTATGCCACCCGGGTCAAGCGCGGCAGCCTGTCGCAGCCGGCCATGGACGAATGTCTGGCGCGCATCCGCGGCGTGATGCAGTACGAGGACATTGCCGACTGCGACGCGGTGATCGAGGCCGTGTTCGAGCGCGTCGACATCAAGCAAGAGGTCTTTGCGCGTCTCGACCGGGTGATGAAGCCCGGTGCCCTGCTTCTGACCAACTCCTCGGCCATCGACATCGACGTGATGGCCGCCGCCACCGGGCGCCCGGGTGATGTGGCGGGCGCGCACTTCTTCGCGCCAGCCAACGTGATGAAACTCTGCGAGGTGGTGCGCGGCCCCCGCACCTCGATGGACACGCTGCTGCGCACCATGAAAATGGGGCGGGACATGGGCAAGACCTGCGCGGTGGCCGGCTCCTGCGACGGCTTTGTGGCCAATCGCAGCCGTACGCCGATGATGACCGAGCTGATGTTGATGCTCGAAGAAGGCGCGCGGCCCGACCAGGTGGACCGGGTAATGGTGGCCTTTGGCTATCCGATGGGGCCTTTTGCGGTCAACGACATTTCCGGCCTCGATGTGAGCTACGAGGGCCGCAAGCGCCGCGCCGCGGCCAACCCGGACTACCGCAAGCTGCATGTGCCCGATCGCCTCGTCGAGATGGGCCGCAAGGGGCAGAAGACGGGCGCTGGCTGGTACCACTACGAGCGAGGCGACCGCACGCCCCATGTCGACCCGGCGATCGAAGACATCATTGGTACCGTCGCCCGCGAGCTGGGCATCACGCAGCGCAGCTTCAGCGACGAGGAAATTCTGCAGCGCCAGCTCTTCGCCTCGGTCAACGAGGCCTGCCGCATCCTGGAGGAAGGCAAGGCCTACCGCGGCAGCGACGTGGATGCGATGTGGCTGCACGGATTCGGCTTTCCACGCCACCGAGGCGGGCTCATGTTCTGGGCCGACAGCGTGGGCGCGGCGACCATCTACCAGCAGGTGAGCCAGTGGCACCAGGCCTATGGGCCGCGCTGGAAGCCCAGCGCCTTGCTGGCGAAGGTGGCCGCAGAAGGTGGCCTGTTGCGTGATTTGCGCGGCCAGGCCGATTGAGCATGACAAGACCGGCGGCACCGAACCCGAAGGAGGCGCGATGAGCGACAGCGACAAGGCGGCACCGTCCGCAGGGGACCAGGCGGCGTTCAAGGCCTGGATGTGCGTGCTCTGCGGCTTCATCTACGATGAGGCCGAGGGAATGCCGGACCATGGCATCGCACCGGGAACCCGCTGGGCCGATGTGCCCGCGGACTGGATATGCCCCGACTGCTCCTGCGGCAAATCTGATTTTGAAATGGTGGAGGTTTAACCATGAGCCAGAACTTCGGACGACGTGAATTCATTGTTTCCGCGGCGGCCTGCGCCGCCCCATCAGTCTGGGCGCAGGCGGGCGCGGCCAGCTATCCGGCGCAGCCGGTGCGCATGATCGTTCCCTTCCCGCCGGGCGGTGGCTCCGACACCCAGGCCCGTCTGATTGGCGAGCGTCTGGCGGCGGTATGGAAGCAGCCGGTCAACATCGAGAACATCTCGGGCGCAGGCGGCGGGGTGGCTGCCAGTGCAGCGGCCCGGGCCAAGCCGGACGGCTACACCATCTTCTTCGCCACCCACCCGATCCTGGCCATCAGCCAGTTCATGACCAAGAAGCTGCCCTATGACCCGGAGCGGGACTTCATCCCGCTGATCAAATTGGCAGACTTCCCTCTCGTGCTGCTGGTGCCGGAGAACAGCCCCTATCGCACCTTGGCCGACCTGATTGCGGCGGCCAAGGCCAAGCCCGGCACGCTCAATTTCGGCTCGGGCGGCATCGGTACCACCCAGCACCTTGCGGGCGAGCTGCTCGAGGACCGCGCTGGCCTCGACCTCACCCATGTGCCTTTCCGTGGCAATGCGCAGACCACCACCGCGGTGATTGCCAACGAGATCCAGATGTACTTCGACAGCGTTCCCCAGGCGCGCTCGCTGGTCAAAGGCGGGCGTGTGCGGGGCTTGGCTGTGACCGCAGCCAAGCGCCTGGCCAGCTGGCCCGAGCTGCCCACGGTGGCCGAATCGTTGCCCGGCTTCGAGGTGAGCTTGGCCTATGGCCTGCTCGCACCGGCGGGTACGCCCGCGCCGCTGGTGGCGGCGATCAACGATGCTGCCAACCGCGCGCTGCGTGACGCGGGCTACGCCGGACGCCTGGCCAGCGAGGGCGCCGCAGTCGAAGGCGGGCGGCCGCAGGACTTCGCCGACTTCCTGAGTCGCGAACGTAGCAAGTGGGGCCCTCTCATCAAGCGGCTGGACATCCAGGCCGATTGAGTAGCGAGTTCCCGTCGGCGCAGCCTCGCGAGGGTGCCTGGCAATTGAATTTTTGACCGGAGCACACCGTGATTGCGTCCTCGATCATCAAGAAGATTCTGGCCCTGTGCCTCTGCACGGCGAGCCTCGCCTTGGGCGGTCTGGCGCAGGCTCAGTCTCAACCATTTCCCAACCGGCCCATCAAGGTCATTTTGGGTTACGCCCCCGGCGGCAGCACCGATGCCTTCGGCCGCTACTACGTGCAAAAGCTCTCCGAGGTGCTCAACACCCCGGTGGTGATCGACTTCAAGCCCGGCGCTGGCCAGATCCTGGCGGTCAAAACCGTGCAGGCGGCACCGGCCGACGGCTACACCTTGTGGCTGGGGGCGGGCAGCGCCTTCTCCCAGGGCCCCGGCATCCGCAATGACCTGCCCTATGACCCGCTCAAGGACATGGTCCTGATCGGCATGGCTGCGACGTCGCCCGGCGTGATCGTGGTCAGCGCTAATTTGCCGGTGAACAACATTCGTGAGCTGACCGCCTATTCAAAGGCCAACCCGGGCAAGCTCAATTACGGCTCCTCCGGCGTGGGCTCGGCCAGCCATCTGCAGAGTGCCTACCTGGTCACGCTGACCGAAATGAATATTGAGCACATCCCCTTCAAGGCGGATGCGGAAATCATCAACGGCATGTCCACTGGCTCGGTCCACATGGGCATGGCGACAGTGCAGGCGGGGCTGGCGGCAGTTGCCTCCGGCAGGGCCAAGGCCATCGCCGTGACCGGATCACGGCGCCTGGCGAGCCTGCCCAACGTGCCGAGCCTGAGCGAAGGCGGTCAGAAAGAACTCGACGGTGTCGATCCCTATACCTATTACGGTTTGGCGGCTCCGGTGGGCACACCGCCCGCAGTGATCGCCCGACTGAGCGAGGCCTTGCAGAAGGTCAACGCCAACCCGGAGGTCATCGCTCATGTGCGGGAGAAGCTCTACGCCGAACCCGCCAAGGGCGACGCGGAGTCTTTCCGCCAGTTCATCGTCAAGGACACCGCCAAGTGGAAGGCTTTCGCCAAGCATGTGAAGCTCGGCGAGTAAGGCCGCACGCGGACTCGGCCCTGAGCGGGCAGGTCGCCCCGGCGCATCGCCCGTCGGGGGCTCAACGCCCCTTGAACACCGGCTTGCGCTTTTCCTTGAAGGCCTTGAGGGCCTCCTTGTAGTCCTCGGTGGACTGCACCACTGCCATATGAGCCGAGACGGCCTCCAGGCTGGTGAGTAGGTCGGTGCGCTGGGCCTGGTAGGTCAGCTTCTTGATGTCACGCAAGTGCACCGGCGGGCCGTCTGCAATGCGCTGGGCCAGTTCGAGTGCGCGCGTCATGAGCTCGGCGTCGGGGTAGACATAGTTCACCATGCCCAAGCGCAGGGCCTCGTCGGCATGGACGAAATCGCCGGTCCACAAAAGCTCGAGCGCCTTGGCCAAGCCCACAACCCGGGGCAAGAAGTAGCAGCCGCCATTGCCCGGAAGCAGGCCGACCCGGATGTAGCCCTCGGAGAAACGCGCGGAGGCGCCGGCGACCCGCAAGTCGCACATGAGGGCCATGTCCATGCCCGCGCCCACCGCCGCGCCGTTGACCGCGGCGATCAGCGGCTTCTCAAAGAGCTCCACCGCCCGCGCCACCCGTTGGGAGACCTTGGCCAGGCGCTGCTTGCGCTCGAGCGGAGTCGGGTCTCGGACTTCCTGCTCCTTGGATCGACGACCGATGTCGCCGCCCGAGCAGAAGGCATCGCCTGCGCCGGTGATGACAAAGCAGCCCACGCCCGGATCTTCGTCGGCCTCGCGCAGCGCGGCGCTCAGAAGATCGAGCATCTCCTCGCTCTGTGCGTTCTTCTTTTCGGGCCGGTTCAGTCTTGCGAGACGGACCCGACCGATGGTTTCCAGTTCAAGATCGGCCATCGTTTTCTCCTCTTTGCTCTGTGTTGTGCGGGTAGTGATCGCCTTGTTGCGCGCTATTGCGCGCTATTGCGCCCTCAGGCTTTATCAGGCCGGGGTAACCGGCTGCGCCGCTGCCTGCGCACGATGGTGCGCGTGTTCCTGCCTGGCCTCGGCCAGGGCTGCCTTGACCCGGCGGTTGATCCAGCGCTTGTTATCGGCGAACACGCTGGCCTTCTTGCTTCCCAGCAAAGTGGCCAGGCCGGTGGCGATGGCAGCCAGCTCGGCCCGCGGGGCAAGGGCGCGCACCAGGCCCATGCCATGGGCTTCGGTCGCCGGCATGCGGCGGCCGCTCTGGACCAGGTCGCGGGCGTGGGCCAGGCCACAGACCGCCTCCACAATGCTTGCGCCGGAAAAAGTGGCGATTCCGATGTCGATCTCGGACAGGGCAACTTCGGCGCTGTCCACCGCCACGCAGGCATCGGCCAGCAGGGCGAGCATCGCGCCAGCGCCGCTGGCCATGCCGTTCAATACCACCAGGACCGGCTTGGGTGTGTCCAGCACCGCGTCTTGCAAGGCCGCCAAGCCCTGCGAGCGGCGTTCACGCTGGCGCGCCATGTCGCCGTCGGCCGCTTGCTCGCGCACATCGACGCCGGCGCAGAACACGCGCTCTCCAGCGCCGCTCAGAAGCACCGCCTGGACGGAGGGGTCAGTGCCCGCGGCCACAAGCTGGGCGGTCAGGCGTTCCACCATGCTCACCGTCATCGCGTTGGCCTTATCGGCGCGGTTGAGAGTGAGCCACAACAGGCCACCGTCCTGGCGGGACAGGACGAGGTCGTCTGGGTTTGTCGTCATAGGGGTACCACCAGGGCGTCTGCGGCCACCACGCCATCGGGCAGGGCGAACAGCGGGTTGATATCGACCTCACGCACCTGCTCACGGTGCGCCCAGGCGAAGCGGGACAGGGCGGCCAGGGCCGAGGCGATGGCGCCGACGTCGCAGGCCGGCGCACCGCGCACGCCGTCCAAAATGGGCCGGCAGCGCAGTTCATCCAGCATGTCGCGCGCAGTGGCCTCATCAAATGGTGCGATGCGCGAAGAGGTGTCCTTCAGGACCTCGGCGTAGATGCCGCCTGCGCCCACCACCACCACCGGTCCGAACACCTCGTCATTCACCACGCCGGCAATCAGCTCAAAGCCGCCGCGGACCATCTCGGACACTAGCGCGCCTTCGATGCGGGCCTGTGGGATATGGCGCCTGGCGTTGGCAAGCACTTCGGCAATGGCCTCGTCGAGCGCCGCCTGACTGGTGATGCCCAGGCGCACGCCGCCGACCTCGGTCTTGTGCGGGATGTCGGGCGAGACCACCTTGACCACCAGGGGCAGGCGCAGACCTTCGATCGCCAGCTTGCCTGGGCCGGGCACCATCACGTCGCGGCTGACTGGAATGCCGGCAGCGGCCAGCACCGCCTTCGACTCGGCTTCGGACAGGGCCCGTCCGGCCTGCACCGTGGTGGCGGCCTCGGCTCCAGCCTCGGCCTTTGCCACGCCCGTGTCGGCAGCGGCTGGCGCCGCCAGCAGCCGCTCGCGCACGCGCCGGTAATCGGCCAGCGTGGCCACGGCACGCGCTGCGCGCGAGGGCGAGCGTAGCACGGGCACAGCGCCCTTGGCGAACTCGGCCAGTGCCTGCGCGTTCTCGGCCACCGGCGTGGAAGAAAACACCACGATGGGCTTGTCGCTCTCCTGCGCCACCCGCACCAGCACCTGTGCGGCGGCCAGGCTTCCCGCCTGGCCGGTGGTGGCCAGGTTCACGCACAGTGCATGCACGCCCGGGTCGGCCAGCGTGGCCCGCACCGCGGCTTCGAGCTTGACCTGGTTGGCGGCGGAGAAGTAGCCCGCGGTCAGGTCGATCGGGTTGTGCACCGCGCCGATGTTCGGCACCACGCCCGCCAAGGCCTGCTGCGTTTGCGCAGACAACTCGCATAGCTGCAGGCCGCGTCGCTCGCCCGCATCCGCGAACACGATGGCCGACCCGCCGGAGACGCCCATGACCGCCACGCCATTGCCAGTGGGGTAGCGTCGGCCTTCAAAGGCCAGCAGGTAGTCGACCGCTTCGTGCAGCTCTTGAATCTCGACGATGCCGGTCTGCCGAAACAGGGCCCGGTAGAAGTCATAGGTGCCGGTCATGCTGGCCGTGTGCGACTCGGCCGCCTTGGCGCCTTGTTCGGTCACACCCCCCTTCCACAGCAGCAGGGGCTTGCCGGCGGCCAGCGCTCGCCGGCCCACATCGAGCAGGGCCCGGCCGTCGCTCGTGCCCTCGATATAGGCAATGATGCTGCGCGTCTCTTCGTCATCGAGCAGGGCGTCGATCAGTTGGATGGTGTCGATATCGGTTTCGTTGCCGGTGGCGATGACATGGCGAAAACCGATGCCCGCCTCGGCGCAGGCCAGCGCGATGCTGTAGCCAAAGCCGCCGCTTTGCGTGACCAGCGATACCGCGCCGCGTTGCAGCTTGGGCGGCCGGGTGATGCTGCCGAAGGCGGCGTACAGGCCGGTGTGGATGTTGGCAAAGCCCAGGCAGTTCGGGCCGAGCAGGCGAATGCCTGCAGCCCGTGCGATTTCCAGCAGACGCCGCTCGCGCTCGATGCCCTCGGGCCCGCTTTCCCGAAAGCCGCCGCTCAGAATGACGGCGTAGCCGACCTTCTTGCGCGCGCAGCTTTCGAGCACCGCCAGCACGCCGCTGGCCGGCACCCCGATAACGACCAGGTCGACGGCCTCCGGGATGGCGTCGACCGACGCGAAGCAGGGCAGCTCGTCGAAGGTCGGGTACTTCGGGTTGACGGGAAAGAGACCTCCCTGGAAACCGTTTTTGACCAGGGCCCGCAGGGCCTGCGTGCCCGGACGGGCGCCGTCGTCGGAAACGCCCACCACCGCGATCGCGCGTGGCTCGAACAGATGCTCGAATTTCTTCATGCCAGATTGGATGGGGCCGCCGGACAGGGCGGCCAGGGTGTCGGAAGAATGGCCGGGGCGCCTTCGCGCACGGGCTGATTTGGGGCCGCATGCGCCTCTGGCACGCGGCGTCGCAATGACTCTAGTTCAATCGCTCACCGGGGTCAATTTTTCGGAATTGATTTCGATGGGTGGAATCGACGAGTTGGGGCGATGGTCCGTTGCGAAGGGTGCGTGCGAAGGGTGCGTCCGCCGGGTCCGTGCAGCGTATGCCGGCTCCTGAACTCTTACCCAGGCGGGCCGTGGCGAAGGAGATTTCCGTACCGGGCCTAAGCGGTCCGAAGCGGGCCGAAGCGGTCCGAACTGGGCCCGGCCTAAACCGGTGTCGGCGCGCCGTTCAGGCGGGAGATGCTGGCGGCGGCCTTGACCAGCAGTTTGGCGTATTCCTTCTCGTGCGACTGCATGCGCACGCTCGGCCCATTGACCGACAGGCAGTACAGCACCTGCTCGTGGACGTCCTTGATGGGTGCCGAGACTGCCGACACGCCCAGCAGCCGCTCGCCATGCGACACCGCATAGCCCTGGCTGCGCACCTGTGCGAGTTCGGCGGCGAGCTCGGCCTTCGGCCGCTTGGTGCTGCGGGCCAGCGCAGTCAGCAGCGGTGACTGCTCGGTGCTTGTCATGTGGGCGAGCAGCACCTTGGCGGCGGAGCCCGAGCCCAGCGGAATTTGCTCGCCCGGCTGAACGACGCTGCGCAGGGGCGACACGCCGTTGATCACGTCGATGCAGACCCGATTGCGGCCGCTGATCGTGTGCAGGGACACGGTTTCTTGGGTCGTCTTGGACAGCTCCGTCATCACCGGGCGGGCGATTTCCCGGATGCCCAGGGTGCTTTTGACCATGCCCGCCAGGCGGGTGAAGCGAAACGACAGGCAGTACTGCTGGTTCTCGAGCCGCACCAGATAGCCCGCTTGCTCGAGGCTCTGGACGATGCGAAAGGCGGTGGACTTGGGCAGTTCGATCCGGTCGGCGATTTCCTGCAGGGTCAGGCTGTCCGCGTCGGGGGTGAAACTCTCAAATATGCCAAGAATTCGCTGGACGGCACGCATCATGACGGTCTGTTTCGATCCGGAAGGTGAGGGCATGGTACCCCAGCACCCTCCGCTTCCGCGACCATCAAAACCCGCTTTTGCGCGCCACGCTCAGGCGGGAACAAGCTGGCGCGCCAGCTCATTGGCCGCGCGCAGCGCGAACACGGTGGACCGCGTGAGGCCGCCCACATAGGCCACTTGCCCGTCGCCCTTGCCGCCCTCGATGCCGCCGGCGGCGCAGCCGGCCGAGTACAGGCCTGGGATCGGCTGGTCCTGCGCATCGAGCACATGGCCGTCGGCGTTGATGACGAGGCCGCCCATGGTGTAGGTGATGCCTGCACACAGCTTGACCGCGTGGTAGGGGCCGCCCTGGATTTGCATGGCCTTGTAGTTGCCGGTGCTGCGGTGGGGCGTGAGTGCAGCCTCCTGCCCTGAAGCGACCGCGGCATTGAATGTCTGGACGGTTTCCGCCAGGGCGTCGGCAGGCACGCCAATTTGTGCTGCCAGGCTGGGCAGGTCAGGTGCCGACAACAGGGTGCCGCCGTTGGAGGTGAGGGTGGGGTTGGCCGGGATCAGGTACTCGCGGCCGGGGCCGTTCCAGATCGCCGCGTCGAAGATGACGGTGGCGCCCAGGGGGTCGGCCTGCCGCGCGATGCGGTTGGCCATGGTCACGCCGCCCAGACCCTCGTCCATGAAACGGCGGCCCGAGCCATCAACGACCACGCCCGCTGCGCAGACGAAGTCGATCATCGGGAAGGGCCACAGGTCCGGATTGGTCATCGCGTCTTGCGACATCACATGGCCGTAAAAGCGGTCCATGCCCACCACTTGCGCGCCCACGGCGCGGGCCATGCGGATGCCGTCGCCGGTACCAGTGCCGGCGTTTCGCTGCAGCATCCGCTCGGGGGCGGGGCTGATGAACTCTCGTATGAGGGCCGGGTCGGAATGAAAGCCGCCGTCGCAGACCACCACCGCCCGCGCGCTGATGTCGACCGGGCCGCTGGCTTGCTCGGCCAGCAGGCCGACGCAGGCGCCACCCTCCATCACCAACTGGCGCGCACGCGTGCCACGCACGATGCCGCCGCCGGCCTTGATGAGGGCCGCCTCCAGGGTGCGAAGCAGCACGTCACCGCCGCGGCCTTCCCAATAGCGGCGGCCGTGGGTGGCAATCGGCGGTGCCAGGGTGTGCCGGCGATAGGTTTCGTGGCCGACCTTGATGAAGCGCACCCCCTTCTCACGCAGCCACTGCGTTGCCCCGCCGATGTCATTGACCAGCGCATCGACCAGGTCCTCGCGCGCGGCGCCCTTGGTGCGAGTGACTACCGCGTTGCGAATGATCTCCGGGTCTTCTGCCACGTCGCGGTGGGCCACGTGAAAGGCGCCGCCGGCCACGCGGGTGTTGCAGGGATAGCGGTCCTCGGCGCCTTTTTCCAGCACCAGGGAGCGCACCCCCTGATCGGCCAGGCGCAGGGCGGTCACCAGACCGGAAATGCCTGCGCCGATGATGGCGACGTCGGTCTCTAGCCGTTGCATGTCAACTTCCTCTTGGATGGTTAGGGGTGAAATCAGTGTGCCTCGGCTGCGGCCAGGGCGGTCAGCGCCTGCGGCGCCAGGTCGGAGGGCAGGGCGTGCAGCGTCTTCAGCAGGGCGCGCGCGCGGGCCTCACCCAGCACGCCCGTCGTGAGCTCCAGAAACTTGGCGTCGTGGGCCGCTTCGTCCATGGGGTTGTCTGGCGTGCCCAGTGAGTTTTCGACGAAGGTGGTCTCTTGCCTACCGTCTTTGAAGCTTACCGTGGCCTCGGTCACGAACTTGCCGGGGTACTGCTTGTCGTACTCGGTCGCTTCGACCAGCTGCACCTTGCGCGCGGTGGCCAGCACCAGGTCCATGTCCAGCGTGCCCTCGAGATAGCGCAGGTGGGCGCCATAGCCGTTGCCGTAGCCAAGCAGCGCGAACGCCGCCTGCGCCGGGAGGCTAAATTGCACCTGTTCGATATTGCCCGGGGTGTAGGTGTTGGTGTTGACCAGTCCGACCATGGTGTTGCTCAGACGCGGAATGCGCAGCGAGACCGATTCGATTTCGGCCAGGCGCCCCGCATACGCACTGAGGATGTCGATGGCGGCATGGTTGGCCCCGCAGCAGCAATAGCGCTTGAAGCCGCCGCGCCGGATCTCGTAGGCGCTGTCAAAGCCGAAGCGCGACGCGGCATCGGCGGCGGGCTCGCGCTGCAAGAAGGCCTTGTAGAAGCCCTTGACCCCACTCAAAAATGCGCGCGGTCCGGTAATGCCGGCGCGGGCCAGGTCCGCCGCCATCATCCCGCCGCGCACGCCGATGCCTGGATGCACCCGCTTGACCGAGCCGCCGGTGGACGCGTACTCGGCTGCGCCCGACGCATGACTCAAGGCGATGGCCAGCGCGTGCAGGGTGGTTTCGGCGTCGAACTTGCGAAGCTTGGCGCAGACCGCAGCGGCGCCAAAGCTCGCCAGCGCGCTGGCCGGATGAAAGCCGCGCTGCATCAGGTCGGGCGCTGCCAGCACGCCGATGCGCGCGTACACCTCGTACCCCATGAGGATCGCGGTGATCACCTCGTCGAGCGAGGCGCCCACCTCCTCGCCGACGGCAAACGCCGTAGCCACCGCGCAGCTGCCGGGGTGGCTGTTACTCGGGCGGTGGCCCTCGTCGTATTCGAAGCCATGGGCGTAGGTGGCGTTGATGAAGGCGGCGTCCGACGCGCTCACCTGCTGCAGGCTGCTGATGATCCGGCTGCGCCCCTGAAGGTGCTGCGCGTCGACCAGCGCACGGACCTGTCGCGACCAGGGCAGGCGGGTATTGCCTACCTGAGAGCTGAACTGGTCGCGCAGCACGCGGCTGACCATCACGCGCAGTTCCGGCGTGACATGTTCGATGCCAAACCCCAGGATGAAGCGGACGACGGCGGTTTCCAGAGGCGGGCAATCGGCCGGCCCGGTCAGTGGTGTAGACATGGGTGGATTACTCCGGCTTGATATTGGCCGCCCGGATCACGTCGCCCCAGTACTTGAAGTCCTTGGCAACGAAGGCCGTCATTTCAGTGTGGCTCATGTACATCGGGTCGGCGCCGTTGGCGACAAAGCGTTCGCGCACCTCGGCCGACTTCATGATCTTGTCGACTTCGGCGCTGAGGCGATCGACCACATCCTTAGGCATACCGGCCGGACCGATCAGGCCGTACCAGCCCGAGCCGGTGGACAGCTCCTTCACGCCAGCCTCGGCAATCGTCGGCACCTCGGGCAGCAGGGCCGAGCGCTTGGAGCCGGTCACCGCGACCGCCAGCAGCTTGCCGGTCTTGATATGCGGCATGGCGGCCAGCACTGTGGGCAAAGACATGTCCACATGGCCTGCCAGGATGTCGGTCAAGGCGGGGCCGGAGCCCTTGTAGGGGACGTACTCAAACTTGGTGTTGGCCACGCGCTGCAGCAGTTCGCTGGCCAGGTGGCCGGGCGCCGCATTGCCTGTCGTAGCGAGGGTCAGTGGCTTTTTGGCCGTGGCCCGTGTGCGTGACAGGGCCAGCAGCTCCATGAGGTTCTTCGCTGGCAGTGCGGGGTTGATCACGACGACGTTGGGCACGCTGGCCAGCATCGCGATCGAAGTGAAGTCTTTGACCGGGTCGCGCTGCGCCTCTTTGTACAGGTAAGGGTTGGTGGTCATCCCCATGGACGTCAGCAGCAGGTTGTAGCCATTGGGAGGCACGGCAGCGATCGCGTTGGCCGCGACCATGCCGTTGGCGCCGCCGCGGTTTTCCACCACCACCGACTGCCCCAGCGCCTCCGAGAGCTTTTGCCCGAGGAGGCGGGCGATGAAGTCGGTGGATCCGCCGGGCGGAAAGCCCGCCACCAGGGTGATGGCGCGCGCCGAAGGATAGGCGCCCTGGGCCAGGGCCAGCGGCCCGGCCCCTGCGCCCCACAAGGCCAAGGGCAGCGCCAGCGCTTGGCGGCGGCTCAGAGAGAGGGTTTTCATGCGTGTCTCCGTTCTTGTTTGGCCGATGCCCGGTGGCGAGGGCAGTTCGCGGGTGCCCAGCCCCGTGTGCTTGGCGCAACCCTTGTGCATGCTACAGGCAACTCCCATTTTCAGTACTCGTTCCATTGGTCGGAATGCAAGCTGCGCCGAAGGGCTCTGCGCTATGCGGTTCCGAGCAATGAAACGGATGCCGATGAATGGTTGCCGATGCTACACTTTCCCTCGATTTGAACGAAGGAGAACGCCATGGAAGATGGATCCCAGCCCAGCTACCGCACCCTGCACATGCTGGTCAAACATGGCGACAGGGGCGTCCTTGTCCTGACCGTGGGCGTGCTCCTTCTGGGACTGCTGGCGGTGGTCATGACAGGCGCCCTGTGGGCAGCGCCCCTGGTTCTGGTCGGCACCGGCCTGCTCTATGTAGTGGCACGCAGCTACGTGGAGCTGGTGCGGGTCATCGTGGACATGCTGCTGCCCAAATAAGCCTCCCCAATCCAGCACCGACAGCGCACAACGGAGAGATTCCATGGCTACCTCTGCATCCTTGCTGATTGGCGGCGACTGCGGTCCCGCCCACGGTCCCAAGCACGGCTTCCCGATCGAGGGATACACCCAAGGTGTGCTCGGCGCACTCCAGTCGGTGGACATGCGCTTCGTCAACTGCATGCGTACCTACTCGGACCGCAAGGTCGAGAGCGCGCTTGCCCCGCAGGTGGGCCAGCCGGTCGAGATGGCCCAGATCTATACCGATGGCGGTTTCGACGCCGTCACCATGGCCAATAACCACAGCTTTGACGCCGGTGTCGAGGCGATGCTGGACACCCGCGAGCTGTTCGCCTCCAGGGGCATACAGGTCACTGGCGCTGGCCGCGACCTGGCCGAGGCGCGCAAGGCGGCCATCGTCGAGAAAAACGGTGTGCGGGTGGCCTACCTCGGCTGGACCGCCGTGGCGACGGCCGGTACCGAAGCGGGCCCGGGCAAGCCCGGTGTGGCCTCGATCCGGGTGAAGACCGCCTACGAGACGCGCGGTCCGCACCAGCCGGTGCGGGTGCGCACCGAGCCGGACCCGAAAGACCTGGCCCTGCTGCTCGAGGACATCCGCGCCCTGCGCCAGGAGGCCGACGTCGTCATCCTGGCCTTCCACGCCGGCATCATCCGCATCCCGCGCGTGATCTGCGACTACCAGGTCACCGTGGCGCATCAGGCCATCGAGGCGGGCGCCGATATGGTGGTCGGCCACGCGCCGCACCTGCCCAAGGCCATCGAGATGTACCGCAGCAAGCCAATCTTCTACAGCCTGGGCGTGTTCGCGATGACCAAGGGCTTCCCGGCGCCTTCCTGGAACGAGCCGGCCTGGGCCCATGGCGCGGTGCGCAATCACATTGACCTGGACCCGGAGTTCCCGCTCATGCCCTATGGCAAGGCCTGCACCCTGAGCATGCTGGCCAAGGCGGTCGTCACCAAGGAGGGCATCGCGCGGGTGTCCTTCCTGCCCGTGGCCATGGACGCCTACTACCGGCCGCAGGCTCTCAAACAGGGCGATCCCAAATTCGACGAGGTGCTCGCTTACCTCGAGTGGGCCTCGGCCGATATGCCGCACCAGTTCACAGTCGAGGGTGACGAGGTCGTCGTCACCGCGCCGGCTGCCTGACCCCTTTTTGGAGCATCGCCATGGACCTGGGCATCAAGGACAAGGTGGCGCTGGTCACCGCATCGAGTGGCGGCATGGGCCGCAACATCGCCCATGCCCTGGCCGCCGAGGGCGCGCATGTGGTGCTTTTTGCGCGCAGTGCCGACAAGCTTGAGGCCGCTGCCGCTGAGATTGCCGCCACGTACGGTGTGCGGGCCCTGGCGGTGGTGGGCGACATGCTGGTGCCCGCCGACGTCCTGCGACTGGCGCAGACCATCCAGTCCGAATTCGGGGGGCTCGACATCCTCGTCCTCAACACCGGTCGCGCACCCAATCCGCTGCGTGCCACGCTGCAGGAAACCGAAGAGGCGCGCTGGCAGGAGGCCTATCGCAACCAGCTCTGGAGCGTGATCCAGATCGCTAACGAGATGCTGCCGCTCATGACCGGTCGCGGCTGGGGGCGCATCGTCGCCATCACCTCGGCGTCGGTCAAGCAGCCCATGCCGCACCATAGCCTATCCACCGTGTTTCGCGCCGGCGTGACCGCCTATGTGCGCCACCTGGCCAACGAGGTCGGCGTGCATGGCATCACTGCCAACTGTGTGGCACCAGCGCTGATCGACACCTCCCATCGCGTGGGCGCTGCCGCCTACACCCCCGAGCAGATGCAGGCGCGCAAGAAGATGACGCCGCTGGGCCGCATGGGCCAGCAGGCGGAGGTGTGCGGCGTGGTCGCTTTCCTTGCTTCCTCGCAGGCCGGGTTTGTCACCGGATCGACCGTGGCGGTCGAAGGTGGCATGGTCGGCTCGCTGTTCTGACGCTCCGCTCGGCGTGCGCCCGCGCTGCGCTGCACCAGCAGCCTGGCGCTGGGCGGCAAATTTCTTGCCGGGCGACTCTACATGCGGTCGCTGCGGCCGCCGTCGACGCAGAGCGTCTGGCCGGTGACAAAACTCGATTCGTCCGAGGCGAAAAACAGCGCCGCGTTGGCGAGTTCTTCCAGCTTGCCTGGCCGCTTCAAAACTGCCATCTCCGAGCGCACCCGGACATGTTCCTCCACCTCCTCGGGGGTTCGGGTGGTTGCTGTGAGCGGGGTGAGGAAAAAGCCGGGCGCCAGGCAGTTGACATTGACACCGCTGGGGCCGAGCTCACGCGCGAGGATTTTCGTCAGCTGGATCACCGCCGACTTGGCCGAGGCGTAGGGCGCAGCCGCCCCGGCTGAGAGCGTCCCGATGTGGGGCGTCGTCCCCGTGCCCAGGCTCGACGAGATGTTGATGATCTTGCCGTACTGCTGCCGGGTCATATGCGGCGCGACTGCCTGAGCGCAATAGAACACTGCCTTGAGGTCCAGGCGCAGGACCGCATCCCAGTCCGGATCGCTGATCGCGTCGAAGGCCTTGTACTTCGTGACGCCCGCGTTGTTCACCAGAATGTCAATCCGTCCTTCGCTGGCAATCAGCGCGTCGAAGAATTGCTGCAAGCGCAAGGCGTCCGTCACGTCGACCTGGTGACCGCGCGCGCGGCCACCTTGCGCCTCGATCTCCATCACGGTGCGCGCGGTCGTTTCCGGATTGATGTCCGCCACGACGGCGATCGCACCTTCCTGGGCGAATCGCGTCGCAATGGCCTTGCCCAGGCCAGAGGCCCCACCAGTGACCACGGCCACCTTGTCTTTCAAGCGCATCGGTCTTCTCCTTGGCGAATATCGATAACAGGTCAGATCATGGCGTGAGCGCATCCCGCCATGCGCCTTTTGCCCACGCTTGCGGGCCCCTCAGACAGGGGGCGAACCAGACGGCGGCGCAGGTGGGGGTGCAGTTGGTGGAACCCCCTCGGCGTGCTTTTGCTCACGCAGCAAAGCGAGGACAGCCCGGATGCCCAGCCCGCCTCCCATAAAAACCAGCAAACCCGCGGCATGGAACACGCCCGAGGCGGTCAGCGCGATGCCGGCTGCGCCGTAGACCATGGGCATGGCGATGCCCGAGCCGTTGAACAGGATCATGCGCAGCGCCATGCCATCGACCTGGCGGTCCTCGGGTGCCACCTTGTGGATCAGGATCATGACCAGCGGCTGCACAGCCCCCAGCAGCGCGCCGAGCGCGAACGAGCACGGCATCATCGAAGACAGGCCCTGCAAGAAGGGATAGACCGCCAGCAGCACACCGGCCAGCGTGACAGCGCCGGCCAGCGCCAGCCAATCTGGCATCCGGGCGGCGATGGCGGGAACCGCCAGGCGGCTCAGGGTGGCTGCCAGCGCAAAGGCCCCCATCAACAGGCCGATTGACGAGGCGCTCAAGCCGCGCTCGTGGGCGATGACCGGGACCATGAAGCCGTGCAGATCCCAGGACGCGCCCATGAGCCAATTGAGCACCATCAATTGCCGAAAGTTCGGAATTCGCAGCAGCGACCAAGGCGAGGTGGGGGCCTGTGGGGGTGCGGGTGCCACCGGAATTTCCCGCGCCAGGCGGGCTGCCAGCAGGCTACCCAGAGGCAGCAGTGCCAGGGCCATGAAGGCCGACTGGAAGCCAGCGGCGTCAATCAACGCTCCGGCCAGCAAGGGGCCGATGAAGATCGCCACGGTCGGCGCGATGGAGACCCAGGACAGCCCGCGGCGCAACTCGGCTTCGGAGGAGGAGGCCCGGCCCACATGGCGCTGGATGGTGATCAGCGACAGGCCGATCGCACCGCCGCAACACAGAGCGCCCAGGCCCAGGGCGGGAAGCGCCGGCCAGGCCGCCGCCAGGCCGATGCCCGAGGCGGCGCTGATGCCGCACAGGGTCAGACAAAACTTGAGGCCGCGTTCAGTCACCAGACGCCTGCCAAGCATCGCAATGGCAATTTGCGCGGCCGCAAACAGCGCCATCAGCACCCCGATGGACGCCGTCCCGTAGCCTAGGCTCAGTGCCAGCAGGGGCGTCGACATCCGCATGCCGGAGAACGCCGAATGCAATCCGACATGGCCCAGGATCAGCCGGATCATTTCCAGCGAGGGGCGGTTGCCCGACTCGGGGGTGGGGCGCTCCTGGGACGGTTCAGGCGATGGCACCCGCAGATGATAGCGTGCCCGTGTTTCATTGGGTGAAACCAATTCTGAAAATCATCTTTTCACAGGCCGTCGCTGAAACAGGGTGTTCACGGGCCACGCATCGTTATCCCTGATTTATCAGGTGCCGCAGATGATTCACCATCGTGGGGGCGCGGGGTGCGCCGGGTCCGCAGGGTGGACCTTCGCGGTGTGGTCCACTCTGTACCTCCGGCCCCCGTCCGGACGCTCGTGCCGACGGGTCACGCCCATCGCTGCCTGCGCTCCCCTTCCACTCAAGACGAAATTCATGGACCTGCAAATCAATGACAAGACCGCCCTGGTGACGGGCGCCAGCGTGGGCATTGGCCGCGCGATCGCTAAGGCGCTGGCCGCCGAGGGCGTGCAACTGGCCATCTCGGCCCGCCGCGCGGACAAGCTCCAGGAGCTGTCCGAAGAAATCGTTGCCGCTGGCGGCAAGAAGCCTGTCCTCATCGAATGTGACCTGTACGCCGAGGACGCAGCGCAGCGTCTGACCTCGGCCGCCCTGGCCGGTATGGGCCATGTGGACATCCTTATCAACAACGCTGGCGGCTCGCGCAGCTTCAAGGACCTTCATGTCAGTGAAGAGGCCTGGCAGGAGGCCATCACCCTGAACTTCCATCGCCCGCGCCAGGTGGCCGACGCCCTGATCGACCAGATGGTCGCGCGCAAATGGGGCCGCATCATCTGCATCACTGGCAAGAGCGAGCCCGAACATATCAACGGCGCCTTCTGTGCCAAGGCCGGCATCCACAGCTGGGCCAAGGGCCTCTCGCGCATGGTGGGCAAGGATGGTGTGACGGTGAACTGCATTCCCCCGGGCCGCATCCATTCCGAGCAGATCTTTCGCAACTACACCCCCGAGTACCGCGCCTGGCAGTCCGAGAACGAGATTCCGGTCGGCCGCTACGGCGAGCCTGAGGAACTGGCCAATCTGGTGACGTTCCTGGCCTCGCCGCGGGCGGCCTACATCACCGGCGCCGTCATTCCGGTCGACGGCGGTTTGCGCAGGTATCAGTTCTGAGCGCTGCTGTCGCAGCAGGCTTTTCGAGTCGAAATGAATACGAAGGAGACAGACATGAACGAACGCAAATCCGCTTCCCTCACCCGCCGCCAGGCACTGGCGGTGGCCGCCGGCGCCGCCGCGGCGGTGGCTTTGCCCGCTGCCCGGGCGCAGTCGTCCTGGCCTAACGGCAAGCCGATCCGCTTCCTGGTGCCCTTCGCCCCCGGTGGTACCTCAGAAATCGTCGCCCGCTCGGTGGCCGCCGAACTGACCAAGCAGCTGGGTGTCTCGGTCTTCGTCGAGAACAAGCCCGGTGGCGCTGGCGTCACGGCCATGCAGGAGGCGCAAAAGGCGGCGCCCGACGGCCACACCATGATCCTCACCCACGTGGGAACCCTGGCGGTCAACCCCTACATGCTCGCCAATCAGCCCTACGACGTGAACAAGGACTTCATGCCGGTCACGCTGCTGGCCAAAGTGCCCAACGTCTTCGTCATCCACCCGGACGTACCGGCCAAGGACTTCAAGGAGTTCGTGGCCTATGCCAAGAAGAACCCGGGCAAGCTCAATTACGGCTCCGCCGGCAACGCCAGCGCGGGTCACCTGGCGATGGAGTACCTCAAGCTGGTGACCGGCATGTTCATCACCCACATTCCCTATCGCGGTACCGGCCCGCAGCTGACCGACCTGCTGGCTGGCCGCACCCAGGCCTCATCTGCCGGCATGCCCGCCCTGGGCGCCCAGATCCGCGCGGGAAAGTTGCGCGCCATCGCGGTGGGCACCACCCAGCGCATCACGGCGCTGCCCGACGTGCCCACGGTGGCCGAGCTGGGTTTCAAAGACTTCGAGACCGCGCAGTGGTATGGCGTCCATGTGCCGGCCGGCACGCCGCCCGACATCGTCAAGCGCTTGCAGGAGGAGTCGTACAAGGCGCTTCGCTCCAGCTCGGTGACCGAGCGCTTTGCCACCGACAACGCGGTGGGCGGTGGCGGTCCTTCGAGTGATTACGCGGCCTTCATCGCACGCGAGCAAAAGATCTGGAGCGACATCGTCAAGCGCGCGCAAATCAAGCCCGATTGAGCCGCGCCGTCCTGCCAAAACAATTCAAAGGAGTGCCCCAAATGCACGCGCGATGGATCCAATGCGCCCGACTTGCCGGCGCGATCGTACTGGGCGCAGCGGCGGTCGCCGTCCAGGCCCAGGTGGTCCGCTTCGAGGTTCTTGAGCGCTCGCCCGCCTATGGCGGCCGCAGCTTCGGTGCCGTGGGCGCCTACGAAAAGGTCAGTGCCCGCGCCACGATCGCGCTCGATCCGGCCGACCCGCGCAACGCGGTCATCGTCGACATCGACAAGGCCCCGCGCACGGCCAATGGCCGGGTCGAGGCGACGGCGGACGTCGTCTTGCTGCGCCCCGTGGACCCGGCGCGCGGCAACGGAACGCTGCTGGTGGATGTGCCCAATCGAGGCCGCCAGATCGGCCCGCAGATGTTCAACGATGCGCCTGACGCTAACAGCCTGGACAAGGGCAACCCCGGCAACGGCTTTCTCGAGCGCCAGGGCTACACCCAGCTGTGGGTCGGTTGGCAGGCGGACCTGCCTTCGCAACCGGGTCAGATGGCCCTGCGGGGGCCGGCCCTGCGCGGCGTCACCGGCCCGGTGCGCGAAGAATTCATCTTCGACCACACGCGCAATCCCGCAACCGCCACCTTGCAGTGGACGCTGGCCAACCCGGCCAACCTCGCGGTGACGGTGCGCCAGCGCTGGGACCTGCCGCGGCAGACACCGGCGGGGCTGACCGTTCGCGCCACCGGGCCCACGACCGTCGAAATCCAGCGGCCCGCGGCGGGCTTCGATGCCGGCGCTTTGTATGAGGTGACCTACACCGCCACCGACCCCCTGGTGCTGGGCATGGGCTTCGCCGCAGTGCGCGACATCACCGCCTTCTTGCGCCGCGATGGCACCGATGGCAACCCGCTGGCGGTACAGGGTCGCTCCACGGTCCAGAGAACGGTCGGCTTCGGCGTGTCGCAGTCGGGCCGCTTTCTGCGCGACTTCCTTCACCTAGGGTTCAACGAGGACGTTCTGGGCCGCACCGTGTTCGACGGCCTGATGCCGCATGTCGCCGGTGCGCGCCGCATGGCCACCAACGTCCGCTTTGGCCTCATCAACCGCAACGGCCGCCACCTGGAGGATCCCGCCTGGCAGGTGGACTTGTTCCCCTTCACCTATGTGGCGATGGACGATCCGCTCAGTGGCCGCCGCGACAGCCTGATGCTGCGCTGCCGCCTCAACGCCACCTGCCCGCGGGTGATGCAGACCGACAGCGAACATGAGTGGTGGGCCTCGCGCGCCTCGCTGCTGGTGACCGATCTCGCCGGCAACCACCTGGATCTGCCGCCGGACGTGCGTGCCTACATGCTCACCGGAACGCCGCACTATGGCAGCGCAGGCGAGCGCATGCGGCGCGCAGAGACCATGGCCTTGCCTGTCAATCCGATGCAAAACGGCGCGGTGATGCGCGCCCTGCTCACCGGCATGCACGAGTGGCTGGCCACCGGCAAGGAGCCTCCTGCCAGCCGCGTGCCGATGCGCGCGCACGGCACCCTGGTCGATGCTGCCGGCGCCGTGCCGGCGGGTATCCCGGGTCTGCCTTATGCGGGCATCTACACCGTTGCCGGCTTCGCCGACCAGTCGGTGCTCCCGCCCAAGCAACTGGGCCGCTACCCGGTCTACGTGCCCCGCGCCGACGCCGACGGCATGGCGATTGCCGGCGTGCGCCAGCTCGCGTTGGCAGTGCCCCGCGCCACCTACACCGGCTGGAACCCGCGCGCTGCCGGCTTTGGCCCTGACACGCTGTTCCCGCTCCAGGGCGCTGTTGTGCCCTTTGCCGAAACACGCGCGCAGCGCCAGGCCGTGGGCGATCCCCGTCCCTCGCTGGAGGAGCGTTATGCCAGCCCGGCCGCCTATGTGGCGGCGGTGCGCGCCGCCGCCGAGGCGATGGTGGCCGAGCGCCTCCTGCTGCCGGAAGACGCCCAGCGTGCGGCTGAACTCGCGGCCCAGGACAAGCTGAGTCAGTTGCGCTGATCCCTCAGGGGGTCTGGCAGGGCCGGACTGAGTGGGCCTGGTCGCAGTGGGCCTGGTCGGAGCGGGCCTGCGGTTTTCCATCATGCTCCGCGAACGGGCTGCTTCGGCCCGCCTTGCACTTTAGAGACATAAAAATGAACCTCGATATTTCCGACAAGACGGCCCTGGTGACGGGTGCCAGCGTGGGCCTCGGCCGTGCGATTGCCAAGGGGCTGGCCGCCGAAGGCGTGCACGTGGCTATCGCCGCCCGGCGTGTGGAAAACCTCGAGGAGCTGTCCGCGGAAATCGTCGCTGCCGGCGGCAAGAAGCCGGTGGTGATTGCGTGTGACCTTTATCCCGAAGACGCCTCTGCCCGCCTGGCTGCTGCCGCCCTCGAAGGTTTGGGCCGCGTCGACATCCTCGTGAACAACGCCGGCGGCTCGCGTGCGTTCAAGCAGTTGCATGTGAGTGAGGACGCCTGGCAGGAGGCGATCACTCTCAACTTTCATCGGCCGCGCCAGTTGGCCGACGCCCTCATCGACCAGATGATCGACCACAAGTGGGGCCGCATCGTCAACATCACGGGCAAGAGTGAGCCGCAACACATTAACGGCGCTGTCTGCGCCAAGGCCGGGATGCATAGCTGGGCCAAGGGCCTTTCGCGCATGGTCGGCAAGCACGGCGTTACCGTCAACTGCATCGCACCGGGCCGAATCAACTCCGAGCAGATTCTTCGCAACTACACGCCCGAGTTTCGCGCCTGGCAGTCCGACAATGAGATCCCGGTCGGCCGCTACGGCGAGCCCGCGGAACTGGCCAATTTGGTCACCTTCCTCGCTTCGCCGCTCGCCGCCTACATCACGGGCACCGTCATCCCGGTGGATGGGGGCTTGCGCCGATACCAGTTCTGAGGGGTGAGCCGCTTTCAGCCCTGAGTCGCCAGCACCTCGGGGCTGGTGTAGACCATGTCCAGCGGGTAGCGCCGCCCGGCCAGATAGTCCTCCATGCAGCGCACGATGAGCGGGCTGCGGTGGCGGTCCGCGCTATCGCGAACTTCTTGCGGCGTCATCCACACGGTCCGCACGATGCCGGTGTCCAGCGCTTGACCCGGCACCTGGTCGCCGAGCTCGCCGCAAAACGCCAGGCGCAGGTAGGTCACGTCCTCCCCGCTGCTGTTGCTGCGTGAGCGAGTGAGGTACACCCCGACCAAGGCCGTGGGCGTGAAGGAGTGCGCGGTTTCTTCCAGCGCCTCGCGGCTGCAGCCTTGGGTGGCCGACTCACCCGGGTCCAGGTGCCCGGCGGCGTTGTTCAGGCGCAGGCCATCGGCGGTGTGCTCCTCGACCAACATGAAGCGGCCCTCGCGCTCAATGATTGCGGCCACAGTGACATGGGGGGTCCAGCGAGTCGTCATGGGCCGGATTATGAAACCCTGGCGCACCGCGTCCGGCTCACCCATGCGTATCCACGCGCACCCATGCGGACCCTGCGGGGCGCCCCCGCCGACCTGGGCAGGACGGGGGTCCGTATGCGCCACAGCGGGCAGCCGAGCCGGCTCTGCAGTGCCTTCTCTGACCTAGGGTTTGTGCGGGGGTGCAGCCCTTGGCCAGAACGGGCGCGCAAGCTCATGTAAGCTCAGGATAAGTTACAAGAAGCGCGGCGTCGCGCATCCTGACAAACCCAGGAGGAGTCCCCCATGCAGATAGGTATCCCCGCCGAGACCCTGGCGGGAGAAACACGCGTCGCGGCCACGCCCGAGACGGTCAAGAAACTGGTGGCTGCTGGCCATGTGCTGCAAGTGCAGTCCGGCGCCGGCGTACCGGCCAGCGTCACCGACGCCGCCTACGAGGCTGCTGGCGCGCGCATTGTGGATGCCGCACAGGCCCTGGCCAGCGAACTGGTCTTGAAAGTGCGCGCCCCCTCGGCGGCCGAACTCGCACACATGAAGGCGGGCTCGGTGCTGGTGGGCATGCTCAATCCTTTTGACGGCGAGGGCCTGGCCCGTGTCGCTGCCGCCGGCCTCACCGCCTTCGCGCTCGAAGCGGCGCCCCGGACCACCCGGGCGCAAAGCATGGACGTGCTGTCTTCCCAGGCCAACATCGCCGGCTACAAGGCGGTGATGATCGCCGCCGACCGCTACCAGCGTTTCTTCCCCATGCTGATGACGGCTGCCGGCACGGTCAAGGCCGCCCGCGTGGTCATCCTGGGTGTGGGTGTGGCGGGTCTGCAGGCGATTGCCACTGCCAAGCGGCTCGGCGCGGTGATCGAAGCCTCCGACGTTCGCCCCTCCGTCAAGGAGCAGGTCGAGTCCTTGGGTGCCAAGTTCATCGACGTCCCCTACGAAACCCAGGAAGAAAAAGAGGCTGCCGAGGGCGTGGGTGGCTATGCCCGGCCCATGCCCCAGTCCTGGCTTGATCGGCAAAAGGCCGAAGTGGCCAAGCGGGTCGCCCAGGCCGACATCGTGATCACCACCGCGCTCATTCCCGGCCGCGCCGCGCCGGTACTGGTCACCGAGGACATGGTCAAGGCCATGAAGGCGGGCTCGGTCATCGTCGACCTGGCTGCCGGCAAGGGACCCACCGCCGAGGGCGGGTCGGCCCCAGGCGGCAACTGCCCGCTCACCGAAGCGGACAAGACCGTGGTCAAGCATGGCGTGACCCTGGTGGGAGAGACCAACCTGCCCGCGCTGGTAGCGGCCGACGCCTCGGCGCTCTATGCGCGCAACGTCTTGGACTTCCTGAAACTTGTCATCGACAAGGAAGGCAGGTTCTCGGTCAACCCTGAAGACGACATCGTCGTGGCCTGCCTGATGGCCCAGGGCGGTGAAGTGAAGAAGAAATAAAGAACAAGAAAGAGGACCGGCCATGGACATCATCTCCCCGACCCTGACCAACCTGATCATCTTTGTGCTGGCCATCTACGTGGGTTATCACGTGGTGTGGACCGTGACTCCCGCGCTGCACACGCCATTGATGGCGGTAACCAACGCAATTTCAGCCATCGTCATCGTGGGCGCCATGCTCGCTGCGGCGCTCACCGAGACGACGCTAGGCAAGACCATGGGCGTGCTCGCCGTGGCCCTGGCTGCAGTCAACGTCTTTGGCGGCTTTCTCGTGACACGCCGGATGTTGGAAATGTTCAAGAAGAAAGAGAAGAAGGCCCCGGCCACAGCTTCTGCACAGGGAGCGTCCAAATGAGCGGCCTCGCCTTGAGCATGAACACGGTGACGCTGCTGTACCTGGTGGCGTCGATCTGCTTCATCCAGGCCTTGAAGGGCCTGTCGCATCCGACGACTTCGATTCGCGGCAATGTCTTTGGCATGACCGGCATGGCCATTGCGGTGCTCACCACTGCGGCGCTGATCATGAAGCTCTCGGGCGGCAACGCCCTGGGCTTGGGCTGGGTGCTTTTGGGCCTGGTGGTCGGCGGCGGTGCTGGCGCTGTCATGGCCCAGCGGGTCGAGATGACCAAGATGCCCGAATTGGTCGCCTTCATGCACTCCATGATCGGCTTGGCAGCGGTCTTCATCGCGGTGGCGGCGGTGGCCGAGCCCCAGGCCTTTGGCATTGCCAAGTCCGTGGGCGAGATTCCGGCCGGCAACCGGCTGGAGCTGTTCCTGGGTGCGGCCATTGGCGCGATCACCTTCTCCGGCTCGGTCATCGCCTTCGGCAAGCTCTCGGGCAAGTACAAGTTCCGCCTGTTCCAGGGCGCGCCGGTGCAGTTTGCCGGGCAGCACATTCTCAACCTGGTGCTGGCCCTGGCCACCGTGGGTCTGGGGCTGGTGTTCATGGCCAGCGACAACGTCGACCTTGGCTGGAACGCCTTCCTGGCGGTGCTGGCGCTGTCCTTGGTGCTGGGCGTGCTGATCATCATCCCCATCGGCGGCGCCGACATGCCGGTGGTGGTGTCCATGCTCAACTCCTACTCGGGCTGGGCGGCCGCGGGCATTGGCTTTAGCCTGAACAACTCGATGCTGATCATCGCGGGCTCGCTGGTCGGAAGCTCGGGCGCCATCCTCTCGTACATCATGTGCAAGGCGATGAACCGCTCGTTCTTCAATGTGATCCTGGGCGGCTTTGGCGGTGACACGGCAGTTGCCGCGTCAGGTGCGGCGGTGCAGCGCAGCGTCAAGAGCGGCAGCGCCGATGACGCCGCCTTCATCCTGGGCAATGCGGAAACCGTGGTCATCGTGCCAGGCTACGGCCTGGCCGTCGCACGCGCCCAGCATGCGGTGAAGGAACTCGCCGAGAAGCTCACGCACAAGGGCATCACCGTCAAGTACGCCATCCACCCGGTGGCCGGCCGCATGCCGGGGCACATGAACGTGTTGCTGGCCGAGGCCGAGGTGCCCTACGACCAGGTCTTCGAAATGGAAGACATCAACGGCGAGTTCGGCCAGGCAGATGTGGCCATCATCTTGGGTGCCAACGACGTGGTCAACCCCGCCGCACTGCAAAAAGGCAGCGCGATCTATGGCATGCCCATTCTTGAGGCCTACAAGGCCAAGACGGTCATCGTCAACAAGCGCAGCATGGCCGCTGGCTACGCCGGTCTGGACAACGAACTTTTCTACATGGACAAGACGATGATGGTCTTCGGCGACGCCAAGAAGGTGGTCGAGGACATGGTCAAGGCCGTGGAATGATCGTAGTGGGCGCGGACCTGTCCGTCGCCCTCGCATGAAGGCGGCGCAGACCGCAGCAGGGAGTGTCCCGGGTCCGTCTGCGGACGGCGCCGGGGCTGGAAGTCCTGTCTCAACATTCGGAAGTACCGAGGAGTGACCACGATGACCGACCGCCCTTGGCTGTCTGCCTACCCTGAAGGCGTTCCCACCGATATCGACCCGGGTCAGTACCGGTCGCTGGTTCAGTTGATGGAGGAGGGTTTCGCCCGCTTCGCTGACCAGACCGCCTACAGCTTTTTGGGCAAGGAAACGACCTTCGGCGACACCGACCGCCTGAGTCGGCAGCTGGCGTGTTATCTCCAGGGCCTGGGCCTGTCCAAGGGGGACCGGGTCGCGGTCATGATGCCCAATTTGCCCCAGTACCCGATCACCGTCGCCGCTATCTTGCGGGCCGGCCTGGTGGTGGTGAATGTGAACCCGCTCTACACCGCGCGTGAGCTCGATCACCAGCTGCGCGACTCTGGCGCCAAGGCCATTGTCATCGTCGAGAACTTCGCCCATACCCTGCAGGCTTGTATCGCCAACACCAGCGTCCGGCATGTGGTGGTGGCGGCCATGGGCGACCGCCTGGGTGCGCTCAAGGGGGCCTTGGTCAACTACGTCGTGCGTCGTGTCAAGAAGATGGTGCCGGCATTCAACCTGCCCGGTTCGGTGCGCTTTAATGCCGCCCTGGCTCAGGGGCAGGGGCACACCCTGTCGCCGGTGGATATTGGACCCGACGACATCGCGGTGCTGCAGTACACCGGCGGCACCACCGGCGTGTCCAAGGGCGCAGTGCTCTTGCACCGCAACGTGGTGGCCAATGTGCTGCAGTCGGCCGTCTGGAACGACCCGGTGATGAAGAAGATTCCGGCGGGCGAGCAACCCGCCGGCGTCTGCGCGCTGCCGCTGTATCACATCTTCGCGTTCACTGTGAACATGATGCTGTCCATGCGCAATGGCTCCAAGCAGATCCTCATCCCGAACCCGCGCGATCTGCCGGCGGTGCTCAAAGAGCTCTCCAAGCACCGATTCCACAGCTTTCCCGCAGTGAGCACGCTGTTCAACGGCCTGGTCAACCATCCCGACTTCGGCACCGTCGACTGGAGCCACCTCAAGGTGTCCTTGGGCGGCGGCATGGCGGTGCAAAGCGCGGTCGCCAGTCAGTGGCTGCAAAAGACCGGCTGCCCCATCTGCGAGGGCTACGGTCTTTCCGAGACAGCCCCATCAGCCAGTTGCAATCCGGTGACCAACACCGAATTCACCGGCACCATCGGTGTGCCGATTCCCTCGACCTGGATGAAGATCATCGACGACAACGGCAATGACCTGCCGGTGGGCGAGCGCGGCGAGATTGCGATCAAGGGCCCGCAGGTGATGGCGGGCTACTGGCAGCGCCCGGACGAGACAGCCAAGGTGATGACCGCCGACGGCTGGTTCAAGAGCGGTGACATCGGCATCATGGACGCGCGCGGCTACTTCAAGATCGTCGACCGCAAGAAGGATATGATCCTGGTCTCCGGCTTCAACGTCTACCCCAATGAGGTCGAGGACGTGGTGTCGACGCTGCCCGGCGTGCTCGAGTGCGCAGCGGTGGGCGTGCCCGACGAGCACAGTGGCGAGGCGGTCAAGCTCTTCATCGTGAAAAAGGACCCGGCGCTCACCGAGCAACAGGTGCGCGACTTCTGTCACGCCAATCTCACCGGCTACAAGCGACCGAGCACCATCGAATTCCGCAGCGAGCTGCCCAAGACCCCGGTGGGCAAGATCCTGCGCCGCGAGCTGCGCGACAAGACCTGAGCAAGACCTGAGTTTTTGGACGCGCCTCGCAACGCTGGACTTGCCGCGGCCTGCAAGGAGGGCACCATGACACTGGCGATCGTCTCCGCCATGCGCGAGGAACTGGCCGCGGTTCTGGCCCTCATGCCGGCCGAGAGCCGCAGCATCATCGCCGGCCGCGAGTTTTTCCGCGGACGGCTGCATGGCCAGGAGGTGGTGCTGGTGCTCTCTCGCATCGGCAAGGTGGCGGCGGCCGCCACCGCCGTCACCCTGATCGAGCGATTTGGCGTCACCGCCATCGTCTTTACCGGCGTGGCCGGCGGGCTCGGCCCTGGCGTGCGAGTGGGCGACGTGGTGGTGGCCGACGCCTTCTTGCAACACGACCTGGACGCCTCGCCCCTCTTCCCGCGTCACGAGGTGCCGCTCTACGGGCAAAGCCGCTTTGCCACCGATCCCGCACTCACCGCGCGTCTGGCGCAAGCAGCGGGTGAGGCCTTGCCCGAAGCCCGGCTCCATCGGGGGCTCATCGTCAGCGGTGACCGCTTCGTCGCCACCACCGCTGAGGCGCGGGCACTGCAGGGAGAGCTGCCCGACGCGCTGGCAGTCGAGATGGAGGGCGCCGCCATCGCCCAGGTCTGCCACGACTACGGCCTGCCCTATGCGGCGGTACGCACGATCTCTGACCGGGCCGATGACGAGGCCCACGGCGACTTCTTGCGCTTTGTCCAGGAAGTGGCCAGCCACCACTCGGCAGCCATCGTCGCCCGCCTCCTGGCCTGATCACGGAAGGGGTGGGGGCAAGCCACGGCACATCGCGCGCCAGGCTACGCATAAGTACTTATCGGCCAGGTCAGACTGTGGTCAGCGCGACAGTTCGATAACCTCTGGACCATGCGTTTTCTCAACCTCACGATTCCTGCGGCCGCCCTTGTGGCGGCTGGCGCGGTGCTGGCGCAGAGCGCGGCGACCACCCCCGCTACCCCAACGCCCCCGACCACCCCGGCCAGTTCGCCTGCTGTCTTGGGCACGCCCCTGTCCGCCGCTCCTGCCGCCCCACCTGTGACCCTCGAGCAGGCGCTGCGCGCCGCCCGCGAGAACCCCGACGTGGCCTGGGCCCGCTACGCGGTGTCGGCCGCCCAGGGCGACCTGCAGGCCGCCGACCGCGCGCCTCTGCCCACGCTCTCGGCCAAGGCCGGCGCCATCGATCTCGACAACGGCCTGGGCCCGGGCAACCTGTGGCGCGAAAAGCGCATCGACAAGGGCGTAGGCCTGGACTGGACGGTCGAGCGCGGCAATAAGCGCGGGCTGCGAACCGAGGCCGCGCAGCAAGGGCTGCAGGCTACCCGGCTGGATCTGGCCGAGGCCCAGGTGCAGCAGCAGCAAGCGGCCGCTGGCGCCTTCTACGACCTGCTGGCTGCGCAGGCTCGCCTAGAGCAGGTGGCAGGTCTGGCCCGCAGCGCGGGCGAGTTGGCCGAGGCGGCCCAGAGGCGCCTGCGGGCCGGCGACATTTCCCAGCAGGACGCGCTGCGCACCGACATCGAGGCGCGTCGCGCCCAATCCGAACTGCGCGTCGCCGAGGCCGAAGTGATTCGGGCCCAGCTGGCGTTGGCACGCCTGACGGGCCTGCCCGCTGCCCTGCGTGTCGCGGACGCGGGACCGGTGACCTCCGTGCCTGCCGCAGCGGCCGCGGCCATCGACACCGAGCAGCGCCCGGACCTGCGGGCAGCGCGCAGCCGTGTGCAGGGCGCGCAGGCCGCGCTCGACAGCGCGATGGCGCTGCGGCGCAACGATGTCACCGTGGGCGCCTCGCTGGACCATCAGCCTGGCACCTCGCGCAGGATGGTCGAGCTGCGCCTGCAGATGCCGCTCGGCGGCATGCTGGGCACGTATGGCTATGAAGGCGAAATCGCCCGTGCCCGTGCCCAGTTGGAGCAGGCTCAGGCCCAGTTGGACAAGGTCCAGCGCACGGCCGCCGCCGACAGCGCCCGATTGCAGGCCGACCTGCGCGAGGCCGCCGCCCGCAGCGCCCGCTTTCAGGATGAGATCGTGCCCCGCGCCCGTCAGGTGGCGGGGATGGCCGAACTTGCCTATTCCAAGGGTGCACTGTCCTTGACCGAGCTGATCGACGCCCGCCGTACGCTGCGCGCGGTGCTCCTCGACGACATCGCCGCGCGTTCGGACTTTGGCCGCGCCGCCGCTGTGTGGCAGTTGCGCCAGGCGCCCATCAACCCCTGAGCCTGGCCCCTCGCTTGCCACCCTCGGCCCTGCTACGCGTCACCCCTGCCATGCGCCCCTTGTCTCTGCCTACCGGATCTATCGTGAAGAACCCGACCCTTTGTCTCCTGCTCTGTGCCGCACTGGCTCTGTCGGCTTGCGACCGCAAGCCCGTAGCCCCCGCTGTGCCCGTCGCCGCTGAAATACCCGACCCGGTTCTGCAGGGGCGCCAGCTCCGATTCCCGCCCGGCCATCCCCAACTGGCCCAGCTCGGGATCGCCCAGGCCCAACCCGCCAGTGATGTTGCGGTGGACCTGCCTGCGCGCTTCGTCTGGAACGAGGACCGTACCCAGCGGCTGTATCCAGCCTTCGCTGGCCGAGTTGAACGTATCCTGGCCGATGTGGGCCAGGCGGTGAAGCCGGGCATGCCTCTGGCTCAGGTGGCCTCGCCCGACTTCGGGGTGGCCCAGGCCGACACCGCCAAGGCCCAGGCCGATGCCCGTCTAGCCCAGCGCAACCTGGCTCGCCAGCGCGAACTGTTCGAGGCTGGCGTGGTGCCGCGCAAGGATATGGAGCAGGCCGAGGCCGACGCGGCCCGCTCGGCCGCCGAACTTCAGCGTGCCGAGGCGCGTACCCGGCTGTACGGCGGTGCGCCGGGCGCGGCCGGCGTCGACCAGCGTCTGGCCCTCTCCGCTGGCATCGGCGGGGTGGTGGTGGAGCGCAACCTCAATCCTTCTCAGGAATTGCGGCCCGACGCCGCTGGCGCTGGCGCGCCGCCCCTGTTTGTGGTGACCGATCCGACCTCGCTGTGGGTGCTGATCGACGCGCGTGAGAGTGAGGTCGACGCCCTGCGCCCTGGCGCCACCTTCGAACTCACCGTGCCCTCCCTGGGAGGACGCAAGGTCAGCGGGCGTGTGCTCGCCGCCGGCGACTTCATTGATCCGGCCACCCGGACCCTGCGCGTGCGCGGGCTGGTCGCCAACCTGGACCGCCAGCTCAAGGCCGATATGCTGGCCAGCGCCCGCGTGCTGCGCAAGAATGCCGCCGGCGTGGTCGTGCCCTCCGGCGCGGTCAAGCTCGAGGCCGGGCAGCATGCGGTGATGGTGCAGGTCGCGCCGGGCGTATTCGAATCGCGCGATGTCGAGGTCGGTCAGCAGGGCCCCTCCGAAGCCCTGATCACCGCCGGCCTGAAGCCTGGCGAGCAGGTGGTGGTGGGCAATATGTTGCTGCTGGCGCGCCAGTACCGACTGGCCACCGACGCCGCGACTGCCTCCCAGGCTGCCAAGGGCGCCTCGGCTACCAAGCCGGAGGCTGCCCGGTGAGACGCATCATCCAGTTCGCCCTCCACCAACCTCTGTTCGTGGTGCTGGGCACCCTGCTATTTGCAGGCTCAGGCCTCTTCGCGTTCCTCAACCTTTCGGTCCAGGCCTTCCCGGACGTGACCGATACCCAGGTCACGGTCATTGCCCTCTACCCCGGCCGCGCTGCTGAGGAAGTGGAAAAGCAGGTGACGCTGCCGATCGAGGTGGCACTGTCTGGCCTGCCCAACTCCATTCGTGTGTTCTCGCACACCCAGTTCGGCCTGTCCTTCACCGTAATTACCTACGACGACAGCGTTGACGTGCTGGCGGTGCGAGCCCAGGTCAACGAGCGATTGCGCGGAGTCGACCTGCCACCCGGCGTCGAGGCCAATATCGCGCCCAACGCCACGCCGGTGGGCGAGGTCATGCGCTATCGTGTTCGCGGTGATGGCCTGACATCCACCGAGCTGCGCTCGCTCGAGGACTGGGTGGTGGAGCGCCAACTGCGCCAAGTGCCCGGGGTGGCCGATGTGGTCGCCATGGGCGGCTACATCAAGCAGTACGAAGTCCAGCCCGACCTCGACAAGCTGCGCGCCGCCAAGCTGAGCTTTCAGAACCTGCTCGACGCGCTGGGCCGAGGCAACTCGAACGCAGGCGGCAGCTACGTGGCCCAGGGACAGCAGCAATATGCCATCCGCGGTATTGGTCTCCTGAAGTCGGCAGACGACATTGGTCGCATCGTCGTCACCTCCCGCGGCAGTACGCCCATCCTGGTGCGCGATGTCGCACAGGTCAAGGTGGGCGCAGTGCCCCGTCTGGGTACCGTCGGCCAGGACGATGCCGACGACGTGGTCACTGGCATCGTGGTCATGCGCAAGGGCGAGAACCCCAGCGTGGTTCTCAAAGCGGTGAAGGACCGCATCGAACAGATCAATGCCCGCAGCCTGCCACCGGGTGTGCAGGTCGTGCCCTATTACGACCGCACCTGGCTCATGGGCAAGACCCTGTCGACGGTATTTCGCAACCTGGTCGAGGGCGCGCTGCTGGTCTCCCTGGTGCTGTACCTGTTTCTGGGTAATCTGCGCGCCAGCCTGGCGGTGGTCTTCGTCATTCCCTTGTCCCTGCTGGCCACCTTCATGGGCTTGAAGATCATGGGCGTGCCGGCCAACCTGCTTTCGCTGGGAGCGATGGATTTCGGCATCATCGTCGACGGTGCGGTGATCGTGGTCGAGAACATCATGCACCGCCTGTCCGAGCGGCGAGATGGCATGGACGACCAGGAGCGGCGCTCCACCATCATCAAGGCGGCCAGTGAGGTAGGACGGCCGACCCTGTTCTCAATGCTCATCATCATCGCAGCGCACATTCCGATTTTTGCGCTGCAACGCCATGAAGGCCGGATCTTCCAGCCGATGGCGCTGTCAGTGACGGCCGCCCTGATCGGCGCGCTGATTTTTTCGTTCACCCTGGTGCCCTTGCTGGCGTACTGGATGCTGCGGCGGAAACTCCCGCACCAGGACAACCGCCTGGTCGCCACCTGTAAGCGCCTCTACGCACCGGTGCTGGACTGGGCCCTGTCACGACGCCGGGCGATCTTCGCCCTGGTGCTGGGCGCCTTTGCGCTCACCATGGTGGTTGCCTCTCGGCTCGGTTCAGAATTTTTGCCCGAACTCAACGAGGGCACCACCTGGGTCAACCTGCGACTGCCCTCGAGCATTTCCAACGACGAGGCTACCCGGGTGTTGCGGCAGGTGCGGCTGGCTCTGCTCAAGGTGCCCGAAGTACGCACGGCAGTCTCCAAGGCCGGCCAGCCGGAAGACGGCACGGACCCCAAGACCATCTCGATGGCCGAGGTCTTCGTCGACATCAAGCCGCAGGAGGAGTGGCGCGAGGGCCTGACAAGGGATGCCTTGCTCGACGAGATGGATCGAAATGTTTCCGCGATCCCCGGGATGGAGCCCATCTTCTCGCAACCAATTCGCGACAACGTGCTGGAGTCGATCTCGCAGATCGACGGGCAGATCGTGATCAAGGTGGCAGGTGACGACCTGGCGGAGCTGCGGCGCATCACCCAGGCGATCCAGGGCGCAGTGCGGCAGGTGCCCGGTGTCTACCGGGCCGAGATCGACCGCTTCGGCGATCTGCCGCAGATCGCGATTGATATTGACCGTGACCGCGCTGCCCGTCTGGGCTTGAATGTGCAGGACATCCAGGATGTGGTCGAGGCTGCACTCGGCGGCAAGGGTGCCACCGAGATCTGGGAAGGCGAGCGCAAGTTCTCGGTTGCGGTGCGCCTGCCAGAGGCGCGTCGGCAACTGGTGGCCTTGCCTCAGGTGCTGATTCCTACTCCCGATGGCGGCTACGCGCAGCTGTCGAGCGTGGCGGAGATCCGCGAGGTCAGTGGTGCAATGAACATCGCCCGCGAGGCCGGCCGGCGCACTATGGCGATTGGTATTTTCATCAAGGGCCGGGATATGGGCTCGGTGGTGGCCGACATGCAAAAGGCCGCCGAGGCCGCGGTCAAGCTGCCCCAGGGTTACACCGTCACCTGGTCGGGCGAGTTCGAGAACCAGGAGCGGGCGATGAAGCGGCTGTCGGTGGTGGTGCCGATTTCCTTGCTCCTGATCTTCGTACTGCTGTTCGACGCCTTCAAGTCGGTCCAGTTGGCAGCGCTTATCCTGATCAATGTGCCCCTGGCCCTGCTGGGCGGTTTCGTCGCCCTGTGGGTGTTCAACATTCCGCTCTCGGTGTCGGCTGCCATTGGCTTCATTGCCCTGTCGGGGCAGGCCGTGCTCAATGGGGTGGTGATGCTGTCCGTCTTTCAGCAGTTGCAGCAAGCCGGGCAAGACTATGTCACCGCGGTGAGAGAAGGCTCAATGCAGCGTCTACGCACGGTGCTCATGACGGCCATGCTGGCCGCCCTGGGTCTGCTGCCGATGGCGCTGTCGCACGACATTGGTTCTGAGACCCAACGACCCTTGGCCATTGTGGTGATCGGCGGTTTGATCTCGGCCACCTTCCTGACCCTGGTGGTGCTGCCGGTGCTCTACGTGGCCTTGCTGGAGTTCAGCGGCCGGCGCGCCGATGCAAAGGCCAAAGCGAGAGTTGCCAGGGCCGCCAAGGCCAAGGGAACGACGGGGTCATAGCGTCTGACGCGTGCGGGCCCGCGACCCGCACTTTGTTTCCCTTGGGCCCTCTTCGAATCAGGGCGCAGGAAAGTGAATGCGGCAGATCCAGCCTGGGCCTTCGCCCGGCTGACCCAGCGTCATGCGCGCCCGCATCAGGCGCGCGTACTGCGCGACCAGGGCCAGACCGAGGCCAGCGCCCTGTCCCAGCAACTGGCCGGTCTCGCCCTGCGCGCCCCGTTCGACCAGCCGGGCCTGCTGCTCGCCTGGAAGTCCGGGGCCGTTGTCCTGCACGCTCAGCACGATCTCGCCGCTCTCGCGTTCGATGGCCACCGTGACCACCGGGTGGGGTGTCTGCGGGCTCACCGCGTAGCGCAAGGCGTTGTCCAACAGGTTGTCGAGGATGCCTTCGACGAGAGTCGGATCGCCCACCACCACCATCGGCTGCTCGAGGCCCTGGGCACCCAGGTCAATTCCAGCGGCATCGGCCCGGGGCAGGAAGCGCAGCACCGCCTCGCGCACCAGCGTGTCCAGGGCCAATGCCTGCAATTGCAAGCCGGCCTCGGCCTCGGCGGCTGCCGCCAGGCTCAGCAGCTTGTCGACCAGTCGGCTGGCGCGCTGCTCGCTGCGGGTGATGGCGGTCAGCTGCTCGCGCCAGACGCGTGGGTCCTCGTGGCTCAAGGCGTAATCCGCCAGGGCGCGGATGCCGGCCAGGGGCGTGCGCAGTTCGTGGGCGACGTTGCCCGCAAATTCGCGCTGGGCCCGCAGGCTGCGGCCCAGGCGCTGCAGCAGGGCGTTGATGGCGGCCGTCAGGGCCGCCAGGTCATAAGTCGTCGCTCGGACCTGAATCGGCGCGAGGTCATACGAGTCGCGGTTTTCCAGCGCCTGCTCGAGCCGGGCCAGGGGCTGCATGTCGCGGGTGATGCCCCGGTGCAGCCAGATCGCCAGCGCCAGAAACAGCAGGCCCTGCGGCAGCAAGGAGTACAGCAGCAGCTGGCGCAGCATCTCGTCGCGCGCACCGGTGGTCTGGGCCACGACCACCGAGAAAGGTGCAGCCACGTTCATTTGCAAAGAGACCGCCCGCAGGCGCCTGCCATGCAGTCGGATGTCTTCGAACTCGTAGAGCACGTTGCCCGCCAGATTCCCCTGCAGTTCGGGCTCGCCGGCGACCAACAGGCCGCTGGGATCACGGACACTGAAGTAGGCCTGCTCGGCCTGGTCGAACAGGGCGGTCTTGAGTTCGCGCGGGCTCAGGTCCAGCGCCAGCCGGCCGCCGGCCAGGTGCACGTTGGAGGCCAGCAGGTAGGCGTCGTCGAGCAGAGACCGGTCGAAGGCGCGCTGGGTGAACAGGCCGGCGATACCGACCACCATCAAGGTGCCCAGCAGCCAGGCGGCTGCCAAGGGCACCAGCACATGGCGCAACAGCCGGTCCCGCAGGGTGGGCCCGCTGACGGCTGCGGTTGCTTCCTGCCCCTCGCCGGTCTCCCGGATCCTGAATTCGGCAGCGTCCTGCACCGGATCGGGCCTAGCCGCCGCCAGCGGCTGCTTCGGTGCCGCGCTCACGGCTGTGCCTCCAGCACATAGCCCAGTCCGCGCAAGGTTCGGATCTGCGCGCCACTGCCGGCGAGCTTTTTGCGCAGGCGTGAAATGAAGGCCTCCAGCGCGTTGTCGGCCAGCACCCCGTCCCACTCGCTGAGCTTGAGCGCCAGCTCGCGTTTGCTGCAGACGCGGCCAGCGGGTGTCATCAGCTCCCACAGCACCTCGAACTCACGCGCTGGCAACTCGAGTGCCTGACCCTCCAGGGTGAACAGGCGCAGGTGCCGGTCCAGCGCCAGGCGGCCCACCCGCACATCGTCTTGCGTGGCCTGGGAGCGCCGCACCAAGGCCCGCAGCCGGGCCTCGACCTCGGCCAGGTCGAAGGGCTTGCCCAGGTAGTCGTCAGCGCCGGCGTTGAGGCCGGCGATGCGCTCGTCGGTCCGATTGCGCGCGGTCAGCACCAGGACCGGGGTGGCGTCGCCCCTCGCCCGAGCCTGGCGCAGGATGGACAGGCCCGAGCCCAAGCCGCTGCGCGGATCGGGGCCCTGCGGCAGGTTGAGGTCGAGCAAAACCGCGTCAAATGGTTGGACCATCCAGAGGTGGGCGGCATCACTCAGGTTGTCGGCCCTATCCACCCGGTGGCCGGCCTCCTGCAGGCTGCGCAGCATCACCTGGCACAGGACCTGGTCGTCCTCGACGAGCAGGATGCGCATGGCGGCTCGGGTTCCTCGGCCTCGTCCGTACTAGCGCAGCCAGCCGCGCTTGCGGAAGTACCACATGGGGACCAGGGCGCTGGCCAGCATCAGGCCCAGGGCAAGGGGGTAGCCGGCGCTCCACTCCAGCTCGGGCATGTACTTGAAGTTCATCCCGTACAGGCTGGCCACCAGAGTCGGGGGCAGCAGGGCAACGCTGGCCACCGAGAAGATCTTGATGATCTTGTTCTGGTTGATGTTGATGAAGCCGACGGTGGCATCCATCAGGAAGTTGATCTTGTCGAACAGGAAGGCGGTGTGGTTGTCCAGCGACTCGATGTCGCGCAGGATCTGCCGCGCTTCCTCGAACTGATCGGCCGAGAGCATGCGGCTGCGCATCATGAAGCTCACCGCGCGGCGGGTGTCCATCACGTTGCGTCGGATGCGCCCATTCAAGTCCTCCTGGCGGGCGATGGCACCCAGCACTTCGCCGGCCAGGGTGTCGGTCACTTCGCCGGACAGCACCTGCTTGCCGGCTTTCTCGAGCTCGTCGTAGATGCCCTCGAGCGTATCGGCCGAGTACTCGGCGTCGGCGTCGAACAGCTTGAGCAACACTTCCTTGGCATCTTCGATCAGCCCGGGTGCGCGGCGCGCGCGCAGGCGCAGCAGCCGGAACACCGGCACATCTTCGTCGTGGATGGAAAACAGCACGCCCTTGCTGCGCAGACTGTCGTTCACCAAATTCATGATGAAGGCCACGCGCACCGTGCGCGGCTCGTCGTCGCCGGCGATCAGGAAGTCGCTGCGGATGTGGAGGTCGCCGTTGTCTTCTTCATAGAAGCGGGCGGACTCCTCGATGTCCTCGTCCATCGCATCGTCGGGGATGGACAGGCCGAAGTACTGCTTGACCCAGCGCTTTTCTTCTAGCGTGGGTGATTCAAGATCCACCCAGATAGGCTGGAACTTGGAAAGCTCTTCCAGGGACTCGATTTCTTCCTGGAAGAGGCGCCCATTGACGAGCGTGAAGATATTGAGCATGGCTCACTCCGTGACAAGGCGGGGATGCGGCGGGATGCAGGGGCTTCCGACGCCGCGGTCACGGGCGTCGAAAGCTACCGACTCGGGTAGGTTTCCAAGGCTGATGCCTCCGGTGGTTTCGACGAGTTGATTATGCCGCGCTCAGCTGCCGAGAGCGGTCTGAACTGTGCGGCCGCCGTCCAGAAAGGCCAGCAGCTCTGATTTGTGGGCATAGGCGTCCTGCTCCCCCAGGTTGACCAAGGCGCCCACGAAGCCTGGCTCGAACAGCAGGTAGCTGGCCAAGGGGCCGCCGCTGCGCATCGCTCCGAGGCCTGCCAAGGCGCGGCGCACCTCGCGCGGTAGCGCGCCCGCATGGGTCTGGGCCAGCGCGTCCAGCGATTGGCTGGGTTGGAGCGCCATCACGTCGACCGCCCGATAGGGCATGAGCGCTGCCACCTCGCGTGGCATCTGGCGCAGGGTCTGGGTGACCCGCTGGGCCTGCTCCACGTCGGCCTGCAGGGTGTCGTGAAAGACGCTGGCCAGAGCGTGACCCATGATCGCGCCCATGCGAGGCTCTCCCGAGGCCGGGCCTGCCGCTGCGCCGGCGTTGCCCATCCCGGCGCGCTGGGGCTGCCCCACCCCGATCACCAGCACCCGCTCGGCCTGCAGGTGCAGGGCCGGCGAGAGCGGGGAAATCTGTCGCATCGAGCCGTCGCCGAAGTACTCGCGCCGACCCTCCACCCACAGCGGTGTGGCGGGGAACAGCAGCGGGATGGCGGCCGACGCCATCAGGTGCTCGATCGTCAGCGGCTGAAACTCCCCGCGCCGTCCCGGGCGCGCCCAGGGTTGGCGCGGGCCGCCTGGGCCGGAGGGGCCCGCCGGATGGGTCTGGCAAAAGGTCCAGTGCTCGCCGGAGGTGTAACTCGAGGCGGTCACGGCCACCGCGTCCAGCGCGCCGCTGGCCAGAGAGGCCTCGATGCCTTCGAGTGAAATGGCCTGATGCAGGGTGTCGACCAGCGGCATGGTGTCCAGCAGCGCGCCCTCCTGGCGGGCCCGGCTCCACAGCCGCACCGCGGCCAGAAGCCGGGAGAACCGCACCCAGTGAGGGACGTCCAGCCGGTAGACGCGGTCGCTGCGCAGCCTGAGCCAGAAGTCGGCCAGCCGGTCGAAGGCGTCCAGCCCTTCGGTGGCGACGCTGGCCAGGAAGGCGGCGTTGAGCGCGCCGGCCGAAGTTCCCACGATCACCTGGAAGGGAAAGGGGGTGCGCGGGGCGGTCGATTGCAAGCGCAGGAGGTTGGCCAGCCCGCGCAGCACGCCGGCCTGGTAAGCGGTGCGGGCCCCGCCCCCCATGAGGACCAGCGCCTGGCGCTTGCGCGAGGGAGCCCGGGCGGGCATCTGGATCATGGTCGCGAGGGGCATGGCATTGTGAAAACTGATCAGCTCAAGTCCATGCTAATTCAAATGTATTCCTGTGCCAATTTGTCATCCTGCTCCGACGCCTGTGCGCTCCATGGGCCGACATCGCAGCGTGCACCTGGGTACTACATTGGCTGGATCCTTGATGTCATCTGCGCGTGTGCGGGCCTGCGCGTTTTCTCCGCTCCACTCAGCGCGCATCCCCTGGCCCCGCTCTCACTCACCCGGAGTCCTCCCAGATGTCCCTCGCGCGCATGACCCGTCGCCGGCGCAAGCCCTCGTCGCCCGACAAGCCGCAAATCGAGCGGATCGAGCACGCCAACCTCAACCACCCGGGCGCGCGGCTCCACCCGCGTGCAGATACCGCGCGATACCCCCTGAACCCGGGGCTGCGTTGCAAATCCGAGCGGCCAGGCGCATAGTGTTTCCGAGAGAAGTTCCTTCCAGCCGCTGCGCTGGCCAGTGCAGCGGCCCTTCCCACCGTGCAACAGGAGACGTACCCATGAATTTGACGATCAGCGGTCACCATCTGGAAGTCACCCCCGCCCTGCGCGAATATGTCGTCAACAAGCTCGAGCGCATCACTCGCCATTTCGACCAGGTGGTGGACATACGCATGCTGCTGAAGCTAGACAACCAAAAGGAAAAGGAGCTCAGGCAACGTGCCGAGTGCCGCATCCACGTCAAGGGCAGCGACCTCTTTGCCGAATGTGCCGACGAAGACCTCTACGCTGCGATTGATCTGCTGGTCGACAAGATGGACCGCCAGGTGTCCGAGCACAAGAGCCGCATGGGTGATCGGGTCCTCTCCGGGCGGGCCGCCAAGCGAGAGGTCCTGGCCAGCTCGGCGCCCTGAGTCTGTGTCGTACGGGCCGGCTGGCGCCCTGGGTCTGTGTCGCACGGAGCCGGCCGGCTCCCTCTGTGGCGCCCCGCCCACGGCCCGCGCACGGACCCGCACATGAGTGGCAGAGCCGGCGGGGAGAGGGGTGCATAATTCGCTTCCCCAACCATGAACCGCCTCGCCTCTATCCTGCCGGCCGCCCAGGTGCTGGTGAACGTCGATGCCACCAGCAAGAAGCGGGCATTCGAGGAGGCGGGCTTGCTGTTCGAGAACCTGCATGGTCTCTCGCGCGCCCTCATCACCGACAGTCTCTTTGCCCGCGAGCGACTGGGATCTACCGGTTTGGGCCACGGAGTGGCCATCCCCCATGGTCGGATCAAGGGATTGAAGTCGCCCATGGCGGCGCTGCTCCAACTGTCCAGCCCCATCGGCTTCGACGCCCCTGACGAGCAACCGGTCAACCTGCTGATCTTTCTGCTGGTGCCCGAGGCGGCGACCCAGAAGCACCTTGAAATCCTGTCGGAGATTGCCGAGCTTTTGAGCGACGGCCCCCTGCGGGAGCGCATCAAGTCCAGCGTAAGTTCCCAGGAACTGCACGCCCTGATCCAGGGCTGGCAATCGGCCCAGCCGGCCTGAGCTTTGCCCGCCACTCGCCGGTTCAGCCAGTAGATCCAGTCCAGCCAGTCCAGCCAGTCCAGCCTAGCCAGTCCACCCGCACCGCCTTCGAATTGTGAAGCCCACCGTTGTCAGTGCCGACGTCCTGTTTGAGGACCATCGCGCCAAGCTCAGGTGGGAGTGGGTCGCTGGGCTGGGCGCTTCCGAGCGACGGTTTGACGAGATCGCCATTCGCGCGGCCCGCTCCGGTGCCGACCTGGTGGGCTATCTCAACTACATCCACCCCTATCGTGTGCAGATCCTGGGTGAGCGTGAGATCGCCTACCTCACCAATTCCACCTCGGAGGACTGCGCCCGTCGAATCTCCCGGATCGTGACCCTGGAGCCGCCGGTGCTGGTGCTAGCCGACGGTCAGGTGGCCCCCGACGCGCTCACCGCCATGTGCGAACGGGCGCAGATCCCGATGTTTGCCACCCGGGAATCCTCGGCCTTCGTGATCGACGTGATGCGGGCCTACCTGTCCAAGCATTTCGCCGAGCGCACCACCATGCATGGGGTGTTCATGGACATCCTGGGGCTGGGCGTGCTGATCACCGGCGAATCCGGCCTGGGCAAGAGTGAGCTGGGCCTGGAGCTGGTGTCTCGCGGCAACGGCCTGGTGGCCGACGACGCGGTCGACCTCTACCGCATCAACCAGACGACGATCGAAGGCCGCTGTCCTGAGCTGCTACAGAACCTGTTGGAGGTCCGCGGCATCGGACTGCTGGACATCCGCGCCATCTTTGGTGAGTCGGCGGTGCGCCGCAAGATGCGCTTGCGGCTCATCGTTCACCTGGTGCGCCGCGAAACCCTGGAGCGCGACTACGAGCGCCTGCCCTCACAGCCCCTTACCCAGGACGTGCTGGGCGTGCCCATCCGCAAGGTGGTGATCCAGGTGGTTGCCGGGCGCAACATTGCCGTGCTGGTGGAGGCGGCCGTGCGCAACGCGATTTTGCAGATGCGCGGTGTGGACACCTACGAGGAATTCGTGGAGCGGCATCGCCGCGCCATGGAGGCCGAAGGCAGCGACAAAGGCTGAGCGTCGCCCCGCCACCCCATACTTTCTTGGGAGGCCGGACCTTGGCGTCGTTCCCGAAGAGACGTGGTGCCTGCAGCAGGGCGCTAAACCGCGGGCGGCAGGCCGCTGTGGGCGCTTGCCGGATGGTTGGCGCAGTCGGTCTTGGTGCAGTGGGCGTACAGGCTCAGTGCGTGGTCGGCGATGGCAAACCCTTTGGCGGCCGCCACCTTCTGCTGCCGCTTTTCGATTTCAGCGTCGAAAAATTCCTCGACCCGGCCGCAGTCCAGACAGACCAGATGGTCGTGGTGCTGGCCCTCATTGAGCTCATAGACTGCTTTGCCGCTTTCGAAGTGGCCGCGGGACAGGATGCCCGCCTGTTCGAACTGGGTCAGCACCCGGTAGACGGTCGCCAGCCCGATATCGGAGCGCTCCTCGAGCAGCACACGGTAGATGTCCTCGGCCGTCATGTGGCGCAGCGTGCCGCGCTGGAACACGTCCAGGATTTTCAGGCGCGGCAGCGTGGCCTTGAGGCCGTTGCTCTTGAGTTCGTCGATGTTGGCCATGGGCAGGCAGGGTGGCGCGGGCCTTGCAGTCATCACCCCGGACAGGCTTCGATCAGGGGGTGCGCCGCTACAATGGGGCAATCATATCCGCGACACCTCCGCGATGCCCTCCGCCCCCCTCCAAACACCCGAGCGCTCTGGCGTTCAGCTGCAAGCCCTGCGCCTAGGCCTGGTCTTGGCCGGCTGTGCGCTGGCGGCGGCCTGCGGCAGCTTGGAGTCCACCAGCCAGCGTGTGGCTGGCGTCGTGCAGCCTTACCGCCCTCAGGTGGTCCAGGGTAATTTTGTGTCCCGCGAGCAGGTCGAGTACCTGCGGCCTGGCATCACCCGCGATCAGGTACGCGACATCCTGGGCACCCCGCTGGTCACCAGCGTTTTCCATTTGGACCGCTGGGACTACGCCTTCACCCTGCGTCGTCAGGGCGTGACGCCGCAGGCCTTCCGCCTGAGCCTGTTTTTCAAGGACGACCGGCTCGAGCGCCTGGAGGGCGACACCCCACCGACCGAGGCCGAGTTCGCCGATGCGGTGGACAAGCGCCAGGTTGGCAAGGTGCCGGTGCTCGAAGCAACTGAGGCCCAGTTGTCCCGCTTTGCCCGGCCGCGAGCCGCCGCCGCATCTGCGCCCGCTGCCCCGGCCGCTGTCTCCGTCGGCCGCTATCCGCCGCTCGAGCCGGCACCCGCACCCGCACCCGCACCCGCGCGCTGAAGCCGCCGGGATGTCCAGTCACCCCCCTAACTGACCTGCTGATGGCGACTTCCTCCTTCCACCGCGTGGCTGTTGCCGGCGCGACCGGGCGCATGGGTCACATGCTGATCGAATCACTGCGTGCCTCCGACGACTGCCGCCTGACCGGCGCGCTCGACATTCCAAGCAGCCCGGCCCTGGGCAACGACGCCAGCGCTTTTCTCGGTCACGCCAGCGGCGTGCCGGTGACGGCCGACCTGCGCATCGGGCTGGCCAATGCCGATGTGCTGATCGACTTCACCCGGCCCGAGGGCACGATGGCTCACCTTCGCGCCTGCCGGGAGCTGGGGGTCAAGCTGGTGATCGGGACCACCGGCTTTTCCGAGTCGCAAAAGCGCGAAATCCAGGACGCCGCCCGCGACACCGCCATCGTCATGGCGCCCAATATGAGCGTGGGCGTGAACGTCACCCTCAAGCTGTTGGAGATGGCCGCCAAGGCGCTGTCCACCGGCTACGACATCGAGATCATCGAGGCCCACCACCGTCACAAGGTGGACGCGCCTTCGGGCACCGCCCTCAAGATGGGCGAGGTGATTGCCGAGGCGATGGGCCGCGACCTGAAAGACTGCGCGGTGTACGCCCGCGAGGGCGTGACGGGCGAGCGTGACCCTTCTTCCATCGGCTTTGCCACCGTGCGCGGCGGCGATATCGTGGGCGACCACACCGTGCTCTTTGCCGGGACCGGCGAGCGCATCGAAATCACCCACAAGTCCTCCAGCCGCGCGACCTATGCACAGGGCAGTTTGCGGGCGGTGCGCTTCTTGGCAGACCGCCCGGCGGGCCTGTTCGACATGTTTGATGTTCTCGGGCTGCGCTGAGCCGGCCTGGACCAGGCACTGATCCATGGACCTGCTCCATCTCCTTCGCCAAGGCGATGCGCTGACCCAGGGCGTGGCCTTGCTGATGCTCGCCATGTCAGTGGCCTGCTGGGTTGTCATCCTCTGGAAGCTCTGGTTCCTGCGCCGCGCAGGCGCCGACATCATGGGCGGCATCGCCACCTTCTGGCAGGCGAGTGACCTGGCCGAGGCGCGCGCCCGCATCGCCGACCTGGAGCGCGAGCCCATGGTCTCCCGCTTGGTGGATGCCACCGAGCCACCCTCGGGCGGCCTGGCGGCGGGCGGCGACCGCGCCCAGCAACTGACCCGCAGCCTGCGCGACGCTTTGCACGCCGTCGGCGACCGGCTCCAGTTTGGCCAGGTGCTGTTGGCCACGGTCGGCTCCACCGCGCCCTTTGTCGGTTTGCTGGGTACCGTTTGGGGCATCTACCACGCCCTGGCGGGCCTGACCGGCGGTGGCCAGGTCACGCTCGATCAGGTCGCGGGGCCTGTGGGGGAGTCCCTGGTCATGACCGCCGCCGGCCTGGCCGTGGCGCTGCCGGCAGTGCTGGCCTACAACGTCTTCAACCGCCGCGTCGCCCGATTGGAAGCCGAGCTCGAGGGCTTCGCCCTCGACCTGCGGGACCTGCTTTCGGAAAAGTCATGACCTTCGGCCGTCTCGAGCGCGGCGGTCAGCCCGCGCCGATTTCCGAAATCAACGTCACGCCCCTGGTCGACGTCCTGCTGGTGCTGGTGGTCATCCTGCTGGTCACCGCCCCCTTGCTGGCCAGCGCCCTGCGGCTGGACCTGCCCCAGGCGGCCGGCACCCGGCCCGCCGACGCGCCCCTCTTCCTGTCGGTGTCGATCGACGCCCAGGGCCAGCGCTTCGTGAATGACCAGCCCGTCAGCGCTGCCGAACTGGCCGAGCGTCTGGCCCAGGCTGCCCGCGACAAGCCGGACACGGAGCTGCGGCTGCGCGCCGATCAGACCGTGCCCTACGGCCGGGTGGCCGAGGTGATGGGCGTGGCCCAGCAGGCCGGACTTTCGCGCATCGCCTTCGTCGCCGAGCCGGTCAAGCCCTGATCACGGCCCTCTCCGGCATAGCGGCCGTTGCGGCCAGTGCCCGACCCTACAATTTGCGCACCATGCAAGACAAGTACAAGCACCTCGAGATCGAGAAGGCGGCCCAGGACCACTGGAATGCCCGCGATGCCTACCGCGTCGTCGAGGACCAGAACAAGAAGAAGTTCTACGCCTGCTCCATGCTGCCCTATCCCAGCGGCAAGCTGCACATGGGGCATGTGCGCAACTACACCATCAACGACATGCTCACGCGCTACCTGCGCATGAACGGCTACAACGTGCTGATGCCGATGGGGTGGGACGCCTTCGGCCTGCCGGCCGAGAACGCGGCGCTCAAGAACGGCGTGCCGCCGGCCAAGTGGACCTACGACAACATCGCCTACATGAAGAAGCAGATGCAGGCGATGGGGCTGGCCATCGACTGGTCACGCGAGATCGCCACCTGCGACCCTAGCTACTACCAGTGGAACCAGTGGCTGTTCCTCAAGATGCTTGAAAAGGGCATTGCCTACCGCAAGACCCAGGTCGTCAACTGGGACCCGGTGGACCAGACGGTGCTGGCCAACGAGCAGGTGATCGACGGCAAGGGCTGGCGCACCGGCGCGGTGGTGGAAAAGCGTGAGATCCCGGGCTACTACCTCAAGATCACCGACTATGCCGAGGAACTGCTGGGGCATGTGCAGCACCAGCTGCCCGGCTGGCCCGAGCGCGTCAAGCTGATGCAGGAGAACTGGATCGGCAAGAGCGAGGGCCTGCGCTTTGCCTTCCCGCATGCCATTGCTGGCCCTGACGGCAAGCTCATTGGCGATGGGAAGCTCTACGTCTTCACCACCCGCGCCGACACCATCATGGGCGTGACCTTCTGCGCGGTGGCGCCCGAGCACCCGCTGGCCACCCATGCAGCCCAGGGCAACCCGGCCCTGGCCGCCTTCATCGAGGAATGCAAAAAGGGCGGCACCACCGAGGCCGAACTGGCGCTCAGGGAGAAGGAAGGCATGCCCACCGGGCTGCAGGTCACCCATCCGCTCACGGGCGAGCCGGTCGATGTCTGGGTGGGCAACTATGTGCTCATGGGCTATGGCGACGGTGCGGTGATGGGCGTGCCCGGCCACGACGAGCGCGACTTCGCCTTCGCCCTCAAGTACAGCCTGCCGATCGTGCAGGTGATCGATGTCGATGGTCAGGACTACGACTACCACCGCTGGCAGGAGTGGTACGCGGACAAGGCGCAGGGCGTGACCATCAATTCCGACATCTTCAGTGGCTTGGGTTACAAGGAGGCGGTCAATGCGGTCGCCGCGGCCCTGGGCAAGAAGGCCCTGGGCGAGAAAAAGACCACCTGGCGCCTGCGTGACTGGGGCATCAGCCGCCAGCGTTACTGGGGCACGCCGATTCCCATCATTCACTGCGCCGAGCATGGCGCGGTGCCGGTGCCCGAGAAGGACCTGCCGGTCGTCCTGCCTCTCGACTGCGTGCCTGACGGCTCGGGCAACCCCTTGAACAAGCGCGAGGACTTCCTAGCCTGCTCTTGCCCCGTTTGCGGCAAGCCGGCCCGGCGCGAGACCGACACCATGGACACCTTCGTGGACTCGTCCTGGTACTTCATGCGCTACTGCGACCCGACGAACAGCCAGCAGATGGTGGCCGAGGGCGCCCAGTACTGGATGCCGATGGACCAGTACATCGGCGGCATCGAGCACGCCATCTTGCACCTCTTGTACGCGCGCTTTTGGACCAAAGTGATGCGCGACATCCGGGTGAAGGGCCCCGGAGATTCCGAAGCCCGTGGGCTGGTGAACATCGACGAACCCTTCACCAAATTGCTCACGCAGGGCATGGTGCTCAACGAGGCCTTTTCGCGCACTACCACTGGCAAGCAGTACTACTGGCAGCACGAGCTCGACATCGTCCGCGACCCGCAGACCAAGGCGGTGACGGCCACGCTCAAGGCCGACGGACAGCCGGTGACCTACGAGGGCTGGACCACCATGTCCAAGTCCAAGAACAACGGCGTCGACCCGCAGGCCCTGATCGAGACCTACGGCGCCGACACCGCGCGCCTCTACACCATGTTCACCGCGCCGCCCGAGGCCACGCTGGAGTGGAACGACGCCGCGCTTGAGGGCAGCCACCGTTTCCTGCGGCGGGTGTGGAACTTCGGCGTCAAGCTCGCGGGTCAGGACAGCGGCGCGGTTGCGGGCCGCGCCAAGGCTCTTGCCGAGGCCGCCGGTTTCGGCAAGGCCGTCAAAGCCTTGCGATTGGAAATTCACACCGTGCTGCGCCAGGTCGACTACGACTACCAGCGCATGCAATACAACACGGTGGTCTCCGGCGCGATGAAGATGCTCAACGCCCTGGAGGACTTCAAGGCCGATGGCGAGCCCGGTGCCGACGCAGTTCTCGCCGAGGGTTTGGGCATCCTGCTGAGGGTGCTGTACCCGGCCACGCCCCATATTGCCCAGGGCCTGTGGCAGGCGCTGGGGTATGCCGCGGCCCATGGTGACCTGATTGACGCGCCCTGGCCTCAGGTCGACGAATCTGCCCTGGTGCAAGACGAGATCGAGTTGATGCTGCAGGTCAATGGCAAGTTGCGCGGCAGCCTGCAAGTGCCCGCGAGCGCCAGCCGCGAACAGATCGAGCAGATCGCCCTCGCCTGCGAGGCCTTCACCAAGTTCGCCCCGGGGGCGGTGCCCAAGAAGGTGGTGGTGGTGCCAGGCCGCTTGGTCAACCTGGTGGTCTGATGCAAAGGCGCCGCCTGCTCCGCTTGGTGACGGTCACGGGCGCCACCTTGTCCTTGGCGCCCTGGCTGGGCGCCTGCGGTTTTCGCATCCGGGGGTCGGCCCAATTTGCCTATGGCAGCGTTCACCTGGGGGCCACCACGCCCCTGGCCGAGGAGTTGCGGCTCGCGCTGCGGGGCAGCGGCCTGCAGGTCTACGGGCCTCAGGATCCGCCGGAGCGGGCCCAGGTCGTATTGCTGATCTCGGGCGAGCAGCGAGCCCGTGTGGTGGTCAGCCGCACCAGCAATGGCCAGGTGCGCGAGCTGCAGTTGCGGCTCTCGGCTCGTATCACCGCCCGCTCGGCGCGCGGCGCAGACCTGATCACCGATCTGCTCATGGAGCAGCAGCGGGATGTGAGTTACAACGAAACCGCAGCCTTGGCCAAGGAGGCCGAGGAGGAAATCCTCTACCGCGACATGCAGTCCGACCTGGCCCAGCAGCTGCTGCGCCGGCTCGCCACGCTGCAGCCGGGTTGAGCGGTACGCCATCCCCACCGCCGCTTCCTCGCAGTCACCCCATGCAGCTGGCACCGAACCAACTCCAGCCCCATCTCCAGAAGGGGCTGCGCTCGCTTTACGCCCTGCACGGTGATGAGCCGCTGCTGGTGCAGGAGGCGGCCGATGCCATTCGTGCCGCCGCGCGCAGCCAGGGCTACACCGAGCGAACCGTGCACACCGTCGCCGGTGCGCATTTCGACTGGGGTGCGGTGCTGGCGGCAGGCGGGTCCATGAGCCTGTTTGCCGACCGTCAGATCGTCGAGGTCCGCATTCCCTCGGGCAAGCCGGGCAAGGACGGCAGCACCGCTTTGCAGCAGCTGGCCCAGCAGGCCGAGGGCAACGAAGGCGTGTTGACCCTGGTGCTCTTGCCCCGTCTGGACCGCATGAGTACCCAGGGCGCCTGGTTCAGCGCGCTAGAGACTTTTGGCGTCACCATCAAGGTCGAGCCGGTGGAGCGCGCCCAACTGCCGGCCTGGATCGCCGCTCGGCTGGCCCGCCATGGTCAGCGGGTGCTGGCGGGCGAGGCCGGCCAGCGCACCTTGCAGTTCTTCGCCGACCGGGTCGAGGGCAACCTGCTGGCGGCGCACCAGGAGATCGAAAAGCTGGCCTTGCTTTACCCGCCGGGCGAGCTGGCCTACGAGCAGGTCGAGGCGGCGGTGCTCAATGTCGCCCGCTACGACGTGTTCAAGCTGTCCGAGGCGGTCTTGGCCGGTCAGGTGCAGCGGGTTCAGCGCATGCTCGAGGGTCTGCAGGCCGAGGGTGAGGCCGAGGTGCTGGTGCACTACACCCTGGCCGAGGACATCCGTGCGCTCAAGCGGGTCAAGGACGCGATGGCCGCCGGCCGGCCGCTACCGATGGCGCTGCGCGAGCAGCGGGTCTGGGGCCTCAAGGAGCGCCTGTTCGAGCGGGTCCTGCCCCGGCTCACGCCCCTGGCGCTGGACGGCTTGCTGCACGGGGCGCATGTGGTCGACGGCATCGTCAAGGGACTCAAGGCGCCCGGCTGGCCGACCGACAGCTGGCAGGCTCTGCAGCGGCTGGCGCTGGAGCTCTGCCTGGCCTGCGCGCCGGCGCATGAGAAAATTTCGGCATGAATGCGCCGAACATCGCCGAATACGTCCAGTCCCTGGGCGCCCAAGCCCGCGCCGCGTCGGCCGCCATGGCCCGTGCCGACGCTGCCACCCGCAACCGCGCCCTGCGCGTCCTGGCGGGTCTGCTGCGTGAAAGCGCGCCGGCGCTGGGGCAAGCCAATGCACTGGACATTGAGCGGGCGCAGGCCGCCGGCCTGTCCGATCCGATGGTGGACCGGTTGCGCCTGACGCCCAAAGTCATCGAGACCGTGGCCCAGGGTTGCGAGCAACTGGCCGCCATGGCCGACGTGATCGGCGAGATTTCTGGCCTGCGCCAGCAGCCCTCGGGCATCCGGGTGGGCCAGATGCGGGTGCCCATCGGCGTCTTCGGGATGATTTTCGAGAGCCGCCCCAACGTCACCATCGAGGCGGCCAGCCTGTCCATCAAAAGCGGCAACGCCTGCATCTTGCGTGGCGGCTCAGAGGCCATCGACTCCAACCGGGCCCTGGCGGCTCTGGTCCAGCAGGCTCTGGCCGCCGCGGGCCTGCCCGCCGAGGCCGTGCAACTGGTGCAGACCACCGACCGCGAAGCGGTGGGCCAGCTCATCGCCATGCCCCAGCATGTGGATGTGATCATTCCCCGTGGCGGCAAGAGCCTGATCGAGCGCATCTCACGTGAGGCCAAGGTGCCGGTCATCAAGCACTTGGACGGCAACTGCCACACCTATGTCGACGACCCCTGCGACCTCGACCTCGCGCTGACCGTCACCGACAACGCCAAGACCCAGAAGTACAGCCCCTGCAATGCCACCGAGGGGCTGCTGGTGGCCCGGGGCGTGGCAGCAGCCTTTTTGCCCCGCATCGGCGCGGTGTTCGCGGCCAAGGGCGTGGAAATGCGCGCCTGTCCTGAGTCCCAGGCCCTGCTGGGCTCTGTCCCCGGCGCCAAGGTCGTGCCCGCCAGCGAGCAGGATTGGTTCGAGGAGTACCTGGCGCCCGTCATCAGCGTGAAGGTGGTCGCTGGTCTCGACGAGGCCATTGCCCACATCAACCACTACAGCAGCCACCACACCGACGCCATCCTCACCCGGGACCATGTGCATGCCCAGCGCTTTCTGCGCGAGGTTGACTCCTCCAGCGTCATGGTGAATGCGAGCACCCGCTTCGCAGACGGCTTCGAGTATGGCCTGGGGGCCGAGATCGGCATCAGCACAGACAAGTTCCACGCCCGCGGCCCGGTGGGCATCGAGGGCCTGACCTCGCTCAAATGGGTGGTGCTCGGCGAGGGTCAGGTCCGGACCTAATCGGGTGAAACCCTACAATGGGAACTCGCATTCCCGTAGCAACCCAAGGCCTCCATGGTCCCCCATCTCGTCACGGCCCTGACCGGCCCGATCAACGAACTCGAGCAGCGCATCCTCGAGTCCATGCCAGCGATCGAGCGCTGGTTCCGACTGGAGTGGATGGAACACACCCCGCCGTTTTACTGCTCGGTGGACATCCGCAACGCTGGCTTCAAGCTCGCGCCGGTCGACACCAACCTGTTTCCCGGCGGCTGGAACAACCTCACCCCCGAGATGCTGCCGCTGGCGGTGCAGGCAGCCATGGCGGCGATTGAGAAGATCTGCCCGGAAGCCAAGAACCTGCTGGTGATTCCCGAGAACCACACGCGCAACACGTTCTACCTGAGCAACCTCGCGCAGCTCCAGCGCATCTTCCACATGGCGGGCCTGAACGTCCGCCTGGGCTCCATCAGCCCCGACATCACCGAGTCCACCCGGATCGAGTTGCCTGGTGGCGAGGTCATCACGCTCGATCCTGTGGTGCGCAACAAGCACCGTCTGGGTTTGAAGGACTTTGACCCCTGCACCATCCTCCTCAATAACGACCTGTCGGCGGGAGCCCCCGGCATCCTGGAGGACCTGCACGAGCAGTACCTGCTGCCGCCTCTGCATGCCGGTTGGAGCGTGCGCCGCAAGACCCACCACTTCCAGAATTACGAGGAAGTCGCCAAGCGCTTTGGCAAGATGCTGGGCATCGACCCTTGGCTGATCAATCCGATGTATAGCCATTGCGGCGAGGTTGACTTCGCCTCCGGCGACGGCGGTGAGTGCGTGATGGAGAAGACCGACGCGCTCCTGGCCAAGATCCGCAAGAAGTACAAGGACTACGGCATTCACGAAAAGCCCTTTGTCATCGTGAAGGCCAACAACGGCACCTACGGCATGGGCATCATGACCGTGCGCGACGCCAAGGAGCTCGAGCAGCTCAATCGCAAGACGCGCAACAAGATGTCGGTGGTCAAGGACGGCCAGCAGGTTCACGAGGTCATCATCCAAGAAGGCGTCCTCACCCAGGAGCGCATTCATGAGGCGGTGGCCGAGCCGGTGGTCTACATGATGGACCGCTACGTGGTCGGCGGCTTCTACCGGGTGCATGCCGAGCGCGGCGTGGACGAAAACCTCAACGCGCCCGGGGCCAGCTTCGTGCCCCTGGCCTTTGAGAGCGCCAGCCGGCTGCCCCAGCCGGGCGAAAAGCCCGGCGTCAGCGCGCCGAACCGCTTCTACATGTACGGCGTGATCGGCCGCCTGGCCCTGCTGGCAGCCAGCTACGAGCTCGAGGCCACCGATCCCGACGCCGAAAACTACGACTGACCCCCCAAGTGTCCTCTTCCAAATCTTCCCTGACCGCTCTGACCCTGGGCGCCATCGGCGTTGTGTACGGCGACATCGGGACCAGCGTGCTGTATGCGGTCAAGGAGGTGTTTGGCTCCGGCCATGTGGCCTTCACGCCCGGCAACGTCTTCGGCATCCTGTCCCTGTTCTTCTGGACACTCACCGTTATCGTGTCCATCAAGTACGTGTTGCTGGTGCTGCGCGCCGACAACCACGGCGAGGGCGGCCTGGTGGCCATGCTGGCCCTGGCCTCGCAGGCAGTCAAGGACAAGCCGAAGCTGCGTAGCGTGATGCTGATGGTGGGCATTTTTGGAACCAGTCTGTTTTATGGCGATGGCGTCATCACGCCGGCGATCTCGGTGCTGTCTGCCGTCGAAGGCCTGGAGGTGGTCTCGCCCGATTTCAAACGCGCCGTGATTCCGCTGACCCTGGCCATCTTGTTTTGCCTGTTCTGGGTGCAAAAGCGTGGCACCGCCGGCATCGGCCGGTTTTTCGGCCCGATCACCCTGGTCTGGTTTGGCGTGATCGCCCTCTTGGGCGTGGCCAACATCCTGGCCCACCCCACCATTTTGGAGGCGCTCAGCCCGCACCATGCGGTGGCGTTTGCTTGGGGCCAGCCCGGCACGACCTTCATCATCCTGGGCGCGGTGGTGCTGTGCGTCACCGGCGGCGAGGCGCTCTACGCCGACCTGGGCCACTTCGGCAAAAAACCTATTCGTCTGGCCTGGTTCAGTGTGGTCATGCCTTCGCTCACCCTCAACTACTTTGGCCAGGGCGCCCTGCTGCTGGAGCATCCGGAGGCGGTCAAGAACCCCTTCTTCCTGATGACGCCCGACTGGGCCCAGCTGCCGGTGGTCCTGCTGGCCACCGCGGCCACCGTGATCGCGTCGCAAGCCCTGATCACCGGCGCCTTCAGCGTCACCAAGCAGGTGATCCAGCTGGGCTACCTGCCGCGCCTGAATGTGCAGCACACCAGCGTGCGCGACACCGGCCAGATCTACATTCCCTTCGTCAACTGGGGCTTGTTCGTGGCCATCGTGCTGGCGGTCGTAATGTTCCGGTCGTCGAGCAATCTCGCGGCGGCCTACGGCATCGCGGTCACGCTGGACATGCTGATCACCACGACCCTGACCTTCTTCGTCATTCGCTACGGCTGGCGCTACCCATTGTGGTTGTGCATTGCCGCGACGGGCTGGTTCTTCCTGATTGATGCCGTCTTCTTTGCCTCGAACATGCTTAAGCTCTTGGACGGCGGTTGGTTCCCGCTGCTGATCGGCGGCGCCATCTTCACGCTCATGATCACCTGGAAGCAAGGCCGTGCGCTGATGAATGACGCGCTCAAATCCGACGCGATCGAGCTGCCTGGCTTCCTCGAGGCGGTCTTCATCAGTCCGCCGGCCCGGGTCGAAGGCACGGCCGTCTTCCTCACCGCCGAGCCGGGCTCTGTGCCCAACGCGATGCTGCACAACCTCAAGCACAACAAGGTCCTGCACCAGCAGAACCTGTTCGTCACGGTTTGCAGCCATGAGGTGCCTTGGGTGGGTCTGACCCGCCGGGTCGAGGTCACCCAACTGGGGCATAACTGCTGGCAGGTCATCCTCAATTACGGTTTCAAGAACGACCCCGACGTGCCGCGGGCTCTCACCCTGTTGCGAGAGCATGGCTGCCAGGTCGACCCGATGACCACCAGCTACTTCCTCTCTCGCGATGTGGTGGTGCCCACCATAGGAGGCGGCATGTCGCCCTGGCGCGAGAAGCTGTTTGCCCAGATGCACCACAACGCGAGTGCGGCGGCCGACTTCCTCAGCCTGCCCAATAACTCGGTTGTCGAGCTCGGTTCGAAGGTGGCGATCTGAGCGCGGCCCTGCGCCGCGCAATGGCCTGGGTTGTCGGCGCGGCGCCCCTGCCGGCAACGCGCCCTGGCGCCTCGGGTCCGCTGTCGCGATGCGCTTCGTCCGCGACCTGAGCTTTTCGGCGGCGACCGCCGGCTTCGTTGCGGTGCTGGTGGGGTTCACCAGCTCAGTCGCCCTGATCTTCCAGGCTGCACAGGCGCTGTCGGCCACCCCTGAGCAGATCAGCTCCTGGATCTGGGCCCTGGGGCTGGGCATGGGGCTGTGCACCGCGCTGCCCTCACTCTGGCTGCGCAAGCCCGTGATGGTGGCCTGGTCTACCCCAGGTGCGGCGGTGGTGGCCTCTGCCGCTCTGGCGGGCGGCCTGTCCATGGCCGAGGCGGTGGGCGCCTTTCTTGCCAGCGGCGCGCTCATCACCCTGGCGGGGGCCACGGGCTGGTTCGAGCGGGTGATGGACCGCATCCCCTTGGCCCTGGCCTCGGCCCTGCTCGCCGGCGTGCTGGCCCGCTTTGGTCTGCAGGCCTTTGGCGCCGCTGCCACCGACCTGGCGCTGATCCTCGTGATGCTGGCGGCTTACCTTCTGGCGCGCCGCTTCCTGCCTCGTTACGCGGTGGTGCTCACCCTGGCGGCGGGTGTGCTCGAAGCCCTGGCCAGTGGCCGCATGGTTTGGCAGCCCATGGTCCTGGCCCTGGCGCAGCCGGTGTTCACCGCGCCGGAGTTCAGCGTTCGCGCCTTGGTGGGCATGGCCTTGCCGCTGTTCGTCGTGACCATGGCCTCCCAGAACCTGCCGGGGGTGGCGGCGATCCGCGCCGCCGGTTATGCCATGCCGATCTCGCGTCTGGTGACGATCACCGGCCTGGCCACGCTGGTGCTTGCACCTTTCGGCGGCTACGCCCTGTGCCTGTCGGCCATCACCGCAGCGATCTGCATGGGGCCGCAGGCGCACGAAGACCCGGCGCGCCGTTACACCGCTGCGGTGGCCTGCGGGGTGATCTACCTCGCAGTCGGCCTGTTCGGCGGCGCGGTGGCGGGCGCGCTTAGCGCCTTTCCGAAGGAACTGGTGTCGGCCATCGCCGGGCTGGCCCTGCTCGGGACCATCGGCAGCGGCCTGTCCACTGCGCTCGCCGACGAGGGTCGGCGCGAGGCGGCGTTGCTCACCTTCCTGGTGACGGCCAGTGGCGTGGTGATCGCCGGCATCGGATCGGCCTTCTGGGGTCTGGTGGCCGGCGCGCTCGCGCTTTTCGTGCAACATTACGGACGCTCACGCGCCTAGGTGACCTGCTCCGGGCCGCCACTGCCGCGCCAAAAAATACACGCCCCATGAACCTGCTTTTCGTCGCCGACCCGCTCGAGTCCTTCAAGATTTACAAGGACACCACCTTCGCCATGATGCGCGAGGCCCAGCGCCGCGGCCACACCATTGCCGCCTGCGAGCCGCACGATCTGGTCTGGCGCTCGGGCGGTCAGGTCGAGGCGCGGGTGCGCGAGATCACGCTCACCGGCACCGAGGACGAGTGGTTCGCCGAGCGCCGCAGCGCGGTGCATGCGCTGGCTGGTTTCGACGCTATCGTGATGCGCAAGGACCCGCCCTTCGACAGCGAATACTTCTACGCCACCCACCTGCTGCAGCAGGCCGAGCGCGAAGGCGCCCGTGTCTTCAACAAGCCGGCGGCCTTGCGTGACCACCCGGAGAAGTTGGCCATCATGGAGTTCCCTCAGTTCACAAGCCCTACGCTGGTGACCCGGAGTGAACAGGCGGTGCGCGACTTCCACGCCCAACACCGCGACATCATCTTGAAGCCCCTGGACGGCATGGGCGGCATGGGCATCTTCCGGGTCAAGGACGATGGCCTGAACCTGGGCGCCATCATCGAGACGCTCAATGCCGGCGGCGCCACCACCCTGATGGTGCAGCGCTTCGTGCCCGAGATTTCCGAGGGTGACAAGCGCGTGCTGGTCATTGGCGGCAAGCCGGTGCCGTTTTGCCTGGCCCGCATCCCGCAAGGTGGCGAGGTGCGCGGCAACCTGGCTGCTGGCGGCAAGGGCGTGGCCCAGCCGCTGTCATCCCGTGACCGCGAGATTGCCGAGGCGCTGGGCCCGGTGCTGGCCGCGCGCGGCCTCTTGCTGGTCGGCCTGGACGTGATTGGGGAATGCCTCACCGAGATCAATGTCACCTCGCCGACCTGCTTCCAGGAAATCACCCAGCAGACGGGTTTTGATGTGGCGGCGATGTTCGTCGACACCCTGGAGGCTGCGGTCGCGGCTTCCTGAGCCATCGCGCTGCGGCCGCGGCCCACGCAAGCAATCTGCTCTCGGTCCGCGCTCAGCCTGCACTCACTCCGTCCACGAATACCCGCAGCTCGCCCGGCGTCATCTGCGTCCAGGTTTCGTTCGTGGTGAGCGGCGCGGTGACCACCACCGCCACCCGGTCGCCCTGCGCGGTCACAGTGGCGAAGTCCACCGACAAATCTTCATCGGCCAGTTGCGCATGCGCAAAGGGGTGGCTGCGCTCGACGAAGTAGAGGTTAGTCGCGCAATGCGCCCATAGCGCCTCCCCGTTGGACAAGAGGAAGTTGAAGCTGCCATGCCGGGCGATCTGCGGCGCGAGCTCGCGCAGGGTCAGCGTCAATTCGGCGACGCTAGGCACGCTGACATGGGATTTGGCCAGCTCCTGCATCAGCCAGCAAAAGGCGCGCTCGCTGTCAGTCTGGCCCACCGGCCGGAAGTTTCCGTGCAGCCGGGGGTGAAAGTCCTTCAAGGTGCCGTTGTGTGCAAACACCCAGTAGCGCCCCCACAGCTCGCGCACGAAGGGGTGGCAGTTCTCCAGCGCTACTGCGCCCTCGGTGGCCTTACGGATATGGGCCACCACGTTGCGGCTTTTGATTGGGTAGCGGGCGATCAGCTCGGCCACCGGTGAGGTGGACGCCGGCTCATGGTCGACGAAATGCCGCACGCCCCGTCCTTCGAAGAAGGTGATGCCCCAGCCGTCCGCATGGTGGTCGGTCTGGCCACCGCG
>CANFQF010000003.1 GCA_947449025.1 Comamonadaceae bacterium
AAGCGAGTTTGTGCAGGCGCATGATTGTTTTCTCCGTCGGGTGCTGTTTACGCTCCCTTGGGAATCGGCGCCAGTTGGCCAGACTTTAGGGCAAGGCCGTCAATGCGGGTCCGGCGCCGCGTGGACCCGCGCCAAGGATGCAGCCATACTCGGGCCATACGCGGGCCATACGCGGGCGATCCGAGGGTGCTATGCGGGCGATATTAGCCCGAAAGTACTCACGCCCTCGGCGGAAGGGCCGGAGTTCCTTGGGTCGCCGGAGCGTTAAGGGCGCTGGGCGCCGCCTGGGCGGGGGCATTGACGAGCGGGGCCGTGCCCGCTGCCGCTGCGGACTCGGCCCCGGGCACAGGGGGCATGAGCAATTGCGAGGCCGGCTGGCCTGGCTCGAGCGAACATTGCGTGTGCAGTTGGACGCAAACCGCGTCGAGGCGCTGCCGCAGGGCAGCCAGGGCCTCGGGATCACCGACCGCATAGCCCTGGCCGCAGCGATAGATCTCGGCCACCGCCTCCGGCGGCAACCAAGATTCGACCTGCGCCTTCGGTGTGCGCAGGGTGCGTGAGTTGCTCGGGACTTTGTCGTATCCCTTGGCGACGTCGCCCACGCCCTCATGGAAGATCCAGTGAATATGGTCCGTGAGCAGCAGGCGATAGCGCTTGCGGACCCCGTCGAGGGTGAGCTCGTCGAGTGTGCCCGTCTCCAGGCCGGTGACTGCATCCCACAGGGCCTTGCCAGACAGTCCGGCATACGGGCCGGTCGGCCGGACTTGCGCGTCCTGGAGTTTGCGTAGCAGGTCTTGGGTTTCACGCTCCAGAATATTGAAGCGATCGGCCAGGTAAATCACCAGCGCGGTCAGCACCAAAATGCCCAGCGTCATCAGCGCCAGAAGTATGAAGGTGGTCATCGCGGGGGCTGGTGAAAAGTTGGGGGAAACCGAGGGACCACGCGCAGTGGACCCGAAGCGCTCAGGCGAGCGGACGGCCCGCTTCTGCCTCGGGCGCACCACCCTCCTCGCCCGCCTCCTCTTGCACTGAGGACTCTGCCAGTTCGTCGCGCAGGAACTGCAGGGCGACGAAGGCGGTATTGAGCTTGAGGGTGTCGTAGCAGATGCGGTCGGCCAGGCGCTGGGCCGCGTCGATGGCCTGCTGGGCGGTGAGCTCGGTTTTTTGATAGAGCATGCCGATGGCAAAGGCCTCGTCGGCGTACTCGGGGGGGAGGTAGACCATGACCTCGCCGCTGCTGGACTTGATCTTCTGGAACAGGGGCGCCTGGGGCGGCTCGGGCACTTCCTTGGCCTGCTGGATGGCCACCAGCACCGCAAGTTCGTGGGCCTCGGTCTGCTGGGCGCCAGCAATAAACGTCTTGTCGAGGTGCGCACGGCACACCATGCTCATGCCCAAGCGCATGCTGCGGGCCTCGTAACCGTCGGACTCGAGGTTGGCCACCTTCTCATAGGCGGCCTTGGCCTTGAGGCGCTCATCCTCTTCTGCCGGCTGCTTTTTGAAAATATCGAACAGTGCCAAGGTAACTCCAACAACCCGGGGCGCAGGGGCTCAGGCAGGTTTGCGCGGGGATGTAGCAGGCTCAAGCAGCGCGCGCAGCTTTTTGGCAATGGCGCTGAGCAACTGACTGACCCGCGACTCGCTCACGCCAAGTATCTCACCGATCTCCTTGAGGTTCAGGTCCTCCACGTAGTAGAGGGAAATGATTAATTGATCGCGTTCGGCCAGCCCTTTAATGGCCTCGGCCAGCGCGTCGAGCAGCTGCGCGCGCTCGACCTGGACCTCGGGCTGGTCGGCCCGGCTGGTGGCGATGTTCATCACCTCCTCGGCGACCTCCTCGATCGAGTAGGTCTCGGTACGCCAGGCTTGGCCCTGCTCCTTGTGGTACTCCTTGATGCCCTTGCCCATGGAGGCAGCCACCTCCCCACGGGTGGGCATGCGACCGAGCTCTGAAATCAGCTTGTGGGCGGCGGCGTTCTCGCTCTTGTTGAACGCCATCGCCGAGCGGGTCAGGTCAGAGATACGACGGACCTCGTCCAGCATCGAGCCGCGTACCCGGCTGAGCGCGAAATGTTCGAAGGGAATGCCACGCCGCGGGTCGTAGCCACGAGCGGCCTCGATCAGGCCCAGCATGCCCACCTGCACCAACTCGTCGACGTCCATCAGGGGCGGGATGCGACCCTTGAGGTGCACCGCCACGCGCTTGACCATGGCCATGTGCGAAAGCACCAGGGACTCCTGGCGCCCACGCGCATCTTCGTATAGGTCCATCACTGCCTCCATCGCTGCGCCCTCAGCCGGCGGCCTGCTGCGCATGCAGCAGGCGCTCCATGAAGAACTGTAATCCAGCGCTGCCCGCCTCCGGTGCCGGAAGCTTTTCCAGCGCCTGGGCCAACTTGCGGAAATCGGCTGAAGCGCGCGAGCCAGGGGCAAAGTCGACCACCGGTCGGTACTTGCGCTGGGCCTGCTGCACCAACTCGTCGGCACCCACGCAGCCGAGGTACTTCACGTTGGTGGAGAGAAAGCGGATGGTGACGTCGTTGACGAAGCTTGCCATCTGCTGGCCGTGAGCGTCGCTCTGGGCAGCATTGGGCACCAGATAGATTTCATCGAGCTCCTGGTCCTGGGCCATGACCTTGATCAGGCCGTAGGCGTCGGCAATCGAAGCCGGTTGGTCTTGCAGCACCACCAGCCGATGCTGGCAGGCCGCCATGAAGGTGAGCACCGAGGGCGAGATGCCGGCGGCGACGTCGACGATCAGGTAATCGACCGGCTCGTCGAGCGAATCAAAGGCATGGATGATGGTGGCGACCTGGCCCATGTCCAGGGCCGCCATGTCCCGCAGTCCGGAGGCACCGGGCACCAACTGCACGCCCGGGGCAGCCGGTACCAGCAGTTCGGCCAGCGTCTTCTCGCCGGAAAGCAGGTGACTGAGGTTCCAAGGGGTGCGCACGCCCAGAGCCACTTGGGCGTTGGCCATGCCCAGGTCGGCGTCGAGCAGCAGTACCTTGTGGCCCCGCTGCCCCATGGCGGCGGCGAGGTTGACTGCCACCGTGGTCTTGCCGACACCGCCCTTGCCAGACGCAATGCCGATGACGCGCGGCGGTGTTCGTTGGCTTGCCTTGTTCACAGGTTCCCCTCGGCGCCGAGGACGGCGCGCCTTGTTTCACCTTGACGCGGCAACTTGCCGGGCTCAGTTTCGGACATGTTCTGGCGCCCGTCAGCGATCCGCGCCACCTCCTCGGCCAGTCGGTCGAATGCCGTCTCGATCAGGCGGGCAGCGTTAAAGGCGCGCGGCGCGGACTGCACATCGCCAGTGTCACTCATGTAGGAAACAGGCGGCCGGCCCTCGCTGAGCGTCTGCAAAAGGGCCCACGGTGAGGTGCTCTCATCGACCTTGCCGACCATCAGGCTGCGCCAGACGGGCGAGCCCTCGGCGCTGCCTTCGACCAGACTGCGCATCGCGCCAATGGAGGCATCGGCCGGCATCAACAAGTGCAGGTGGATGCCCAGTTGCAGGTCACGCAGCAGACGCGCCTGGGCCAGGCAATCGGTGCCTGCGGTATCAATGAAAACCAGGGCATGGCCGGCAAGCTCGTCGAGCAGCAGGCGCAGGGTGGCCACGTCGCCGGCGCGCAGGCAGGCAACGCCGGCCTGGGAGGCCAGCACCCGGCTGTGGCTCCAGGCGCCAAAGCGCTGGTCGTTGAAGGCAATGATGGCCACCTGCTGGCTGCCAGCGCGCATCGCGGCGGCGCGGGCCAAGCGGGTGATCATGTGGGACTTGCCGGCGCCGCTCGGGCCGACGATGGCGTGCACGCCACGCTCAAGACGGACGGCTGCTGGCGCGGACAGTGCACCCGAGAGCAGGCCACGCATCGCGTCGAGCGCTTCTTGCGGATCGGCTGCCTCGGCAGACTCGGCGGCGGCGTCGACCATCAGCGCGCGCAAACCAGCCGGCACGCCCTGCTCCTGCAAGGCCTGCATCACAGGGGCGAGGGCCGGCGGCCAGTGCCGGCCATCCTGCCAAGCCTGGACCTGCCGGCTGAGGGCAAACTCCTTGCGCAGGGCGGCAATCTCACGCCGTACCAGGTCCACCACCTGGCGGCCAGCCGCGTCCTCCTGCGGCGCGGCGGCGATCCGGGGCGCCGCCGCGGCGGGAGCGAATGAAGCCGCAGCAGCGGGCGACTCGGACGCTGCCGACGTCGCCGAGGCGTTGGAGGAAGCAGCACGTGCAGCGCCGCCGGCCGCCGGGCGCAGCGCCTGGGCGGCCGATCGGGCGGCGGCCAAGGCCTGCGATTGCGGGCTGGCGCTGGCGGGCAGCGGCGAACCGGTGCTGGCGACCTTGCTCGCGCGGCCAAAGGCCTGAGCGGCGGTCATGACCGGCGCATTCATGCGCGGGCCGGAAGCATGGGAGGCGCCGGGCGCAGCGGATGCACCCAGCGCGCCGAGCGCGTCGGGCGCACTGGGCATGGGCCCCAGGGCCTGCCGGAAAGCCTGGGTGAAGGCGCTGGACGCCTCTTCGGCCGCAGGCGCAGCGGCAACAGGCGCTACCTCCAGGGCCACCACCAGTTCAACCTGGCCGCCCACACTTTGGCTGGAGACCACGAGGACCTCCTTGCCATATCGCTTGGTGGCGATATCCATGGCGGTACGGCTGTCTTTGGCGAGGATGCGTTTGAGTTCCATGGCGTTGCGCTTTCAGGAATCGGCTCTGGGAATGGGTGGACGCGAGGGCGTGTGGTAAGTCGGTCGGCTCAGGCCACCGCACGCGGCGACTTGGACTCAGCGTCAACGGTGAACACCACCTTGACTGCCTGATCGTCCGGAATTTCGCTGTAGGACAGCACGGTGAGGTCGGGAATGCGGTGGCGGGTCGCCTGAGACAACCAGGGCCGAATGGCGGGCGAAACGACCAGCACCGCGGCCACGCCGCTGTCTTCAACCTGGCGGGCGCTGTCACGCAGCGCGCCGAACAGGCTGTCGGCCATGCCCGGCTCAAGAACCGGCTGGCCACCGGGACCGCTTTGCTGCAGCAGGGTGTGAAGGAGCTGCTCCATTTGCGGGGCCAGCGTCATCACCTGCAAAGTCTCGGCGTTTTCCAGCAGGTTTTGCACGATCAGGCGGCCCAGCTTGGGACGGACCAGGGTGGTGAGGGTGTCCGGGTCCTGGGTGCGCGCGGCCGACTCCAGCAACGCCTCGGCGATGCTGCGCATATCGCGAATCGGCACGGCTTCGGTCAGCAGGCTTTGCAGCACGCGGGTGATGACACCCAGAGGCAGCTTGCCCGGCACCAGCTCCTCCACCAGCTTGGGATGGCGGGTCGCCAGCTTATCCAGAAGCTTTTGAGTCTCGTCGTGCGACAGCAGGTCCGAGGCGTTGTCACGCAAGACCTTGTTCATATGGGTGGCGATGGCCGTGGCCGCGTCGACCACGGTATAGCCCAGGGTGCGGGCGATGTCGCGCTGGGTCGGGTCGATCCACACCGCCTCCAGGCCAAAAGCCGGCTCACGGGTAGCGACGCCTTCGAGCTTTCCGTAGACCGAGCCGGGGTTGATGGCCAGTTCGCGGCCCGCCTTGACGGTGCCGCGGGCACGTACCACGCCATTGAGGACGATGTTGTAGGCATCGGGCTCCAGGCTCAGAACGTCGCGGATGCGAACCGGCGAAACCAGGAAGCCGAGCTCCGAGGAGAGCTTCTTGCGCACGCCCTTGACCCGGGTCATGAGCTGACCTCCGGTTTCGGGGTTCACCAGGGGGATCAGCCCGTAGCCGATCTCCAGGCCGATCAGGTCCACCGACTCCACATCGTCCCAGTCGAGTTCCTTGGGGGCTTCCGTCGTCGGCGCGGTCGTTTCGCTGGCCACCTTGGCGCGGCTGCTGCGCTCGACCAGCCACAGGCCAATGCCAGCGGCGGCGGCGCCCAAAAAGAGAAAGACCGCATGCGGCATGCCGGGCACCAGGCCCAGAACACCCAGAATGCCAGCGGCGATGAACAGGGCCGACGGGTTGGAAAACTGCGACACCGCCTGCTCGGTCATCGACTCGGCGGTCGTCACCCGGGTCACGATGATGGCGGTGGCCAGGGACAGGAACAGGGCCGGAATCTGCGCGACCAGGCCGTCACCGATGGTCAGCAGCACATACAGGCGGGTCACCTCGCCCAAGGGCATGCCGTGCTGGCCGAGGCCAATGGCCAGGCCGCCCACCAGGTTGATCAGAAGAATGAGCACGCCGGCGATCGCGTCGCCGCTCACGAACTTGGAAGCACCGTCCATCGAGCCGAAGAAGTCCGACTCCTGCGACAGTTCCTCGCGGCGACGGCGGGCGGTGTCCTGGTCGATCACGCCGGCGTTGAGGTCGGCATCAATCGCCATCTGCTTGCCGGGCATCGCGTCCAGGGTGAATCGGGCGTTGACCTCGGAGACGCGGCTGGCGCCCTTGGTCACCACCACGAAGTTCACGATGGTGAGGATCACGAAAATGATCACGCCCACCACATAGTTGCCGGAGATGACGAACTCGCCGAAGGCGGCGATCACCTGGCCGGCCGCCTCGTGGCCCTCGTGGCCGTGGACCAACACCACCCGGGTCGAGGCCACGTTCAGGGCCAGCCGCATCATGGTGGCAAACAGCAGCACCGAGGGGAAGACCGAGAATTCCAGCGGCTTCTTGGTATTGATGGCGATCATGATCACCACCAGGCCCACCAACAGGTTGAAGGTGAACAGCACATCCAGCAGCAGCGCGGGCAGCGGCAGGATCAGCATGGCCATGATGACCAGGACCAGACCCGGAATGGCCAGGCCCGACCTCTCGTACTGGGACAGGCCCTGTCGGATCGTCGACAGTGTGGCGATGCTCATGGTGGTTTTCTGCTGTTTTTCGGGTGTTTCAGGGCTCTTGTTGCAAGGGGTGTGCCACCATGAACCGACACTTCGGCCTCCGAATGTGGGCCCGGGCGCCAGGTTTAGTGGCGGCGGCCCCGACCCCTCGCCGGGGTCCCTCGCGTGCGCGAGACCGGGGGTGCCCGGGCAAAAAGCGGCAAGAACTCTCCGGTCACGGTTCTTGCAAAGATCCCTGCGTGCCGCGGAGACCCTCCGCAAAAAGAAACCTTTCGAACGACACGCCCGACGCCATGCTCCTGTCCTCCCTTTCGATCGAAGCCAGCCCTCCCCAAGCCCTGCAGCCCGAATCCGCCGCCGCCACAGGTGCCGGCGCGGCCAATGCCGCGGCGGGCAACACCGCCGAAGGCGACGCCTTCGCCTCTCAATTGGCGCAGGCCCTGGGCAAGCTGCCCCAGGGGCAAAACCTTGCCACCGGTGCGGCCGCGCTCACCAGCGTGGCCCTCAGCCCGACCCTCGAAGTTGTCACCGTGGGCGCCGACCAGCCCGACGGGGAGAGCCTGGCGGCCTTCGCTACCGCCCAGGGCATCGCCCCGGAGGTCGTAGCCTGGCTGTTTTCCGGGGGTGGCAAGGCAATGGACGAAGGCAAGGCGGACGGGCAGGCCCAAGACCCGACACTGGCCGACGGCGCGCTCGATGCCACCCTGCAGGCCAGTGCGCTCTTGCCGCCCGGACTGCTGATGCCTATCCAGAACCCGCAACTCGCCGCGACGGTGGCCACCCAACAGCCAGGCACGGAAAATGGCGCTGACGATGCTCAAAATGGCCTTGCCATTGGCAGCGCCGGAAGTCAGGGCGCCGGCTGGCTGGGCGCTTGGGTTTCAGGGCTGGCCGGAGAAGCCGGATCGGCACAGCCCACCCCGGCGACGCCAATGACCGTACCAGACGCCGCCGGCAGCTTTGCTGCGGCCCAGGCCCTGGCCAGCGCCGGTCTGCTCGCGAAGGCAGAGGGCAAGGCCGCCGCAGAAGCCAGCAAATTCGAAGCCGCATTCAAGGGCGCCTCCATGCCAGTGGAGATCCTCGCGCTGGAGGTCGACCCCTTCGTGCTGTCCCTGCTTGAGAAGGCCGAAGGCGGGGAAACAATGTCTTCAGACCTAGCTGCCGGAAATGGCATTGGAGCGAGCAACCCTGGCCCGGCCGCTCAGGGCGTAGGAGCAGCCGGGACGGCCCTAGCGAGCGCGGACGCCAGCGCCGAGGCCCCGCAGGCCAGTTCAGCGCAGCAGCGCGCCGAGGCCCTGCACGCCCTGGCGCAGCGCCTGGGTGAGGCTGTCGGTCAGCGGGTGCTGGGCCAGATCGCCCGTGGCAACTGGTCGATGAAGCTGATGCTCAAGCCCGCAACCCTGGGCGACGTGGAGGTCGACCTTCGAATGCGTTCGGGTGAGCTCGATGCCGCTTTTGGAAGCATGAACCCCCTCACACGAGAACTTCTGGCCGATGGCCTGCCCCGGCTGCGCGAGGTACTCTCTGGCGCTGGCATGGACATTGCGGGATTGCAGGTGGGACAGGGTTCCAGCCAGAGTGCTGGCGGGAATCCGACACCCCAGCAATCCCTGGCTGGCGCCAGGCGTGAGGAGACGGGCAGCAAGGCCCCCTCCAGCGCCGAGGCCCTGGCAACCTCCGCAGCGGCACGCAGCCGCCGCGTGGGCAGTGCAAACTGGGACGTGCTGGTCTGATCGGGGCTGAACCCCAAGGAGCATGAAGTGGCAGAAGAAGCAGCAGTCGAAGGCGAAGAGCCAAAAAGCAAGAAGCCGTTGATCATGGCCATCCTGGCCATCTTGGTGTCCATCATCTTGATGGCAGGTGCCATCGTGGGCACCTTGTTCGCCTCCGGCTTCTTCGAGAAGAAGGACAAACACGCGGTGGACGAGAAAGTCGCCGCCGCAGGTGGCGATGGGCACGGCGCGCCCGCCAAAGAAGGCCAAGGCGCCGGTGACGGACACGGCGGTGGCGGTGGCGATGGCCACGGGGCCCCGGCAGCCAAGCCGGGGGCTACAGGCGCACCGGTCCCGATGGCGTCGCCTTCCATGGCCAAGTTCGAGGTGCGCTACGTCGAGCTCGAGAAAGACCTGCTGGCCAACTTGACCGGCTCCAAGAAGGTCATGCAGATCAAGGTGGCGATCATGACGCGCTACGACGACCGCGTGATCAACAATATCAAGAAGCACGAGTTCGCACTGCGCTCGGTAGCGATGGATGTGATGCGCCAGATTCGCGCCGAGGACATCGACGCGCCCGACTTTCGCAAGCGCCTGGCCGAAAAGATCCGCGACGAGATGAACGGAACTCTCCAGAAGCTCGAGGATTTCGGCGGCATCGAAGAAATCGTCTTCACCAACTTCATCGTCCAGTAAAGCTCGACGACGAGCGAACGCACTCACCGGCAGCGATCCATGGCCACCTCTGAGCCCCTACTCTCCCCCGAAGAATTGGCAGCATTGACCCGGTCAATCGGAGACCGGCCTCTGGGCGAGGGTGAGGGCTACAACACCCATCTGCAGGTTCACAAGCACGACCTGGCCGCCGAGGACAGCAGCCTGGGCGTGAACCTGGCCTCGATCGACATGGTCAACGAGCGGTTCATCCGCCAGTTCCGCCTGGGCATGCTGGAGGTGCTGCGCGTCAGCCCCCGCATCAACCCGACGCGGGCGCAGATCATGCGCTTTGGCGACTATCTCAATGACCTGCGCGCGCCGCTGTCGGTCAACATCCTGCGGGTCAACCCGCTGCGCGGTTACTCGATGGCCGTGATCGAGCCGGCCGTGATCTTCAGCTCCCTGGACAGCTTCTTCGGTGGCTTCGGCCGCGGCGTCGGCCAGCTGCCCCCGGGGCGTTTGTTCACGCCGACCGAGACCCGGATCATCAAGCTGATCCTGCAGATCATGTTCCGCTCGTTCAAGGACGCCTGGGCGCCCCTGACCACGATGGACTTCGAGCACGTCAGCTCAGAGATCAACCCCCAGTTCGCCCAGATCGCCGACGAAAGCGACCTGATTGTCCTGAGTCGCTTCGAGGCCGAGTCGACCAGTTCGGCGCCCGGCTTCATCGACATGGTCATTCCCTACATGTCCCTCAAGCCGATCCGCGACCTGCTGCGCAACCGGCTGCAGTCTGCCGACGGCAACGATGAATCCGACAAGATCTGGCGCGACGACCTGACCTCTGCGGTCAAGGACGCACCCATCGACCTCAGGGTCTCCCTGGGCAAGGTGGAAGTCTCCATGCAACAGTTGCAAAACCTGCAGGTCGGCGATGTGCTGCCCTTTCGAAAGCCCGATTACGCACGCATGACCACCAGCGACAAGCCGGTGTTCGATGTCGAAGTGGGCAGCCTCGGCGCGAATTCGGCCGTGATGGTGGTCAAGGCCATCGGTCCGGCCTCGAACGACTGAAACCCCAAGAACGCTTTACCGAAGAAAGACCCGCCATGAGCAACACCGAGAACGACACCGCGGTGGCCGATGCGCCAGAGGCCGGCAACCAGATCCACCCGGACGTGCTGCAGAACATCCCCGTCACCCTGTCGGTGGAAGTCGGGCGCGCCTCGATCAAGATCCGCGACCTGATGCGCCTGTCCCAGGGCAGCGTGGTCGAACTCGACCGCATTGCGGGCGAGCCGCTGAACCTGCTGGTGAACAACACGGTGGTCGCCCAGGGCGAGGTGGTGCTGGTCAACGAGCGCTATGGCATCCGCCTGACCCGGGTGGTGCCCGCCAACGAGCGCCTGGACTTCCTGTGAGCGTCGCCATGGCTGCCTCCGCACCGGCCTCGGCCGCCACCACGGGCAGCCTGGCGCCCTCAGGCGCTGACCTGCTGCAATACGGCACCAGCTTCGCGCTGGTAATCCTGCTGCTGGTGGGCCTGCTGTGGGCGCTCAAGCGCATGCAGGGTGCACGCGGCATCGGCCGGCAGGAAAAGCGCCTGCAGGTCGTCGAATCCATGTCCCTGGGCGCCCGCCACAAGGTGGCTCTGATCCGGGTCGACCATCGCGAGGTCTTGGTCGGCATTACCGCCACCCAGATCCAGACCCTGGCCTCCTGGACCCAGGTTCCGACGCCCGGCTCGGATGCCCATTCAACCTTCCAGGCCAACATGGCCCAAGCGCGAGCGGCCTTCGAAAAAGGTCGCGACTGATGTCCAAGCCGAACATGATGGCCACACTGCGGCGGCATCTGCCCGAGTTGGCACTGCTGGCCCTGTTCCTGCTCCCGGCTCTGTCCTGGGCGGCAGGCGTGCCCGCCCCCGGACTGCCTGGCATCACCGTGAACCAAGGCGCCGGCGGCCAGACCCAGTACAGCCTGTCGCTGCAACTGCTGGCGTTGATGACGTCACTGACGCTGCTGCCGTCGGCGCTGCTCATGATGACTGCCTTCGTCCGGATCATCATCGTCCTGTCCATCCTTCGCCAAGCGCTGGGCACCGGCCAGACGCCACCCAACGTGGTCCTGACCGGCCTGGCGCTGTTCCTGACCCTGTTCGTGATGTCCCCCGTGTTCGAGCAGATCCATGCCAACGCAATCGCCCCCTACCTGGACCAGAAGGTTTCGCTGGATCAGGCCCTGGCTGCCGGCGAAGCGCCCCTGCGCGCCTTCATGCTCAAGCAAACGCGCGAGGACGACATCGCCATGTTCATGGAGATCGCCCGCAACCGGCCGGTGGCCAGCGCCGGCGAAGTGCCCTTCACCACCCTGGTGCCGGCCTTCCTCACGTCTGAACTCAAGAGCGCCTTCACCATCGGCTTCCTGATCTACATCCCTTTCGTGGTGATCGATCTGATCGTCTCCAGTGTGCTGATGTCGATGGGGATGATGATGCTTTCGCCCATGATGATTTCCATGCCCTTCAAGCTGATGCTGTTCGTGCTGGTCGATGGCTGGAGCCTGATCATGGGATCGCTGGCCTCCAGCTTCGCGATGCCCTAGGGCCGGCGCAGCAAGCAACGCAAACAAAGGATCATGACAATGGACGCCTCAATGGTTGTGGACCTCGGCCGGCAGGCCCTGTGGGCGACAGTCGTGATCAGCGCGCCGCTGCTGGCGGTGGCCCTGATCGTCGGCCTGGTAGTCGGCATCATCCAGGCGGCCACCTCGATCAACGAGATGACGCTCAGCTTCATTCCCAAGCTGATCGCGCTGGGCCTGTCGCTGCTGCTTTTCGGTAACTGGATGCTGGGCGTGCTGGTGGACTTCACCCGCGGCATCTTCCAGCGCATCCCCAGCCTGTTCACCTGAGCGGCTGGACAGGCGCATCACGCAGACCGTGCAAGAGACCTCGCCATGACGCTGCTCACCGCAGACATCATTGGGAAGTTCTACACCTTCCTCTGGCCGATGCTGCGCATCTCGGCGTTGATGTTGACCGCGCCTCTTTTTGCCCAAGCCGCCTTCAATGTGCGCCTGCGCGTTCTGCTGGCCCTGGTGCTGACCTGGCTGGTCTTTCCCCTGTACGAATGGCCGGTTGTCGATCCGGTCTCATCGGCAGGGCTCAAGGAGATCTTCAATCAAGTTCTGATCGGCAGCCTGGCGGGCCTGGTGCTGCAGGTGGTGGTCGCGGCCGTGGTGGTTGCCGGCCAGAGCGCCGCATCCTCCATGGGCTTGGCCATGGCCAGCATGATGGACCCCAACTTGGGCTCGGTACCGGTGATCTCGCAGTTTCTATTTTTGCTTGCATCCCTGGTGCTGGTCAGCAGCGGAGGACACGCGATCTTGCTGTCCATGATCCTGGAGAGCTTTCGCACCCTGCCGATTGGGACCTCGATCCTCACGCCGACTTCGCTCAATCTGGTCCTGCGCTGGTCGACCATGATCTTCCTGGGCGGCGTGCTGGTCGCGTTGCCGATCATGATCGCGATGCTGTTCGTCAACGTCGGGGTCGGGATCGTTTCCCGCGCCGCTCCCAGCCTGAACGTGTTCTCGCTGGGGTTCCCGGCCTCCATCGCGGGTGGCTTCCTGGTGCTGTTCATCTTCCTGGGCTCCATGGTGGGCCGCATGGAATGGCTCTGGCTGTCCGGCTTCGACGTCGTGCGCGACCTGCTGGGAGTGCCCCGTGGCTGAACACAGCGGGCAGGACCGCACCGAAGAACCCACAGCGCGGCGCCTCAAGAAAGCGCGCGATGAAGGCCAGGTTGCGCGATCGACCGAACTGCCCGCCGCGGCGGTGGTTATTTCCGCCCTGCTGGTGCTCGCACTGTCGGGCCCCTGGATGATCACCCGGCTGGCGTCCCAGTTCGCAGCCGGCTTTCGCTTCGACCGCAAGACCCTGGATCAGCCGCTGCTGCTGGCTGCCACCTTCGCCGACCAGACCGCCAACGGACTGGTGGTGATCGCCCCCATCCTGGGCACCACCCTGGCGATGGCCATCCTCGGTTCGGCCATGACCGGTGGCTTTCTGTTTGCCACCTCCGCCATCGCCCCCAAAGGCGAAAAGCTCAACATCTTCAATGGTCTCAAGCGGATCTTCGGCACGCACGCGCTGATCGAGCTGACCAAGGCAGTCCTCAAGTGCGTCTTGGTCGGCGCGGCCGTCTGGATGAGCGTGTCGCTGCGCATGGACGACCTGCTGCGCGTAGGTGAAATGCCGCTCGAGCCCGCCCTGGCACTGGCCGGGCGGATCACCATGGAATCAGCGCTGGCCGTTTCACTGGCACTGGCGCTGATCGCGGTCATCGACGTGCCCTGGCAAAAATATTCCTTCACCAAGCGCATGCGCATGACCCGGCAAGAGGTCAAAGACGAGATGAAGGAGATGGAGGGCAGCCCGGAGGTCAAGGGCTACATCCGTCGCCGCCAGCGCGAGATGGCCAACGCCCGGATGATGCAGCGGGTCAAGGATGCCGACGTGGTGATCACCAACCCCGAGCACTTTGCGGTCGCACTCGAATACGACCCCGCTGGCGACGGCGCGCCGATCGTGGTGGCCAAGGGCAGCGACTTCATGGCAGCCCAGATCCGCGCCGAGGCCAGCAAATGCGGAGTCCACATGTTCCCCGCACCCGAGTTGGCGCGAGCGCTCTACTTCACCACCGAAGCCGAGCATCCTGTACCCGAGGCTCTCTATCACGCGGTGGCCCAGGTCATCGCCTACGTCTTCAGTCTCGAGGGCGCACAGCCCGGACGGGGCGGCATGCGCAAGCCCAGCCCGAAGGTCCCGCCGGCCATGCGCTTTGACGCCTCCGGCCAACGCCTCGAACCCGAATTTGCGACCCCCTGACCCAGGGAAACCAGACCATGACCCCACCGACCGTTGGCTTCCATGTACAGCCCGAGGGCTTTCACAGCGCCGAAGATGCGCGCCGCATGCAGCAGATGGCCCAAGCCATGCTGGCCGACCGTCGCCATCTCGCCCTCACCAGCCCCGATCCGGAGTTGCTGGCCGATTACAGCCGGCTGCTGGTCCGCGACCTGCGCCGCGATCCACAGATCAAGGTGTTGCCGCATCTGCCCAGCACCAGCGAGTACCTCCTAGACCATATCAACGGACTGCTGGCCGACCTACCGATCGACCAGGTTCTCGACCGGGATGTCGCATCGCACCGTCCGGTCCAGGTCTTGGTCGTACCCGACACGCCCCAGCTCACCGCGGAAGGTCTGACCTTGCTGGTGCGTCTGGTCAATGATTTGCCCGGCGCCAATCTGCGCTTGGTGTTGGTCCAGGGCCGTGACCTGGCGGTCACCGAAAGCCTGCGCGCACTGGGCCCGCAACTGCTGCACTGGAGCATCCTGCCTCCGGGCATGACCGCAGCCCAGGCCGCTCAGGCCGCCCAGGCCCGGGAAGCACTGCGCGAGGCCATTCAGGCCGGCCCGAAAGGCGACATCACCGCCCCAGACCTGGCACCCCGCGAGGGCCGAGGCAAGCGCGGCGCGCGCACCGGCGGCCGCCAGCAGCCGGTAGGCCGCGCGAGCACCGCAGACCTGGGCTGGGCCGGGATGGCCAAGCCGTCCTGGTTTGGCCAGGCGGCCCCCGCGTTGACAGCCCGGACCGGCAGCCATGCGGCTCGCCACACCCGCCCTCGCCCCTTGGGCACTGCAGCCACAACACAAAGTCCGGTCGCCCCGACTGCACGCCGCAATTGGGCGATGCTCACTGGCGGCCTGGCGCTCAGCGCTGCGCTGGCGGTCGCCCTGGGCGTCTGGATTTCCACTCACTCGCCGGCGCCGCGGCCGATGGCCGCTGCAGGCCAGAGCGCGGCCCCCCTGCGCTGAAGCGCTCATGTCGGACCCGTCCATCATCGGCAGCGGCAAGCCGCACACGGTCACGCTGGCCGAAGGCAGCACCGTGGCCACACAACGGCCGGCGCGCGCTGCGAGCGATCGCCTGCCCGAGGATTTGCCCTTGCCAGTCCGGGAGGGCCATGCGCCGGAGCCGCTGCCGGACCCTGTGCGGAAGGTGGCGCAGCTGCGGACCAAGAGCAACACAGAGGACGCCATCGCAAGCCGGGCAGCCCCCCCGCGCGCCGCCGAAACCCTTTCGGCTCCCAGCCCCCTGCTCACGCGAATCACCGAACTGGAAAAGCGCAACCGAGATATTCGGTCGCAACTCGAAAGAGCCACGGACGCTAACGGCAAGTCCGGGGCACTGCAGCGCTAGCGCGCCGCAGGGATCGCGCAAGCGCACAGAAAAACAGGAGTTCCCATGAACGCACCCGCAAAAAACGAGGGACCGGCCGCTGAGGCCAGCGGCTTCGTGCTCGCATCCGAGCCGCCCGTGCTCGACGCAGTCGACCCGGCAGACTCACATGGAGACACTGCGGGCCTGACGGACAACCGTCATGAGGTGTCGGGCGCCAATGCGCACGATCACGATCACGCCTACGCCCAGGCATTTGCTTCGGCAGAGACCCTGGACAAATTGGCCGCTGCCACGCTCGACGCAGCCGACCTCGCCAACCGGGGTGCTGAGGCTGCAGCCAGCACGGCAACCGAACTGCGCAAAGCCCAGGAATTGGCGCGCAAAGTCCAGGAGACAGCGCACAAGCAAGCCCTCATCCTTCTCATCTCCACCACGCTGATCATGGTGATCTGCATGGGCTTTTTTGTGGTCACCGGCATTCGGATGAACAGCCGGATCAATCAACTCGACCTGACCATCGACGCCGTGGTCAAACGGGTGATCGACCTCAACGCGGGCGTCGAATCGCTCGACCAGATGAAAGGCTCGGTCGGCGCTCTGGCCAAAGAGGTGGAAACCCTGGCCAAGGCCTCGGCAGAGGTGGGCGCCAAACTCGAGAGCGCAGTCCGGCAGACTGAGGCGATCAGCGCGCAGATTCCAAGCAAGACCGCGCAGCAAGTTGCCAGCAGCGCACAAGGCGTGGCACGTCAGGTCGACGCACTGGGTGCCCGGCTGCAGGCCCAGGCCAACGCGGTGCAGGCGCTCTCGCGAGACGTGCAGGCGCTCAAGGGCGGCGTGGGCAATGTGGACAAACTCAACCGCGACGTGCAGGCGTTAGTAACGCTGCAGCGTGAGCGCTATCTCGAGGCGGCCCAGCGTGCACAGGCCCCCACCCCTGCCCCAAGCGCTGCGCCCGCTGCAGCACCCACGCCCGCCAGGCCCACCCAGCTTCCGGGCACCGCGGCGGCCGCGCGTCCGGCCGAACGCGAGGCCGGTAGCGACCGTGCCTTGCAATACCCGCGGCCGCAGCCGCCGGCCAGCCCCAATGCGCAGCCGACCGCCAACCCGAACGTGATCTCGGTTCCGCCCAAGCCTCAGCCCTGAAATCGCAGAGCGCCTTGAGCGCTCTCTCCGAGTTTTGCGCATCGAGCGCTCTCTCCGCGGTTTGCGCTCTATGAGCGCCAAGGTGCAGCGCCGCAGACAGCGCAGCACCGGGAAAATAGTTTGGGTCCACCAAGGGGGCAGGATCGCGCCCCCCACTTGCACCGGGTCAGCCGACCCGCAGCTCGTACTTCTGGATCTTCTCGATGAGTGTCGTTCGCTGCAGTTGCAGCAGTCGTGCCGTCTGAGAGACGTTGCCATTGGTGCGCAGCAGGGCCTGTTCGATCAGGCTGCGCTCGATCTTCGTGAGCTGCTGCTTAAGGGGCAAGCCTTCGGGCGGCAGGCTCACAATGCCCTGGGCCAGGCAGACGATCTCTTCGACCCGATTGAAGGGGGGGTCCGCAGGCGATCCGGATTCAGACGCCAGGGCAAGGCCCTCCCCCGTCCCGCTCGGCATGCCGTGCCCCAGGCCCGCATCGACCGTCCAGTCCGTCATGACCGGGGCTGTCATCGCCGCGGCATTGGCAGCAGGCGATGCAGGCGCTGGTGGCAGGCCGGCCTCTCCGAGCAGGGTGAAGATCATCTCGTCACCCGCCGCGACAGGGGTCGGTGCCGCTGCACCTGCCATCGGCCAGGGCGCGTGTGATTGCGAGTGCGGTTGCGGGGGTGCCTGCGCGGGCGCAGATGGGGCGCGCATACCCGGCGCGCCCGCCATCCCCGACAAAGCCGGCTGTGGCCGCATGCCCGGCGGGAGCATGGCCAAGGGAATTTCAGCCAGGGTGACGCAGCGGGCGGGGAACAAAGTCGTGAACCGGTCGACCAGGTTCGACAGCTCGCGCACGTTGCCGGGCCAGGCATAGGTCAGCAGGGCATGCAGCAGGTCTGGCGCGAAAGAGATCGGCTCTTGTCCGTCCATCGCATGTCGGGCCGCGTAAAAGTCCAGCAGATCCTGCACATCTTGGGGCCGCTCGCGCAGCGGTGTGGTGTGGCACGGCAGGACATTGAGGCGGTAATACAAGTCTTCGCGGAAGCGCCCCTCGCTCACGGCTGCCGCCAGGTCCCGGTGGGTTGCGGCAACAACCCGCACGTCAATTTCCACCTGGCGCGCGGCGCCTACCGGCTGGATGGCCCGGTCTTGCAACACGCGCAGCAATTTGACCTGCATGTCCAGAGGCAAGTCGCCGATTTCATCGAGGAAAAGCGTCCCACCGTCGGCCATCTCGAAGCGTCCCAGTCGATCGCCCACTGCGCCCGTGAAGGCACCCTTGCGGTGACCGAACAGTTCGCTTTCGAGCAGATCCCTGGGAATGGCGCCGCAGTTGATTGGGACAAACGGGCCCTTGCGCCGTGGGCTCTGCCGATGTAGCGCTTGTGCAACGAGTTCCTTGCCCGTGCCGCTCTCACCGCTGACCAGCACGGTGGAATGTGAGTTTGCCAGGACCTTGATCAGGGCGAGCAAGGCCTGCGTCGAGGCGCTCTTGCCGATGATGGGGGTCGAGGAAAGGGGCGGCATGGACTGCTAGTTGCTCCCGCCAATCTGCGCAGGAATGAAAACTTTCGTGGACTTTATGAATCCCTTTTGAGCGCTGACACTTCCAAAGGAATCAATTTGACATAGGTGTTCGGACAGACGGGCAACGACCAGCGTCACTCCGCGTGCCTAACTCTCTCAAAGACTCACTTTCCCGCGTTTTTGCAGGCCTCACAATCGCATGAATATGCACATTGCCTCCCATGCCAATTTTGCTGCCTGTGGCATCTCCAACGCTTTTGAGAAGGGGCTCCTATGCGCGCTTTATTGATCGAAGATGACCTGGTATTTGCCGGCGCCATGGGGCGCGCGGTTCGAGGTCTTGGTGAGGGCTGGCAGGCGGACTTGGCTACAACGGTCTCGGAAGGCCTGCAGCAGGTGGACGCGGCGGGCGAGGACCTGCGACTCGCACTGGTGGACATGTCACTTCCCGACGGCTCGGGCCTCACGGTGATCCGCGCCCTGCGAGAGCGGCGACCCGACGTGCCGGCCTTGGTCGTCTCCACGCTCTCGAGCGAGCGCAGCGTGGTCGACGCGATCGCCGAGGGCGCACGCGGCTATCTCCACAAGAGCGATCCCCTGATCGCGCTGACCGCCTCCATCGCGCAGGTGCTGCAAGGGCACTATCCGATCAGTCCGTCGCTGGCCCGTTACCTGTTCAACCTGGTCCGGCCCGACCCGACGGTCCCCGCTGCGCCACAGATACAACTCACGCCGAGGGAAACCCAGACGCTACGCTGCATTGCCCAAGGAATGGCCTACCTGGAGGCGGCCCACGCGATGGGCGTGTCCCTGTCGACGGTGCAGTCTCACATCCGGAGCCTCTATCGAAAACTCGAGGTGCGCTCCCAGGTTCAGGCTGTGGGCAAGGCCAGGGAACAAGGGCTGCTGTGAGTGGCACCCGCCTGGTGGCCCGGCTGTTGCTGGGATGCGCCCTCCTGGGGTCAGGTTTGGCAGGGGCAGGTGTCGCCCCCGTCGTTCACGAATTGGACCAAGCGACGCTGGCGCTGCGCAAGCAGCAATCGGAGGTCAAGCTCCCTCACACGCTGTCACGGGACCAATTTGACCCGGCTGGTGAGCGCGTGATTTACCGGCTGACGCTGACCCTGCCCGAAATGCCCGCGACATCCCTGGCGGTGTCCATCGTCAAAGCCAGCCGATCGGCCACCATTCGTGTCAATGGCCATGACTTGGGTGGCTGCGCGCCGGGCCCCCTCGAAGGCCTGCGCTGCGCGCAAGCGCCCCTTTTCGTGCAAACCCCAGATGCGGTCTGGCAAGCAGGCGTCAACCACATCGAGGTGGAAGTCTTTGCCAACAGCATGCAGACCAATGGCCTGTCGCGGGTCCTGGTCGGACCTGCCCAGACCCTGTACGACGAGTCGCACAGGTCGGCCCAGTTCTGGCGGCAGGGCCTGGTCATGGCGATCAGTTGGGCCACGGCCGCGTTTGGCTTGCTGGCCCTTTTCATCGGCCTGCGCTACGCCAGTCCGCAGCGGCGGGGCTTTCTTTGGTTCGGCCTTGCCTGCCTGCTGCGGGCGACCAGCAATCTCTATGCGACCACCGTCTCGGTCCATGACGAAGCCTTTGGGATCCAGTGGGCCTTGACCGCCGCGCGGCTGGCGGCGATCCCGGTGATGATGTTGACGCTGCTGAGTTTTTTCGAGCGCCGACTGCCCAAACTGGAGCGATGGCTGGTTGGCTATGCATTGGCCCTGCCTCTCCTCGTGGCAGCCACGGGTGCGCGCACGGACCTAGCGATGTTGATGGCCTTGCCGGGCGTGCTGACCGCGGTGTACCTCGTGCCCGTGATCAGCGGCTGGGTGCTCGACGAGCGCTCCCGGACGGGCTACCTGATGTTGGCAGCGCTCGTCGCCCTGCTGGCCTGCGGCCTGCATGACATCTGGGCACTGGCAACGGCAGACGGCTTCGACCGGCCCATGGCGCTGCCCTTGGCCAATGGTGTCCTTTTGCTCACGCTGGGCAGCATCATCATCGGCAGAATGGCCAGCGCCCTGGCCATCGCCGCGAATCTCAATGAAACCCTGCGTGAGCGGGTGGAGGCGGCCGAATCCGACCTGCGCCTGCAGCACCAGACGATTGTCGAATTGGAGCGCCAGCATGCTCGGACCGAGGAACGCGAACAGTTCCTGCGGGACCTGCACGATGGCCTGGGCTCCCACCTGGCCAGCGCGCGAATCCTGCTGGAAGACGACAAGCTGCCACAGGCGCAGGTACGCGAGCTGATCGACGACTGCATGGACGACATGCGGCTGCTGCTCGACGCCTCGGGCGCGCAGGCGCAGCTGGCCGACGCACTGGGAAGCCTGCGCTACCGATTCACCCAGCGGCTTGGCTCAGCGCCCGTGCAGGTGCACTGGACCCTGGACCTGGACGAACTGCCGCCACTACCCAAGACGACAGTGCTGCAATTGCTGCGACTGGTGCAGGAGGCGCTGACCAATGCGCTGCGTCACTCAGGAGGCAAGCAGATTCAGGTCGTCGCCCACTACGATGCCAGCCACGCGCGTCTGCAACTGAGCGTCGCCGACAACGGCAAAGGGATGCGCAAGAGCGCCGGCGAGGGTCGCGGCTTGGGCAATATGCGCCACCGCGCGCAACGGGTGGGCGCTTCGCTGAACTTTCACAGCGGCCTTGGCGGGACACAGGTAGCGCTGGAGTGGCAAGTGCCCCGCGCATGAAAAAGCCCGCTTCTGCGGGCTGATCTAAAAGCTCGCTTCTGCGAGCTTGTGTGAAAGCCCGCTATTGCGAGCTTGTGCCAGAGGGCCAGACAAAGCCGGCGGGGGCTGGAGGGTGGTGGGTGCTGAGGGGCTCGAACCCCCGACCTACGCCGTGTAAGGGCGACGCTCTACCAACTGAGCTAAGCACCCCTCTCATGCGCGCCGCGCTGGCAACAAAGATTCAGTTCAGGGCGTCCTTCAGTCCCTTGCCCGGACGGAACTTGGGCACTTGGGCCTCGTCGATGGTAATGGCTTTGCCGGTGCGCGGGTTGCGGCCGGTGCGGCCGGCGCGCTTGGTGACGGCAAAGGTGCCAAATCCAACCAGGGAAACTGAGCCGCCCTTTTTCAGCGTGTTCGTGACAGCCCCCAGCATGGCCTCCAGCGCGCGTCCAGCGGCGGCCTTGGAGATGTCGGCATGCTTGGCGATGTGCTCGATCAGATCGGTCTTGTTCACGAATGTCCCTCAGGGAGTTGGATTGAAGTTATCAGATTGGCCGAGGACACAAATTAAATCCACGGGCTCGGGTCGCTGTCAATAAGGCAAGTACTCTGGAAAAGATGAGGGCATAAGGGCGCGTCGTTTGTCTACACCGCGCCTACGAGCCCTACCTTGGCCGGAAATGGACCTCTGCCCCTGAAGGGGAACCGAGGAAACCGAGGAAACCGAGGAAACCGAGCGCCGACGTCGAGCACCGGCGCCGAGCACCGGAGGTCACATTTTAGAGGCAAGCCAAACGCGAGCTCCTTCGCACTCCTGAAAGAAGTTGCCACCCACCAGAGCAACGGTCATGGTCACAGCAAACAGGCTCAGCGCACACGCTGGCGAATCTCGGGAAGGGCGCGCTGCAGGTAGTAAACCATGGACCACACCGTCAGCACCGCGGCCGCCCAGATCAGCCAAGTCCCCCACCAGCCAGTGTCGATGACGCCGAACAGGACACCGTCGTACAGCAGGAAAGGGATGGCCACCATCTGCACCGTGGTCTTGAGCTTGCCCAGCATGTGAACCGCCACGCTTCGCGAAGCCCCGATCTGCGCCATCCATTCGCGCAGTGCGGAGATGGCGATCTCGCGCCCAATGATGATGAGGCCGACAAAGACGTCGGCACGCCCCAGGTGCACCAAGACCAACAGGCTGGCACATACCAAGAACTTGTCGGCCACCGGGTCCAGGAAGGCGCCGAACGACGACGTCTGGTTGAGCTTGCGGGCGAGCCAGCCATCGGCCCAATCGGTCAGCGCGAACACGACAAAGAGCACAGTCGCCACCAGGTTCTGCACTTGGGCCGAAAGGCCCAGATAGAACACGCCCACGATCAGGGGGATGGCGACGATGCGCGTCCAGGTGAGGATCGTGGGGATGGTGAAGAACATGGCCACGATTCTGGCACGGCCCGGCCCGCTTCAGCGCAGGGCCCGGTAGATCGTTTCGGCCAAGGCGGACGAGATGCCCTCGACCGTGCTGAGATCCTCCACGCTGGCATCGGCCACCCCCCGAATGCCGCCAAAGCGCTGCAGCAGACGGGCGCGCTTCTTGGCCCCAATGCCGGGTATCTCCTCCAAGCGCCCTCCCCCGACCCGCACCTTGTCGCGCCGGGCGCGCATGCCGGTGATGGCAAAGCGATGCGCCTCGTCGCGAATCTGGGCCACCAGCATCAGGGCGGCCGAGTCGCGCCCGAGGTAGACCTTGTCGCGCCCGTCGGCAAAGACCAGCTCCTCCAGGCCCACCTTGCGGCCCTGGCCCTTTTCGACGCCCACGATGCGGGCCAGATCAAGACCGAGTTCGGTAAAGACCTCGCGGGCCATGCTCACTTGCCCCTTGCCACCATCGACCAGCACCAGGTCGGGCATGCCACCTTCTTCAACCTTGCCGTAACGGCGGGTCAGCACCTGGCGCATGGCGGCGTAGTCGTCCCCGGGTGTGATGCCCTCGATGTTGTAGCGCCGGTACTGGGCGCCCTGCATCTTGTGGTGGTGGAACACCACGCAGGACCCCTGGGTCGCCTCGCCGGCCGTGTGGGAAATGTCAAAGCACTCGATGCGCAGGGCCTCCAGGTCGGCGACTGCCAGGTCGAGCGCGTCCACCAGAGCGCGGGTACGCGCCTGCTGAGACCCCTCCTCGGCGAGCAGACGGGCCAGTTGCAAGGCGGCGTTTTTCTCGCACATCTCGAGCCAGGCACGTCGGGTCTCGTGAGGCTGATGAACCGCGATGACCTTGTGACCTGCCTGCTGCGTCAGGGCCTGCACCAGGGCCCGGGGCACCGGGTGGCTGGTGACCAGCACCGGCGGCACTGCGATGCCGATGTAGTGCTGCGCGATGAAGGCCTCCAGCACAAGCGGATCGGCGTCGGGCTGCGGCCCATCCAATGCGCCAATGGCGTGAGCGTCCTCCACATGGCTGGGGAAATAGGGGCGGTCCCCCAAGTGGCGGCCGCCGCGCACCATGGCCAGGTTGACGCAGGCACGCCCGCCCTGCACACGCACCGCCAGGATGTCCACGTCCCGGTCGTCGGCTGTTTCGACACTTTGCTGATGCAGCACCCGGGAGAGCGCACTGACCTGGTTGCGCAACTCGGCCGCCTGCTCGAACTCCAGCTTCTCGGCGTGCGCCATCATCCGCGCCTCCAAGTCCGCCATCACCTCGCCGGCCTGCCCCTGCAAAAAGGCCTCGGCATGGGCGACATCGCGCGCGTAGTCCTGCGCGCTGACCAGCCCGACACACGGCCCCGAGCAGCGCTTGATCTGATAGAGGAGACAGGGGCGCGTGCGGTTGGCATAGACCGTGTCTTCGCAGGTGCGCAGCCGGAATACCTTTTGCAGCAGCTGAATCGACTCCTTGACCGCCCAGGCGCTGGGGTAGGGGCCGAAGTAGCGATGCTTGCGATCAATCGCACCGCGGTAGTAGGCCATGCGCGGGAAGGGGTCGGAAGGCCCGCCGATCTTCAGGTAGGGGTAGCTCTTGTCGTCCCGAAACAGGATGTTAAAGCGCGGGCTCAGCGCTTTGATCAGGTTGTTTTCGAGCAGCAGCGCCTCGGCCTCGGAGCGCACCACCGTGGTCTCCATCCGCACGATCTTCGACACCATATGGCCGATGCGCGTGCCGTCGTGGTTCTTCTGGAAGTAGCTCGAGACGCGCTTTTTCAGATCGCGGGCCTTGCCCACATAGAGCACGCCCCCTTCGGCATCGAAATAGCGGTACACGCCGGGCAAGGCCGGCAAGCTGGCGACCTGCGCCAGCAATTCGGGGGGGTGCGCCTGCGCGGGGTCCTGGGCCATGGGACCTATTATCCGGGCCATGCGATGGGACATCTTTTGCCGCGTCATCGACAACCTGGGCGACATCGGTGTCTGCTGGCGCCTGGCCGCCGAGCTGGCCGCGCGGGGCGAGTCGGTTCGCCTGTGGGTCGATGCGCCCGCCCCACTGGCGTGGATGGTCCCCGGCGGCCGCGACGGCGCGGCGCGCGTGGGCGTGAGCCTGCGGGACTGGGATCCGGCCAGCCAGGCTGAGGACGAACCTGGCGAGGTCGTGGTCGAGGCCTTCGGCTGCGACCCTCACCCGGGCTTCCTGGCGGCGATGGTGCTGGCCACCCGCGCGCGATGCGCGCAACCGGCCTGGTTCAACCTCGAGTACCTCTCGGCAGAGGACTGGGTCACGCGCTGCCACGGCCTGACCTCACCGGTGCTGGCCGGACCTGCCGCCGGTCTGAGCAAACGCTTTTTCTACCCTGGGTTTACACCGGGAACGGGTGGGCTGGTCCGCGAGCGCGGGCTCGAGGAAAGGCGGGCCCGCTTCGACCGGGCCGCCTGGATGGCCGGCCTGGGACTGGCCCCGACCGCGCCAGGCGAGCCACTGGTCAGCCTGTTTTGCTACGAGCCACCCGCCCTTCCCGGCCTGTTGGAACAGTTGGCGGCCGACGGTGCCCGGTTGCTGGTGACACCCGGGCGCGCCCATGCGGCGCTCGAGGCTGCACTGGCCACACTGGGATCGGCGCCACATCCCGCCTGGGACCTGCTGCCACCACTGCCCCAGAGCGGGTTTGACGAACTGCTCTGGGCCTGCGACCTCAACTTTGTACGGGGCGAGGACTCCCTGGTCCGGGCGCTGTGGGCTGGCCGTCCCTTCGTCTGGCAGATCTACCCTCAGCACGATAGCGTGCACCTGGACAAGCTGGCAGCGTTCCTCGACTGGCTGGAGGCGCCGGCCTCACTGCGCCAGGCCCACGCAGCCTGGAATGCGTCCGAGGGTACGGCGCCGAACCTGGCTGGCGCTGGCGAGGCGCCCCCTGGTACCGGCGCACTCCCATGGCCCGCGCTGGACCTGCCAGCCTGGACGCAGGCCACCCGCGCGGCCAGGGAGCGGCTGGGGGCTGGCCCCGAACTGGTTGCGCAGTTGATGGAAGCCGCCCAGCGCTGGGTGGGCTGCCCGACGGGCGCGGCCGAGGGGAGCGGCGGAGGGAGCCCCTCCGAATCCGGCTAAAATACGCCGTTTTGCGGCTCGGCTTCGGCTGGCCGCAGTGTTCGGCGCCAATGGCGTGCCAACTCGTCGTGCCCATTCGCCCTCGGTTCGCCCGGGGCATTGAAGCACCCGGGCATCTGCCACCTCCCGTCGGACTCCGATCGCCTCCAACCGCCACTCCAGGCCATCCCAGGCCGCTCATCGAACCCGCCTCCCGAGGCCACCCCTATGAAAATCGCTCAAGAAATCCGCGCCGGCAACGTGATCATGCAAAACGGCGCGCCCTGGGTCGTCCTGCGCACCGAATACGCCCGCGGCGGTCGCAACGCAGCCACCGTGCGCATGAAGCTCAAGAGCCTGCTGTCCAACCAAGGCACGGAAATCGTGTTCAAGGCCGACGACAAGATGGACCAGATCATTCTCGACAAGAAGGACTGCACCTACTCCTACTTTGCCGACCCGATGTACGTCTGGATGGACACCGAGTTCAACCAGTACGAGGTCGAGGCCGAGAACATGGGCGACGCCCTGAACTACCTGGAAGACGGCATGTCCGCCGAAGTGGTGTTCTATGACGGCAAGGCCATCTCGGTCGAATTGCCCACCAGCGTCGAGCGCGAAATCACCTGGACCGAGCCCGCCGTCAAAGGCGACACCTCCGGCAAGGTTCTCAAGCCCGCCAAGATCGCCACCGGCTTCGAAATCGGCGTGCCAATCTTTGTCGCGCAGGGCGACAAGGTCGAAATCGACACCCGCACCGCCGAGTACCGCCGCCGCGTGTAAACCCGAAGGATGTCAACGCGCCGGGCGACACGTTCCGGGTGAGGCGAAAGCCGAAGACAAAAAGGGCTCCCTCGGGAGCCCTTTTGCTTGGCGTCTGCTTGGCGTCTGCTTGGCGAACGCGAGTCTCAGCGCGTATCGGCCCTGGCCATTTGGTCGCACAATCTCAGCCATGTCCGAACACCGCAAGCTGCAAGACCCCCTGGCCGATGCCTGGGCCACCATCCGCGCGCACGCCAGCAACGGCCTGCCGGTGGAAGCAGACGCCAGCCGCCTGGCCTTCGCCGACCCCGAATTTCTCCTGCGGCGCGAAACCCGCGGCATTCGGTTCCAGCTCGAATTGCTCAAGCCAGACCTGGAGCAGGCGGCCCATGGCATCGAGAACACGATTGTCGTTTTCGGCAGCGCTCGCATCCGCAGCCAGGAGGAGGCACAGACCCTGCTCGCGGCGGCCGAAAGCGGCGGCGATGAGGCCAACATCGCCCGCGCCCGTGCCTTGGTGCGAAACGCCCGCCACTATGAAAACGCCCGCGCTTTCGGCAAGCTCGTCGCTGGCTACAGCGCCGGCAAGGCACCCGCCGACCGCCTCTACATCTGCACGGGCGGTGGACCCGGCATCATGGAGGCAGCCAACCGCGGCGCGTACGAGGGTGGCGGCGAATCGGTGGGTTTGAGCATTGCCTTGCCGATGGAGGAATCGGCCAACCCCTTTGTGACGCCCAACCTCGATTTCAAGTTTCACTACTTCGCGCTGCGCAAGATGCACTTCATGATGCGGGCCAAGGCACTGGTTGCCTTTCCCGGCGGCTTCGGCACCCTCGACGAGTTGTTTGAGGTGCTGACCTTGGTGCAAACGCGCAAGGCCAAGCCGGTGCCGATCGTGCTCTTTGGCAGCGACTACTGGCGACGCATCGTGAACTTCGAGGCCCTGGTCGACGAGGGCATGGTTTCCGCCAAGGACCTCTCCCTCTTCACCTATTGCGACGATCCGCAGCAGGCCTGGGACGCAGTCCGGGAGTTTTACGAACTCTGAGGCCCTGCCCCGGCGTCCGTGCCGCCTGAAAGTATGTGCGCCGGCCACGGGCCACGGGCCACGGGCCACGGGCCACAGGCCGCTTGGCGCCGGCCCCGCCTCAGTGCGGGCGGCGATCTGGCAGCGACAGGCGCAAGGCCATGGGAACCCCGGGTGTCACGAGGGCGCCCACCGCCCAGAACACGGCCGATACCCCGACCACGGCTCCGGCCGCACCGAAAACCATGGGCATCAGCACACTGGAGGCGTTGATTGCCATGAGCCGCAAACCCAAGGCCTCCCCATGGCGATGTTCCGGCGTGACCTGGTGCAAGGTGCTCATGATCATGGGCTGAATAGTGCCCAGCGCCAGCCCGAGAACCACCGAGCAGGCACCCATCGCCAAGGCCGATCCCATGAAGGGATAGATCGCGAACAGGAGGGCCGATGCCATCATGGCCGAGGCGATGATGATGGCCTCGGACAGGCGGGCCGCCACCATGGGCATCAAAATCCGAATGACCATCGTCGCAATCGCAAAGCTGCCCAAAATACTGCCGATCGTCGACGCGGACAAGTGGCGTTCATGGCCAAGTACGGGCACCACAAAGGTATGAACGTCCCAGCAGGAGGACATCAGCCAATTGATGATCATCAGGTTGCGGATATTGGGTTCCTTCAGCAGGCTCCAGGCGGTGGTGCTTCCTTGACCGGCTGGCACCTCGGGCGGAGGCAGTTCTGGCGCACTGCGCACGCATGCCCAGGACAAAATAGGCAGCAGTGCCATCGCCAGGAAGGCCACTCGGAAGCCGCCGTGATCGATCAACAGACCGGCAGAAAAAGGACCGACGAAATTGGAAATGGCCGGTCCGATTGCCAGCCAGGAGAACACCTGCCGCACTTGCAACGGGCCGCTGGCAATGCGCCCGGCATGGCGCTGCAATGCAATCGATGCTGCGCCGGTTGCGCCGCCTGTCATCAGGGCAGCCAGACACAGCATCGGAAAGACGGGCCAGGCGGCTGCCATCCCGGTGGCGGCGACTGCCACGATCACCGCCAATCCCACCGGCCTGCGCAGGCCATGGCGATCGGCAAAGCGGCCAGCAGGCAGAGACAGAAAGACCTGTGTGAGGGCGAAGAGCGCCAGCAGCACGCCCACTGCCAATGGGCTGTGGCCCTCGCGCAATGCCAGCAGTGGAGACGCCATGCGCATGCCGGCCATGCAGGCGTGCAAGCAGGCCTGACCGGCAATCAGGCGGGCCAACTCACGGCCCACAAGTGAGCCTCCTGTTGATTCAGGCGTCTGCATCATCGCCCTCCTGCGCAACTTCCACCGCAGACGGGAGCAGCGCCTGCGCCTGACCTTCGGGCAAGGCCTCCACCACCTTCAGCGCGCGTCGCATCTGACGGGTCCGGGTCTCGGCCTTGTCTACCGTGTCAGCGGCCTTTTGCACCTGCTCCTTGATGCGCGTCACCCAATCGCCATAGCGCTCGAACTCGGTCTTGACCGCCCCCAGCACCTTCCAGACCTCGGAAGCCTGCTGTTCCAGCGCCAGCGTTCGAAACCCCATGTGCAGGCTATTGAGCATGGCGAGCAAGGTGGTCGGGCCGGCGAGCGTGACCCGGTACTCGCGTTGCAGCAGGTCCATCAGGCCTGGCCGACGCAGCACCTCGGCGTAGAGGCTTTCGACCGGCAGAAACAGGACAGCGAAATCGGTGGTGTTCGGCGGACACAGGTAGGACTCGCAAATGGACTTGGCCTCTTGCCGGATGCGCGCCTCGAGTGCGCGCGAGGCGTTGTCCACCCCGACGGCGTCGGCCCGGTCATGGGCCTCCAGCAAACGCTCATAGTCCTCGCGCGGAAACTTCGCGTCGATCGGCAGCCACACCGGCTGGCCGTCACTGCTGCGGCCTGGAAAGCGCACCGCGAAGTCGACCCGCTGCCGGCTGCCGGGCCGGGTCTCGACCTGCTTGCCGTATTGCTCCGGGGTCAACACCTGCTCGAGCAAGGCCTCGAGCTGCACCTCACCAAAAATGCCGCGGGTCTTCACATTGGTCAGCACCCGCTGAAGGTCTCCGACGCCCTGGGCCAGACTTTGCATCTGGCCCAAGCCCTGATGGACCTGATCGAGCCGCTCGGCCACCTGCTTGAAGCTTTCGGTGAACCGAGCCTCCAGGGTCGACTGGAGCTTTTCGTCCACTGTCTGGCGCATCTCGTCGAGCTTGGCCGCATTGTTTTGCTGCAGCTGGCCCAGCTGGGCCTCCAGGGTGGCGCGCACCTCTGAAAGCCTGCGCGCGTTGGCCTCGCTCAGGCCCTGCAACTGCGTCGCCAGGGTATCGGCCAGGTTCTTTTGCATCTGCGCCAACTGCTGGCCGAACGCGTCGATCCGATCGCTCTGGGTACGGGTGGACTCCGCGCCCTGTCGCACCAAGGACTCCTGGAACTGGGTGATGGTCTGGCCAAGCTCCTGGCGCAGCCCCCGCGAAGATTCGCCGACCTCGCGCCGAATTTCCCGCTCCAGGCGTTCGATTCCCGCCTGCAGGGCGCTGCTGGCGCTCTCGTCCACCGGTGCCTTGCGCACCAGCAAAAATCCCAGGAGGCCCACATGGGCCAGCCCGAGGACGAGGAGCATCCACTCCATCAGCGGCGCGCTCCGGCCATGGCCTCGGGGTTGAGCGGCGTCTTGGCTTGTCCCTGGGTCAGGAAGTCAATCAGGTTGTCCGCAGCCAGATCAGCCATGGCGCGGCGTGTGCGCACCGTGGCGCTGGCGATGTGCGGGGTGAGGACCACATTGGGAACGGTGAGGAGGTCCGGATGGACCCGTGGCTCCCCCTCGAAGACATCAAGACCGGCGGCGGCAATGCGGCGTTCGCGCAGCGCCTGCGCCAGCGCGGCATCGTCGACGATGCCGCCGCGGGCCACATTCACCAGGGTCGCGGTCGGCTTCATCTGCGCCAGTTCGGCGGCGCCGATGGCATGGTGCGAAGCTGGCGAATACGGCAGCACCAGCACCAGGTGGTCAGCCTCGCGCAGCAGCGTGGCCTTGTCCACGTAGCGGGCCTTGCAATCGGCCTCGGTCGCCGCATCGAGGCGCGAGCGGTTGTGATAAATCACGTTCATGCCAAAGCCGTGCGCGCCCCGGCGGGCGATGCCCTGGCCGATGCGACCCATGCCCAGGATGCCCAGGGTGCTGCCATTGACCTCGGCCCCGGCGAACATGTCAAAAGCCCACTTGTTCCATTGGCCTGCCCGCAGAAAGTGCTCGGACTCGGTCAGCCGCCTGGCGGTGGCCAGCAGGAGGGCGAAGCCGAAGTCGGCGGTCGTTTCGGTGAGCACGTCAGGGGTGTTGGTGCCCAGGACGCCCGCCGCCGTCATGGCCGCCAGATCGAAGTTGTTGTAGCCCACGGCCATATTGGCGCAGATGCGCAGCTCCGGGCAGGCGGCCAACAGCTCGGCGTCGATACGCTCGCCGCCGGTGGTGAAGACGCCGGCCTTGCCGCGCAATTTTTCGATCAACGTCGCGCGATCCCACAGCGCATCGGCCTGATTGGACGACACGTCAAAGTGCTGCTCAAGACGGGCAACGGTCTCGGGAAAGATGGCGCGCGCCACCAGGATGGAAGGTTTGTTCATAGGAACCACAGCCATGTCATGACAAGAAAAAGGGGCAGGAGCACGCAGCCGGACCAAGCCATATAGCCAAAGAAACCAGGCATGCGAACACCACTGTGCTCGGCGATCGCCTTGACCATCAAATTGGGCGCGTTGCCGATATAGGTGTTCGCGCCCATGAAGACGGCACCGGCCGAGATGGCCGCCAGCGTGGGGGCCATCTTCGTCATCAGCACCTGCGCATCACCGCCCGCGGTATTGAAAAACACAAGATAGGTCGGTGCATTATCGAGGAAGGAACTGAGCAGGCCGGTCGCCCAGAAGTAGGCGGCAGGATCGGGCTGGCCGTCTGGCCGGGTCACTGCGGCAATGACGGCAGCGAAGGGCCCGGCGCTGCCGGCTTGCAGCATGGCGATCACTGGCACGATGGTGAGAAAAATGCCAGCGAAAAGCTTGGCGACCTCCTGCATCGGCGCCCACGAAAATTCATTGGCGGCATGCACCGAGGCGGGGGTGATGCGCAAGGACAGCCAGGTCACAGCAACCAGCCCCAGGTCGCGCACAAAGCCGGGCAGACCCACCGACGTGCCAAAAACATCAAACCCGATGGGTGACTTCCAGAGCCCGCTCATGAGGACCAGCGCCACGATCACGCCCAGAAGCCAGAAGTTGCGCGCGCCGTCAAAGCGCAACCTGGGCGTCTCAGGCGTCGGGTCTGCAGCTGCCGCCTCCTCACGACGGTGGCAGTACCACCAGTCCAGGAGATAAAAGACAGACAGAAGGCTGCCCACCAGAAAGAGCGTCTCGGGAAGGATTTGGGACACCGTCCAGAAAAAACCCACGCCCTTGATGAAGCCAAGAAAAAGGGGCGGATCGCCCAAGGGGGTGAGTGAGCCACCCGCATTCGAGACGATGAAGATGAAGAACACCACGACATGGGCGCAGTGACGTCGCTTTTCATTGGCCCGGATCAGGGGCCGGATCAAGAGCATGGAGGCGCCCGTGGTCCCCATGAAGCTCGCCAACACCGCGCCCACAGCCAGGATCGCGGTGTTCAAACCCGGACTCCCCCGCAAGTTGCCGCGGATATGGATGCCACCCGATACGGTGAACAGGGCCATGAGCAAGATCACGAAGGGGAGGTATTCCGCCAGCAATGCATGGACCCCTGCAGACCCGGCAAGGCCCAAGCCATGGCGAGCCGCAAAGGGCAGCAAGAAGGCCAAGGCCCAGGCGGCGGTGATCTTTCCGAAATGGCGGTGCCACAGGTGCGGCGCCAAGAGCGGCATCAGGGCGATGGACAGCAGCAGCCCTGCGAACGGCAGCCCCCACACCATCGAAAGCTGGCTACCGTCGATGTCGGCCGCACGGGCCAGGCTTGGCACGAGCAAGGGCAGGCTGCGCAGTGGGCCCATCAGCCAGCGCGCGCGATGCGTGCGATGGGACAGCACGCCCGGCAAGGGACGCGGGCCAGCGATGCCAGCGAGCCTGTGCACCCGCCCCTCAGTCGATCCAGCGGGTGAACTGCTCCACGGTTTCTCGCGGGGTGTGGAAGGAATTGACCAGCGCCGCTTCGTCTGCGTAACCGAGCGACATCCCGCACACGACCATATCGCCCTCGTCCGCACCGATATGCGGCAGGATGATGTCGGCAAACCCGTTCCACGCCGCTTGCGGGCAGGTGTGCAAGCCGCGGGCACGAGCCGCCAGCATGACGCTTTGGATGAACATCCCGTAGTCCAGCAAAGAGCCGCGACCGAGTCGCTTGTCGATGGTGAAAATCAATCCCACCGGCGCATCGAAAAAGCGAAAGTTGCGCTGGTGCTGAGCGTGCATCTTGTCCTTGTCGCCCTTGCCGATTCCGAGCAGCCCGTAGAGGCCCCAGCCGTTTTCACGTCGGCGGTCCACATAAGGCGAGAACCACTGGCTCGGGTAGTAGTCGTAGGCCTCCGGGTGCTGGGCGGCCAATGAGGGGTCGTCGCGCATGGCGTCAAGGGCGGCGCATGCCTTCTCGACCAGGCTGTCCCGACTGGCCCCCTGGAGGACGTGCACCTTCCAGGGCTGGGTGTTCACGCCCGAGGGCGCGCGGCTGGCCACGCGCAGGATGTCTGCAATCGTCTCGCGCGGCACCGCCTTGGGCAGGAAGGCGCGGACCGAGAAGCGGCTGCCTATCGCAGCGTCAACGCTGGCCGGATCCTCGACCCGGGTAGCAACTTGGGAAATGGTCATTGAAGTGTCTCCAGTACGGCTCTGAGTTTTTCGGGAAGGGTGGTAGGTCGCCGCGTCTCGCGGTCGACATACACATGGACAAAATGACCCCGGGCGGCCGTCTCGGGCGCGCCCTGTGCAAACAGGCCCACCTCGTAACGGACGCTGCTGGCACCGAGGCGCGACACTCGAATGCCAGCCTCCACATTTTCCGGGAAGGCCAGGGGTGCGAAGTAATTGCACTGGGTCTCGATCACCAAACCAATGGTCGGGCCCGCGTGGATGTCGAGCGCGCCCTGTTCGATCAGGTAGGCGTTGACCGCGGTATCGAACCAGCTGTAGTAGACGACGTTATTCACGTGGCCGTACACATCGTTGTCGGCCCAGCGGGTACCGATCGTGCGGAAGGCGCGGTAGGCGCCACGGGGCTCGGGCTGGGGGCGACTGTCCTTGTTCTCGCTCATCGACCTACATTCTGCCAGCGGCGCCAGTACTGGCCCGCAACACGGAAGGTGTTCACCTGGGCCTGGACGGTATCTTCGACCCGGTGGCCATAACCTCCCGCCATCGCCATGGCGAGCGGCAGCCGGCGCTGCCAGGCCCAGTCGAACACCCGCCGGTCCCTGGCCTCCAGGCCGTCCCAGGTCAACTTGAGGCGGCCCAGCCGGTCGCCCTCATGCGGATCAGCGCCCGCCAGGTAGATCACCAAGCCCGGGGAGAAGCGCCGTTCCAGCTCGTCGAGCGCACCTTCCAGCGCCTCCATATATTCCGCGTCGCCGCAGCCGTCAGGCAAGGCCACATCGAGATCCCCGGCCTCCTTGCGAAACGGAAAGTTCTTCGCACCATGCAGCGACAGCGTGAACACGCTGTCATCGCCTTGGAAGATGCGCGCAGTGCCATTGCCCTGGTGAACATCGAGGTCGATGATCGCAACCCGAAGTGGGGCGCCCGGGGCATGACGGACCGATCCCAACCCTGAGTTCCCGCCCGCCCCCCTCGCCTGCCGCGCCCACTCGACCTGCATCAGTCGCGCAGCCACCGCTGCGTCATTGAAGACACAAAAGCCCCCACCACGGTCTGCGTAGGAATGGTGGGTACCGCCGGCGATATTGGCGGCGACCCCGCCTCGAAAGGCGGCCCGGCAGGCAGCGACGGTGGCCCCGACTGAGCGACGGGCCCGATCGGCCATGGCATCGCTCCAGGGAAAACCGATCTCACGCAGGATGCGAGGGTCCACCGAGCCATCGGCGATTCCCTGAACATAGGTCGGGACATGGACCAAGGCCAATTCGCCGTCGCTGGCGGGCTCTGCCTGGCAGAGCTCGAGGTCTGCCAACTCGTCGACGAGACGATCCCGCAGCATGGCGTACTTGACCATCGGGAACCGGTGCCCTGGCGGAAGGGGCAGAACGAATTGGGTGGCATAGAACACCTGCATCCGCCCATTGTTGCGTTAGAAAGTCGGCCCATCTGCGAAGCAGGCCATCGCGCAGCCTGAATGTATTTCTTATTGACTACTTTCTAGCGAGCTCTACCGCCCGAAAATTATTTGTTGCGACGCAGCAAAAAATGCTTGAAAACCAAGGGAAGACCCCTATACTTCAAACCATGCTGCACCGCACCAAAGCGTTTCCAAGCGGGCGGCAAGTTGCGAAGAGCAGTGCATCCACCCCCGTTCAACCCCGATAGGAGATTTTCAAACATGATGACCCCCGAACAAGTGATGGCCTCCCACAAATCCAGCCTCGAGACCCTTTTCGGTCTGACCTCCAAGGCCTTCGAAGGCGTGGAAAAGCTGGTCGACCTGAACATGACTGCCTCCAAGGCAGCCATCACCGAGGCTGCTGACAGCACCAAGGCCGTTCTGTCCGTGAAGGACGCGCAGGAACTGCTGGCCCTGCAATCGACCCTGTTCCAGCCCCTGGCCGAGAAGACCGCTTCCTACAGCCGCCACCTCTACGAAATCGCTACCACCACCAGCACCGAGTTCGGCAAGGCCTTCGAAGCTCAAGCCACCGACATGCAAAAGAAGTTCATGACTGCAGTCGATAGCGCCTCGAAGAATGCACCCGCCGGCAGCGAAAGCGCCGTCGCCGCCTTCAAGACCGCTCTGGCCGCTGGCAACAACGCGCTGGAGTCGGTTCAGAAGGCTGTGAAGCAGGCTTCTGATGTTGCTCAAGCCAACTTCCACGCCGTGGCCGACACCGCCACCCAGGCCGCCAAGACTGCAAGCCGCGCCAAGCGCTGATGCCTTGCGCCTCTGCGGGCAGGAACCTGTCAGCAGAGGCGGTTACAGACTCCGCGGCGCCGCCTTGGCGTCCTTCAGGTTGTCTCCTCGGGTCCTTTCGACACCTTCGTGGTTCAGGGATCCTTAGCCCCGGCAAACACCGGGGCTTTTTTTTGGTTTTCACTTTTGGTTTTCACTTTAGTCTCGGCCCAAGTGATCACCGTGCGGCCCGCAATCAGGGGATCGGAGCCAGACACCAACAAGAATCGTTCTCAATTGGGATATCATGGGCCCTTATCCAAACAAAGGTCCACCCCGTGCTCCGCGCTGCTCTACTCGCCCTTGGCCTGACCCTGGCATCTGCGCATGTTGCCCAGGCCCAGGAACAGGTTCTGAACCTCTATTCCGCGCGCCACTACTCGACGGACGAGGCGCTCTACGACAACTTCACCAAGGCAACGGGTATCCGCATCAAGCGGGTCGACTCGGACGATGCAGGCATCCTGGCCCGGCTCAAGGCCGAGGGGGCTGCCTCGGTGGCCGACGTCATCTTGCTGGTCGACGCCGCACGGCTGTACAAGGGTGAGGTCGAGGGGATGTTCCGGCCGATTCGGTCCAAGGCCCTTGATGACGCCATCCCGGCTGGGTATCGCGCGGCACCCACCGCCGAAGGAACCGCCTGGTTCGGCTTTTCCACCCGCGCTCGGGTGGTGGTCTACGACAAGTCAAAGGTCAAGCGGGAAGAGGTGGAGACCTATGAGCAACTGGCCGATCCCCGCAACAAGGGACGTATCTGCATTCGGTCGGGTTCGCACCCCTACAACCTCTCCCTCTTCGGCGCCATCACGGAACACCTTGGCGAGCAACGGGCAGAGCAGTGGCTCAAAGGGGTGGTAGCCAACCTGGCACGCGACCCCAAGGGCGGAGACACCGACCAGATCAAGGCGGTGGGCGCCGGTGAGTGCCAGATTGCCGTGAGCAACACCTACTACATCGCGCGCCTGATGCGGTCGACCAGCCCGGATGACAAGGCGCTGATGGAGCGGGTGGCCATCGTCTTTCCCAACCAGGGCAGTTGGGGCACCCACGTCAACATCGCCGGCGGCGCAGTGGCGCGCCACAGCAAGAATGTGGTGGCTGCCCAGCGCTTCCTGGAATACCTGGCGAGTGCGCAAGCCCAGGACTATTTCGCCAACGGCAACAACGAGTGGCCCACGGTCAAAGGCGTCAAATTGACCAATCCCGCACTCCAGGCCATGAGCAATGGCCCCTTCAAAGCCGAGACCATTCCGCTGGCCGCGGTGGGCGCCCACCAGGTGAAGGTCCAGCAAATGCTGGACAGGGTCGGATTCAAGTGAGCGACTGAGCACGCCTTCCCGCACAGCCCGGATGAGTCCGGGCTTTTTTACGCCGACAGGGGCCGGTGGGCAATGACTGCCCCTCACCCAAGCCCGCATAATGTGACGTTTACGTCAACGTCAACTCTCCGGGGATATTCCATGGACATTCAAGGCAAGGTCTTCATCGTCACCGGCGGCGCGTCCGGCCTTGGCGAGGGAACCGCCCGCATGCTGGCAGCTGCAGGCGGCAAGGTGGTCGTTGCAGACATGCAAGCCGACAAGGGCGAGCAGGTGGCGCAGGAAATCGGCGGCGCATTCGTCCGGTGTGACGTGAGCAACGAGGCCGACGGGCAGGCAGCCGTCGCCAAGGCCACCTCTTTGGGCAAGCTCATGGGCTTGGTCAACTGCGCGGGCATTGCACCCGCAGAGAAAACCGTGGGCAAGACCGGACCGCACAGTCTGGCGGTCTACCAGAAGGTGATCCAGGTGAACTTGGTGGGCAGTTTCAACATGATCCGCCTCGCCGCAGACGCAATGGCGAAGAACGAGCCTGAGACCACAGGCGAGCGCGGCTGCATCATCTCCACCGCCTCGGTCGCCGCGTATGACGGCCAGATCGGCCAGGCCGCCTACAGCGCTTCCAAGGGCGGCGTCGTCGGCATGACCTTGCCCATCGCCCGTGACCTGGCCCGCAATGGCATCCGCAACATGACCATCGCGCCAGGCATCTTCGGGACGCCCATGATGTTCGGCATGCCACAGGACGTGCAAGACGCACTGGCCGCCGCCGTGCCCTTCCCGTCGCGCCTGGGCACGCCACAGGACTACGCCAAGCTGGCCCGGCACATCTTCGAAAACGACATGCTCAATGGCGAGGTGATCCGCCTCGACGGCGCCATTCGCCTCGCTCCGCGCTGACCTGGCACCCTGGGGAAAACCAGGCCTGGGCGGCGCGCCAGGTCAGGTTGGATTTGGGCTTGGTCTAGGATGAGGTTCATGCCCGTCAACCTGAAGCCCCAACACACGCCGCAGTCCGCCGCACAAACGCCCTCTTCCCACTTCCGCAGGGCCGCGCGAGCTGGCGCGCTCGCCTTGGTCGCGGGAGCCTGGGTCGCTGGCTGCGCGTCAATCCCTACTGGCGCTGGCCGACCTGCCTCCTCCGCCTCCGCCGGGTCAGCCCCTGCAGCCGGCTTCACCTATCGCCGCCCTGACCTGCCGGAAGCAGCCTCCGGGCTGGGCGCCAAGCCAGGCTGGGCGACGCAACGCTTCGCCGTGGCAGCAGCCAACCCCCTGGCCACGGATGCCGGCTACCAGGTGTTGAAAGCCGGTGGCAGCGCGGTCGACGCGGCAATCGCAGTCCAAATGGTGCTCAGCTTGGTCGAGCCGCAGTCCAGCGGGATCGGTGGCGGCGCCTTCCTCATGCATTTCGACGGCCGGCAGGTACGCGCATACGACGGCCGGGAAACGGCGCCGGCCGCCGCAGACGAGCGGCTATTCCTCGGTGCGGACGGAAAACCGCTCCCCTTCTACGAGGCCGTGGTGGGTGGCCGATCGGTGGGTGTGCCAGGCCTGCTTCGCATGCTCGAATTGGCGCACCGCCAGCATGGCCGACTGCCTTGGGCCCAGTTGGTCCAACCGGCGATCACGCTCGCCGAGGAGGGATTTGCGCTCAGCCCACGCCTGCATGCGCTACTCAAGGCAGACGCCCACCTGCGCAAGGATCCACCGGCATCGGACTTCTTCTACCAAGCCGACGGACAACCACACCCAGTGGGGCATCGCCTGCGCAATCCGGCCCTGGCCGAAGTCCTGCGTCGGGTCGCACAAGAGGGCTCAAACGCCCTGTACCAAGGAGAGGTTGCCCAGGCCATCATCTCGAAGGTTCGCGGCCATCCAGGCAACCCGGGTCGCATGACGCTGGAGGACCTGCGGAACTATCAGGCGCTCGAACGCGATCCCCTGTGCCACGACGCCCGAGCTGGTGAGCGCACCTGGCGCATCTGCGGATTCCCGCCCCCAAGCTCCGGCGCGATCGCCATCGGGCAGATCCTGGGAATGCTTCAGCACACGCCAGCGGCCGCCATGCCTCTGCGCGACGCACTGCCTTCTGCGGACTGGTTGCACTTCTACACCGAGGCCGCACGCCTGGCCTTTGCCGACCGGGCCCAGTACCTGGGAGACCCGGAGTTCGTCCCGCCGCCGGCGGGCCGCTGGGACAGTCTGCTGGCGCCCGACTACCTGCGTGAGCGGGCCCGTCTCATCGGGGAGCGGAGCATGCGGGTCGCGCCGGGTGGCCAGCCAGGCGCCACCCGCAGCAGCTGGGCCCCCATGCCGGACCAGCCGGAATTTGGCACCTCCCACATCAGTGTGGTCGATGGCCACGGGAACGCGGTCGCGATGACCACGACCATCGAAGACCAGTTCGGCGCCCGTCAACTGGTGGGGCTTGAAGGCAAGAGCGGCGGCTTCCTGTTGAACAACGAGCTGACCGACTTCAGCTTCAGCCCCACCGATGGCGAAGGCCGGCCGGTGGCCAATCGGGTGCAGCCCGGCAAACGGCCTCGCTCGTCCATGTCTCCCACGCTGGTCTTCGACCCGGCGACGGGCCAACTCGCTGCCAGTCTTGGCAGCCCAGGGGGCGCCATCATCATCCACTTCACCGCCAAAACCCTGTGGGGTACGCTGGCCTGGGGGCTGGATGCGCAAAAGGCCATCGACCTGCCCAATTTCGGATCCACCGGCGGCCCGACACTGCTGGAAGAGGGACGCTTCCCCCAAGCGACGGTCGACGCCTTGCGTGCACGCGGCGCCGAAGTGCGGGAGCAGGCGATGACCAGCGGCCTGCAGGCGATCACCCGCAGCCCCAGCGGCTGGTTCGGCGGCGCCGACCCGCGCCGCGAGGGCGTGGTGATGGGGGACTGAAGGGACCATACGGGCCAATACGGGACGAGACGGGACGAACCGCACGACCTGTGCATCCCGGGCGCCCCGAAGTGACGGCCCTGGTGCCCTCTGTTAAGCTTGACGCCCGGGGCACAATAGCCTTTGCATGGCCATCCCCGATTCATTCATCCAGGAACTCATCGCGCGCGCTGACGTGGTTGAGATCGTGGGTCGCTACGTGCAGCTCAAAAAGTCGGGCGCTAACTTTTCCGGCCTGTGCCCCTTCCACGCCGAAAAGTCCCCCTCATTCACCGTCTCGCCCACCAAGCAGTTCTTCCACTGCTTTGGCTGCGGCAAGCATGGCAACGCCATTGGCTTCCTGATGGAGCACGCCGGTATGGGATTCGTGGAAGCGGTTCAGGACCTGGCGGGCCAATTCGGCATGCAGGTGCCGGAAGATGACCGCTCGCCCCAGGACCGCGCCCGCGCCGCCGAGCAGCGCCAGAAGCAGGACAGCCTCACCGACGTGCTGGAGAAGGCCGGAGAGTCCTACCGAAAGCACCTGAAGGCCTCATCCAAGGCCGTGGCCTACCTCAAGGGCCGAGGCCTGTCGGGTGAGATCGCCAAGCGCTTTGGACTGGGCTATGCGCCGGAGGGCTGGCGCAGCCTGGCCAGCGTGTTCCCCGACTACGACAGCCCGCTTCTGGAGGAGTGCGGCCTGGTCATCGTGCACGGCGAAGAAGACGGGCAAGACGCCAAGCGCTATGACCGCTTCCGCGACCGCGTCATGTTCCCCATTCGCAATGTGAAGGGGGAGTGCATCGGCTTTGGTGGTCGGGTGCTCGGAGACGAAAAGCCCAAGTACCTCAACTCCCCCGAGACGCCGGTCTTCAGCAAGGGACGCGAGCTCTATGGTCTGTTCGAGGCCCGACAGGCCCTGCGCGAGAAGGGCTATGTGCTGGTGACCGAGGGCTATATGGACGTCGTCGCCTTGGCGCAGCTAGGGTTCCCCAATGCGGTCGCAACCCTGGGAACCGCCTGCACCACCGACCACGTGCAGAAGCTGTTTCGCTTCACCGACAGCGTGGTCTTCAGCTTCGACGGCGACGCGGCGGGGCGACGCGCAGCGCGCAAGGCACTCGACGGCGCCCTGCCCTACGCCACCGACCTGCGGTCGGTGAAATTCCTTTTCCTTCCCGCGGAGCACGACCCGGACAGCTACATCCGCGCCCACGGTGCCGACGCCTTCTCTCGCTACGTCGGCGAGGCAACGCCGCTGTCGCGGTTCCTGGTGGACAGTGCCCGCGAGGGCTGCGATCTCACCACAGCGGAAGGGCGCGCCCGCATGCTGGCCCACGCGCAACCACTGTGGGGCCTGCTCCCGGAGGGCGCCCTCAAGCGGCAGATGCTGGGCGAACTGGCCGACCTGGGTCAGCTCGACGGGCGCGAACTCTCCAGCCTGTGGAGCACTGCACCGGCGGGTCGGGCGGGAGAGCGGAGAGGCCCCGCAGGGGCGCGGGCGCGCGGGCGCAGTCGCAGCGGCTCGTTCGATTCAGGGGCAGAACCTGGCAGGCATGAAGAATTCACGGCCGACAGTAGTTGGATGAGCGAGGATTTCGGGCGCTCCAACGGGAGAGGCGCATGGCGGGAGCGTCCGCGTCGGACACCGGGCCGGCAGCTGCCGCCGGGGCGGGCAGATCGGGCCCTGCAGATCCTGCTGGCAGACGCTGCCGCCTGGGAGCGTCTATCCGGTGAGGATCACCAACTGCTGTGCGAACTGGCCGAGCCCTACGGCCCCCTCTTTGCCTGGCTCGATGCCCGATTGCAGGACGAGGGACCGCAACCCTGGGAGGGCCTGCGCAGCCAGTTGCCCGGCCACCCCCATGCCGAGTTCGCCCTCGGGCTAATGGCAAGAATGCCGTCCAAGATCGAGCCGGACTCCTCGGAACTCGATCACATCCTCACGCGCGAGCGGCAGGCTCGCGTGGCGGAGGAGATGCAGGCGCTGTCGCAACGTGCTGGCAGCGACCCAACTGCGTACAAAAGACTGAAAGAGCTGGTCGCCAAGACAAGAGATCGCAGTTGAGTGCAATGCTCGCCGGTATAATGTAAAGCTTGCTACCGGCAAGAGCGACAGCAGCACCTCCGGGCCCGGCCAACTGTGCCAACCAGCGCACGACCCGCCACCTTACCGCAAGGACTGCACTCCAAATGTTCGCCCTCCCCACTTGCCATTGAGCTGCCAATTTCTCCTAGAGGCTGTCCGCCGGCGTGAGCCGCGGCATGCCAACCGGACAAGGTAACAGTTCGTCTCCCCGCGCCGGGTTTCTTGGCGCATTGAGCTCAGCTCGTGTACCGCTTGTGTCCCCTTGTGTTCCTGCCGATCTTTAAGTTCCGGAGTATCTCGTATGCCCGCCCAGAAGAAGCCAGCCAAGCCCATCAAGACTGCCGTGAAACCCGTTGCGAAGAAAGCGATCCAACCCGCTTCCGCCACAAAGCCTGCCGCCAAGGCCGCCAGCAAAGCCACTCCCAAGGCTGCGCCCAAGGCTGCCCCAAGCGCAAGCACCAAGGCGCAAGCCAAGCCCGCAACGAAAGCCTCCCCCGTGCCCGCAACGAAAGCCAGTCCCAAGTCCGATAAGCCCGCCGTGAAAGCCGCCGCAAATAGCGCGGCCACGACGGTGTCGCCTACCCCTGAGGCCAAGAAGGTCGCCAAGGCGGCGGCCCCTGCCGGGGAAGTCCTGAAGAAAAAGCCCGGTCGGCCACCCAAAGCCGCCGCGGCCGAAGCCGAAGCCCCGCCGAAGGCGCCGGCCAAACGCGGCCGTAAGCCCAAAGCCGGCGCAAAGGGCGCCGAGCTTGGCGAAGAAGACATGTCCGACATCGAAGCTGAGTTCGCAGAAGAACCGGTTGCCGAGACCACTGAAAAGGTCAAACCCCTTCGCATGAAGATCAGCAAGGCCAAGGAGCGGGCCTTGATGAAAGAGTTCGGTCTGGACGAGACCGTTCTCACCGAAGAGGAAATGCTCAAGCGCCGCGAGCGCCTGAAGACGCTGATCAAGCTGGGCAAGACCCGCGGCTACCTCACGCACTCCGAAATCACCGACCACCTGCCTGAAAAGCTGATCGAGGCAGAAACCCTCGAAGCCGTGGTCACCATGCTCAATGACTTGGGTGTGGCGGTGTACGAGCAGACGCCCGACGCCGAGATGCTGCTGCTCAATAACACCACGCCCACGGCCGCCACGGCCGAGGAAGCTGAGGAGGAGGCGGAAGCCGCCCTCACGACAGTGGACAGCGAATTCGGCCGCACCACCGACCCCGTGCGCATGTACATGCGCGAGATGGGCACGGTGGAACTGCTCACCCGCGAGGGCGAAATTGAAATCGCTAAGCGCATCGAAGGTGGGCTGATGGCCATGATGGAAGCCATCTCGGCTTCCCCCGCCACCATCGCCGAAATCCTGCGCCTGGCCGCCGAGATTCGCGAGGGCAAAGTTGTCATTTCGACCGTGGTCGACGGCTTCTCCAACCCCAATGAGGCCGACGACTATGTGGCCGAAGAAGATTTCGACGAGTTCGACGCCGACGACGATGACGACGGCAACGGCGGCTCCAAGGCCCTGACCAAGAAGCTCGAAGAGCTCAAGACGCAGGCCCTCGAGCGCTTTGACCGCATGGCCTCCCTGTTCGAGAAGGTCCACAAGATCTACGACAAGGAGGGCTATGGCACACCGGCCTACACCAAGGCCCAGACCGCCCTGTCCGAAGAGCTGATGACCATCCGCTTCACGGCCAAGACGATCGAGAAGCTGTGCGACATGGTGCGTACCCAGGTCGACGATGTGCGCAAGAAAGAGCGCGACCTGCGTCGCATCATCGTGGACAAGTGCGGCATGCCGCAGGACGTGTTCATCAAGGATTTCCCGCCCAACCTGCTGAACCTGAAGTGGGTCGAGAAGCAGGCTGCCGCTGGCAAGCCCTGGAGCACGATCATCGCCCGCAACATCCCGCCCATCCAGGAGTTGCAGCAAAAGCTCACCGACCTGCAGGTCAAGGTGGTGGTGCCGCTGGGCGAGCTCAAGGAAATCAACAAGCGCATGAACGCGGGCGAGACCTCCTCGCGCGATGCCAAGAAGGAGATGATCGAGGCCAACTTGCGCCTGGTCATCTCCATCGCCAAGAAGTACACCAACCGCGGACTGCAGTTCCTCGACCTCATTCAAGAGGGCAACATCGGCCTCATGAAGGCGGTCGACAAGTTCGAGTACCGCCGCGGCTACAAGTTCTCGACCTACGCCACCTGGTGGATCCGCCAGGCGATCACCCGCTCGATCGCCGACCAAGCGCGCACCATCCGTATCCCGGTGCACATGATCGAGACGATCAACAAAATGAACCGCATCTCGCGCCAGCATTTGCAGGAGTTCGGCTTCGAGCCAGACGCCGGCATCCTGGCCGAAAAAATGGAGATCCCCGAGGACAAGATCCGCAAGATCATGAAGATCGCCAAGGAGCCGATCTCGATGGAAACGCCCATCGGGGACGACGACGACAGCCACCTGGGCGACTTCATCGAGGACACCAACAACACCGCCCCGATCGAAGCGGCCATGCAAGCCGGCCTGCGCGACGTGGTCAAGGACATTCTCGACAGCCTCACCCCGCGCGAAGCCAAGGTGCTGCGCATGCGCTTTGGCATCGAGATGTCCACCGACCACACGCTGGAAGAAGTGGGCAAGCAGTTCGACGTGACCCGCGAGCGGATTCGCCAGATCGAGGCCAAGGCGCTGCGCAAGCTCAAGCACCCGAGCCGAAGCGACAAGCTGCGCTCGTTCATCGATTCGCTTTGAACAAGGCGGGGCCCCTCAGGCCCTGTTCATAATGCAAGGGCCAGCACATGCTGGCCCTTTGCTTTTTTGAACATGCTTGCCAAGTCGATCGGTCTTGCCGCCACGGTGCTCACGCTCAGCTCATTGGGTTTTTCTGTCCTGGGCTCGACCCCGCTCCTGATCCTGCGTCACGACGTGCCCATGGACGGAAGGTTCATCCGGCAGGTTTTCCACTACTGCTACCGGGTGGTGGCGGTTTTTGCCATCACCGCCACCATCGCTCACACGGCGTCGGAGCGGATAGGGCTGGCGGTCGGCTTGGGTGCGATCGCCCTGTTGGCGCTGGCGATGCACCAGTGGCTGCTGCGCCGCCTGGACACCCTGCGCCTGACGATGTACGAAGGCAGCGGTGACCCGCTGGCCATACGGCGCTTTCGCCAACTCCACGCGGGCGCCATCGGCCTGAACTTCGCGCAGCTGGTCGCGATGATCAGCGGCCTGACGCAGGTGACGCTTTAGGCGGCGGAGAGGTGCCGCAAGGGCTCCAAGCATTGACGCCATCTAGCAGATGGGCAATCATCACCCTCAATGTGAGTCGTTTAGTTCTATCCATGACGGCGGGGCGATCCGTCGCATCACGAGGGGAATAAGCATGAAACCAAGCGTCAAGCGGATTGCCCTATTCATGGCGGCCCTCACCCTCGCGGGATGCACGACGGTCGATGACTTCCGGAAGATGTCGGCACAAGACCGTGCTGCCCGCGTCTGTGACCGAGATCCGACGGTGCGCAGCCTGCGGGCCAGCAGGCAGTCGTATGTCGTTGGCATTCAGTCCGCACAGGAGGCCCTGGGGCGTGGGTACAGGATTCACCGGCAGTGCCAAATGGTCGAGGTGCCAACTGGCAAGCAAAGCATCTGTGAAAAACACGGGGATCAGACAGTCTGCAGGGAGGTCAGTAACACCCGCAGGGAAGAGCGCTGCACAGAAACCCCGGTCGCCATCCAAGCAGACAACGAAAGACGCAACGTCGCCGAGTGGAGTGCCGCTGTGGCGGGACTGGATTCTCAGATCCGGGGGACTTACGACCTGTGCTACGACCGCGTCTTCCACATGACGCCGGAGCAGGCCTTCAAGCTGTACTAACGGGGCGCTCCCGGTGTGGCATTCAGCCACTCCCTTCACCACCAGGATTGACGCAGAGGTTCTGGTGGATCAGAAACCAGATGGCCCAGGCTGCGCCGGCGCGCCGACCTTGTCGCGAGCGGCGAGCGCTTGTCCGATACGCTCACCGGTCACGTGATACCCGCGGTCCGCGGCATGGCGACTTGCGGCCCGAAGAAGGAGGCCGGGCATCCGGTCGACAATCCGATGATCCTTTTCGGCCAGCTCGAAGCATTGGCCCTCGGCCTCCAGGGCCGCCAGGGTGCGAGATCGACGGTCGCCCCCCCTGTCCTCTGACGTTCCCTGCCCTTCAGCGCTGCCCTCCCCTTCACCCTCCGCAAGCAGGTCCTCGAGCGTGGCCAGCGCCTGCCGGGCCAAAGACGAGTCGCCGTCATCGGGCGAAAGCGCCAGGCTGAGCAAGCCCTCGATCGCGTCCGCGTCGCCGGACTCCGCCGCACGCACCAGATCGGAGAAGGCCACGCGGCGCCGGCCGCGCAACCAGGGCCGCTGGCTGCGGGTCGGAAACAGACGGGTCGCGCGCAAACCGTGCATGGTGGTGGCAGAAATCGGCGTGGCAAGAAGGTGCTCGGCGGGAGCAGAGCGTGGAGGTGATGGGAGCGTAGCGCCCATGGGTCACGGCGACACCCGCGAGGTTCCCGGCAGCACCGGGTGGGTTCACTCAGCCGGGAACTGCTCGGTATCTACCTCAGACTGCGACCGCTCCGCGTACCGCGGCCCGGACACGGTGCGGTGATTGATACAGGCGCCAGCACGCGCCAGCAGGTCCGGCGAGACGCTGATGTCGGCCGCCCGCAAGTTCTCGAGCAAGTGGTCAACGCGCCTAGTGCCAGGAATCGGAATGATGTCCGGGCCCTGCGCCAGCAGCCAGGCCAGTGACAACTGGGACGGGGTACAGCCGGCCTCCTGAGCGATAGCGCGGAATGCCCGCAACAGATCCAGGTTGGCCGGATAGTGGCTGGCGGTAAAGCGCGGCATGGCCCGGCGGATGTCGCCTGCCTCCAAGGCTTCCACATCAGGCACACCATCGGCCAGGAAGCCGCGCGCCACGGGACTGAAGGCGACAAAGGCGATGCCTAAATCCCGGCAGGCTTGCACGATGCCGATCTCAGCCTCCCGGGCCCACAGCGAATACTCGGTCTGTACAGCGGAGATGGGATGCACCGCATGGGCCCGGCGCAAGGTGGCGGCGGAGACCTCTGACAGGCCCAGCGTACGCAACTTGCCCTCCTCGACCATGCGGCTCAATTCGCCCACACTGTCTTCAATCGGCACCTTTTTGTCCCAGCGGTGCAGGTAATACAAGTCAATCACATCGGTCTGCAAACGGCGCAGGCTGTCCTCGCAATAACGCCGCAGTGTTTCCGGGCGTCCGTCGATGCCGCGCACCACCTTGCCCTGGGCGTCCGGAAAGCCACCAAGGCCACCCTTGCTGGCCAGGGTGAACTTCTGCCGATGCGCCTTGAGCGTCTTCCCCACCAGGGTCTCGTTCGCGCCGAAGCCGTAGAGGGCTGCGGTGTCGAACAAGGTCACACCGGCGTCCAGGGCCGTGAGCAACAAACGCGCAGCTTCCGCCTCTGACGGCGGGGCGCCATAGGCGTGCGAGAGGTTCATGCAGCCCAGGCCAATAGCGCTGACTTCGAAGGGGCCGATCTTGCGGGTTTTCATGCGTATCTCCAGAAATGGAAAAAGCCCGCGTCACTGGCGCGACTGCGGGCCTTGATTATTGCCGTGTCACTCAGGCCAGCTGCTGCTCAAGTTGATGCAGAACTTCGTAGCAAGGCAGCACCTGGGCCACACTCGAATTGGGCTCACGGCCTTCGCGGATGGCGGCGATGAACTCGCGGTCCTGCAGTTCGATGCCGTTCATCGACACGTCCACCTTGGACACGTCGATTTTCTCTTCCTTGCCGTTGACCAGGTCGTCATAACGGGCGATGTAGGTGCCGGTGTCGCCGATGTAGCGGAAGAAGGTGCCCAAGGGGCCGTCGTTGTTGAAGGACAGCGACAGCGTGCAGATGGCGCCGTTGGCGGCCTTGAGCTGGATGCTCATGTCCATCGCAATGCCCAGCGTCGGGTGAATCGGGCCTTGCACCGCGTTGGCCTTCACGATCGGGCTGCGCGCCTGATAGGCGAACAGGTCCACCGTGTGGGCAGCGTGGTGCCACAGCAGGTGGTCGGTCCAGGAGCGGGCTTGACCCAGCGCGTTCATGTTCGTGCGGCGGAAGAAGAAGGTCTGCACGTCCATCTGCTGGATGTTGAACTCGCCGGCGACGATCTTGTGACGGACCCACTGGTGACTCGGGTTGAATCGGCGGGTGTGGCCGCACATGGCCACCAGGCCGGTCTGCTTTTGCATCGCGTCGACCGACTGGGCCCCCGCGAGGCTGTCGGCCAGAGGGATTTCCATTTGCACATGCTTGCCGGCCTTCATGCAGGCCACCGACTGCTCGGCGTGCATTTGGGTGGGCGTGCACAGAATGACGGCGTCCACTTCCTTAATGGCCAGGGTATCGGCCAGGTTCGTGGTGACATGGCCGATGCCGTACTTGTCGGCCACTTCCTGGGTCTTGCCGAGTTCACGGCCGATCAGGGAGACGACCTCCACATCCGCGATGTTCTTCAGGCCATCGAGGTGCTTGATGCCGAATGCACCGGCACCGGCCAGGGCGATTTTCAAAGTCATTGGGGTTCCTCCAGAACAAGGTGGCCCACCGCGGTGTTGGAGGCGGGCACATGGTAGAAGCGATGCATGGGTTTCGGGGGCTGGCCGCCAGCCAGGTCGCCCATGGCGCCACGAGCGATCAGCCACATCACGAGCTCGATGCCCTCGGAGCCAGCCTCACGCACGTAATCGATGTGGGGCACCTGGGCCAGGCCCGCCGGGTCGGCGATCAGGCGGTCGAGGAAGGCGTTGTCGAATTCCTTGTTGATCAGGCCGGCACGCGGGCCCTGGAGCTGGTGGCTCATGCCGCCCGTACCCCAGATCTGCACATTCAAATCCTCGTCGAAAGATTCGATGGCCTTGCGTATCGCCTTGCCCAGGTTCAGGCAGCGCTGGCCCGAAGGCACCGGGTACTGCACCACGTTCACCGCAAAAGGAATGATCTTGCAGGGCCAGGCCTCGGGCTGACCGAACATCAGAGACAAGGGCACGGTCAGGCCGTGGTCCACGTCCATCTTGTTGACGATGGTGAGGTCGAAGTCCTGCTGGATGACAGACTGCGCGATGTGCGCCGCCAGCTCGGGGTGGCCATAGACCTGGGGTACCGGGCGCGGGCCCCAGCCCTCGTCTGCGGGTGTGAACTCGGCGGCGGTGCCGATGGCGAACGTCGGAATGAAGTCCAGGCTGAAGGCGGTGGCGTGGTCGTTGTAGACCAAGAAGACCACATCGGGCTTCTGGGCCTTTTCCCACTGCTTGACGAACTCATAGCCCTTGAAGACCGGCTGCCAATAGTCTTCGTGGGTCTTGCCCAGGTCCAGGGCAGCGCCAATGGCGGGAACGTGCGACGAGAAGACGCTAGCGGTGATACGGGCCATTATTTTTTCTCCCCGATAGAGCGGTTGCCTTCGACGGAGCGGCCACCGCCGATCATCATGTTGCGGTACTCCTCCTCGCTCATGCCGGTCATAGAGCCCGCCATCTGCTGGAAGCTCTTGCCATCGGTCGCACCGATCTTGGCCAGGAAGTAGATGTTGCCACCCAGAGCGATGCAGCGATTGAGGTCGCGTGAGAGCACGCCCAGCTTCTGCTCCTCGGTCATCGCCCACTCGTCGAGGTAGGCGCGCTCGTTGGCTTTGAAGCGGGTGCGGTTCTCGGCCTTCATCAGGCTCATGCAGAACTGGTTGAGCCAATATCCCTTGCGGCTCTGGTCGGCGTCGAAGACGGTGGTGCCTGGGACGTCCAGGTAAGGCTTGTCGAGGGCCATATCAGTCCTTCCAGTACAGGCGCATGGGGTTGTCCACCAAGAGCTTTTTCTGAAGCTCGGCGGTCGTGGCGATGTGCGGGATGAAGTCGACCAGCAGGCCGTCGTCGGGCATGTGGTCCTTCAGGTTGGGGTGCGGCCAGTCGGTACCCCACAGCACGCGGTCGGAAAACTCCTCGACCACCTTGCGGGCAAAGGGCACCACGTCGCGGTAGGCGGCCTGCTCACCATCCAGCGCGCGCGGGCCGGTGGTCGACAGGCGCTCGGGGCAGCTGACCTTGCTCCAGACATTGGGGTGCTGGCGCATGAACTTGAGGAACAGCTCGAACTCGGGGCCGTCGATCGGCTTGCTCACGTCGGGGCGGCCCATGTGGTCTACCACCACGGTGGTGGGCAGTGCGGTGAAGAAGTCCCACAGTTCGGGTAGGTCCACCGCCTCGAAATAGATCACCACATGCCAGCCCAGGGGAGCAATGCGGGCGGCGATCTCCATCAGTTCGTCCTTGGGGGTGAAGTCCACCAGACGCTTGACGAAGTTAAAGCGCACGCCACGCACGCCAGCGGCATGCATGGCCTGCAGCTCGGCGTCGCTCACGCTGCGCTTGACGGTGGCCACACCACGGGCCTTGCCCTGGGCATTTTTCAGCGCGTCGACCATGGCGCTGTTGTCGGCGCCGTGGCAGGTGGCCTGCACGATCACATTGCGCTCAAAGCCCAAATGATCACGCAGGGCAAACAGCTGCTGCCAGGAGGCGTCGCAAGGGGTGTACTTGCGCTCGGGCGCGTAGGGAAATTTATCGCCGGGGCCAAACACATGGCAGTGCGCGTCCACGCTGCCCGCAGGCAGTTGAAAGCGCGGCTTCGTCGGGCCGGTGTACCAGTCGAGCCAGCCGGGGGTCTTGGTGAAGCCCCCCGCGGTTACTTTGTCATTGGCTTGTGCCATATCTCGCTTTCAGTCGATGTAACGCAGGCCGGCCTTCTCAAGGGGCTCACGCATTTTGTACATGTCGAGGCCCAGCACGCCGGAGGCGAGCTTGGCGCGCTTTTCGCCTTCGTTGCCCTCGCGGGCGCGGGCGGCCTCCAGGGTCTTGGCGGCCATCTGGCGCGGCACCACCACCACGCCGTCGTCGTCGGCCACGATCACGTCGCCCGGGTTGACCGACATGCCGGCGCACACCACCGGAATATTCACCGAGCCCAGGGTGGCCTTGATGGTGCCCTTGCTGGAGATGGCGCGGGACCAGACCGGGAAGTTCATCTCGGTGAGGGTCTTCACGTCACGCACGCCGGCGTCGATGACCAGGGCGCGGGCGCCTCGGGCCTGGAAGGAGGTGGCCAGCAGGTCGCCGAAGTAGCCGTCGGTGCACTCGGCGGAGATGGCAGCGACCACGATATCGCCAGGCTGAATTTGTTCGGCCACCACATGCATCATCCAGTTGTCGCCGGGGTGCAGCAGCACGGTGACGGCTGTGCCAGAGACCTGAGCGCCGGCGTAGATTGGGCGCATATAGGGCTTCATCAGGCCCACTCGGCCCATGGCCTCGTGCACGGTGGCCGAGCCCAGGCTGGCCAGGGCGTCGGCGGTGGCGCGGTCCGCGCGTTCGATGTTGCGGTAAACGACTCCGAGTTCAAACATGGTCACTGTCCTTTGGCTTTGAGGCGCGCGTCCAGGCGCGAGAAGACACGGCGGGTGTTGGCTTCATAAATCTGGTGACGGTCGGCGTCCGAGAGGATGGAACTGGCCTCGATGTAGCGCTTGGTGTCGTCGTAGTAATGGCCGGTCTCGGGGTCGATGCCGCGCACCGCGCCAATCATCTCGGAGGCGAACAGCACGTTCTTTACCGGGATGACGGTGTTCAGCAGGTTGATGCCCGGCTGGTGGTAGACGCAGGTGTCAAAGAACACGTTGTTCATCACATGATCGGACAGCAGGGGCTTCTTCAGCTCCTGGGCCAGGCCGCGGAAACGCCCCCAGTGGTAAGGCACCGCGCCGCCACCGTGCGGGATGAGGAACTTGAGCGTCGGGAAGTCCTTGAACAGATCCCCCTGCACCAGCTGCATGAAGGCGGTGGTATCGGCATTGAGGTAATGCGAGCCGGTGGTGTGGAAGCAGGCGTTGCAGCTGGTCGAGACGTGGATCATGGCCGGCAGGTCCCACTCCACCATCTTTTCGTAGATGGGGTACCAGTGCCGGTCGGTCAGGGGCGGGCTGGTCCAGTGGCCGCCCGACGGATCGGGGTTGAGGTTAATGCCGACCGCGCCGTACTCCTTGACGCACTTTTCCAGCTCGGGGATGCAGGTGGCCGGATCGACGCCCGGCGACTGCGGCAGCATGGCCACGGGCACGAAGTTGTCGGGAAACAGCTGGCTCACGCGGAACACCAGCTCGTTGCAGATGGCGGCCCAGGTGGACGACACATTGAAGTCGCCGATGTGGTGGGCCATGAAGCTGGCGCGGGGCGAGAACAGGGTCAGGTCGCTGCCGCGGTCCTTCATCAGCTTGAGCTGGTTGGTCTCGATGGCCTCGCGCAGGTCGTCGTCGCTGATCTTGAGGTCTGCGGCGCGCGGCATGACGGACGGGTCCTTGATGCCGGCAATCTGCTGGTTGCGCCAATCCTCCAGCGCCTTGGGGGCGGTGGTGAAGTGGCCATGGCAGTCGATGATGAGGGACATGGTGGCTCCTGTAGGTTTATTTGTCTGGTGATGCGTGAAAAGCTTTGGGGGGCTTGAAGCCAGGCACTCAGACCGGCTGCATGCCCTGGCGGCGCTTGGCGTCGGCCGCTTCGGGCGAGGCCATGAAGGACAACAGCGCGCGGGCCTGCGTCTGGCGCTCACCGCCCTGGCAGGTCTGGGCCAGGGCACCGGAGAAGATGGTATCGATGGCAATCGCCTGCGGCAGCGGGCCGACGATGGTGATGCCGCTCACATGAATCAATTCGCTCAGTTGCTGGAAGCCCAGCGCGACCTGGCCCTGGGCCACCAGCGAGCCCACCGGGGTGCCAGGAGGCGGCGTCACGATCTTGCCTTTGACCTGCTCGGCAATGCCCCAGCGCTCGAACATCTGGGCCAGTGCCACGCCGCTGGGGCCGGTGGAATAACTCACGCTGGGCGCGGCCAGCACCGCGGCGCGCACCGCCGCTTCACTCGAAATATCGGGCAGTGGTGCACCGGCGGGCACTGCCACCGAGGTTCCCGAGAGCACCAGGTCAACACGGCTGCTCGCAATCAGATGGCCCATGGACTCCAATTTGACCAGCGCATCGGAGGCCAGAAAGACCAGATCGAAGGCTTCCCCGGCTTGCACCCGCTTGGCGGCGTCGACACCGCCGACCGACTCAATGTCCACGGTCTGGCCCGTGAGGGCCTGCCAGGCGGCCACCAAGTCCGCCAGCAACTGGCGAGTGGCCATGGAGGAGATCCCGCGCAGGGGCGTAGCAATGAGGGATGCAGTGGGGGACGAGCTTGGGGTGGCGGAGGACGGATTCATGGCGAGAAGGATTGTCCCCTGCGGCACCTGGGCAACCTAGGAGCGGGGCTCACTAGCAGCTATATCAGAACAGCATAATAGGCCAAAGGTTATTCCCAGAAGCGAAGGACATGGACCTCAAACAAATCGAATACTTCGTGCGCGTGGCGGAACTGGGCAGCTTCACCCGGGCTGCCATTGCGCTGAACGTGGCCCAGCCCGCCTTGAGCCGGCAGGTGCGTCTGCTGGAGGTGGAGTTGCGCCAGACCCTGCTGGTGCGCAACGGGCGCGGGGCGGTGCCCACCGAGGCGGGCAAGCTGATGCTTGAACACGGCCGCGGCATCCTGCACCAGGTCGAGCGGGCCAGGGAGGAGTTAGGCCGGGTACGCGGCGCGCTGGCCGGGCGGGTGGCGGTGGGCATGCCGCCGAGCATTGCCCGCACGCTGGCCGTGCCCTTGATCCATGCCTTTCGTGAATCCATGCCGCAGGCGACGCTGTCCATCACCGAGTCTTTGTCCACCCCCATGCTCGAATCGCTGGCCAGCGGCCGGTTGGATATCGCCATCCTCTATAACGCCGCGGCTTCCCCGGAGATCGAGCACACCCCCCTGTTCGAGGAGGACCTCTTTCTGGTCCAGGCACGCCCGGCGAACAAGGCAGGCGCTGCCGACGCGCTGGCGACCCCCTCGGTCACAAACGCCGCTGGCACGGCCTCCCGGGCCGTGACCCTGCGCGAATTGGCCCAGATGCCGCTGGTCATTCCGAGCCGGCCCAACGCGATCCGCATGCAGGTCGAAGGCGAGTTGGCGGCCCTGGGACTCAAGCCCCGGATCGCGCTGGAGATTGACGGCGTGGCGTCCATTCTTGAACTGGTGGCCGACGGCGCGGGCAGCGCCGTACTGGCTGGCCAGGCGGTACGCAGCTCCGGCAGGCCTCGCGCCTTCAGCACCCGCCCTATCGGCTCCCCGAGGCTGCGAAGCAGCGTGAGCATGGCGGTGAGCTCCCAACGCCCAACCACGCTCACCCAAAAGTCCACACAGGAGCTATTGCGGGAGTTGGCGGGGCGCATCGCCGCGGGCTGAGGCGGCGCCCACCGCGAGGAGGTGGGTGGGCGACCCGACCGGCGGCTGGCACTCCTCGCAGGCTCCGGCAGGCACCGAATTGGCGCGATGCCCCAAGCCGATGCAGCGTGGACCGGGGCGGGCCACCGACCATGCCCCATTCCCGTGCATTTTGTACGCAATCGCTTGGAATGATTGCGTACAATCCTGGCACGGCTCCTGCTGAAGGACAACTCATGCAGACCAACGTGTCCACCGGGCCGGCTTCCATCGAACTCGTCGCACTGACCAAGGATTTCGGTGGTGCCAATCCTGCGGTCGATGCCATCGACCTGCGCATCGCCGGCGGCAGCTATTGCTGCCTCCTCGGTCCCTCTGGCTGCGGCAAGTCGACCACGCTGCGGATGATTGCGGGCCACGAGTCGGTCACCGCCGGGGATGTTCTCTTGGCGGGTCGCAACGTCACGCAGTTGCCGGCCGCGGCCCGGGGCACCGCGATGATGTTCCAGAGCTTCGCGCTCTTCCCCCATCTCAGCGCCCTGGAGAACGTCGCCTTCAGCCTGAAGATGAAGGGCATGGCCAAGCCCGAGCGCCTCGAGCAAGCGCGCCAACTGCTTGATCGGGTGGCCATGGGCCATCTCGCCGAGCGCAAGCCCGACGAGCTCTCAGGCGGGCAGCAGCAGCGCGTGGCGCTGGCGCGCGCCCTCATCACCCAACCCAAGGCGCTGCTGCTCGACGAGCCGCTGTCCGCGCTGGACCCTTTCCTGCGCGGGCAGATGCGGGCCGAGCTGCGGCACTGGCACCAGGAGCTGGGCCTGACCTTCATCCACGTCACCCACTCTCAGGAAGAGGCCATGGCCCTGGCGGACGTGATGGTGGTGATGAACCAAGGCCGCATCGAGCAGGTCGGCAGCCCGCGTGAGGTCTACAACCGACCGGCCAGCGAATTCGTGGCGCGCTTCATGGGTGGCCACAACGTGATTGACATCGGCGGCGCCAAAGTGGCGGTGCGCAATGACCATTTGCGCCTGGACGAGGCGCAGCCGCAGGTCGCGCCGCTGGCGGCAAGGGTCACCGACATTGAATACCAGGGCAGCTACGTGATGCTGGGCCTGTCCGCGCGAGACGCGGCAGGGGAGCAGCAGCTCGCAGCCATGCTGCCCGAATCTGATTACGCCCAGCGGCCCAACGCCCTGGGCGACACCGTGCAGTTGTCGTGGGTGCCCGAGCGGGCGCATCCGCTGCCTGCTTGACCCCCGCCCCTGACCCCAACCCTAGACCACAACCTGAGAGGAAGCACCATGTCCGACCACCAAGACTCCAATACGTTGCAGCGCCGTACGCTGCTCAAAGGCACCGCGGCCATCCTGGCCACCGGCATCGCCCCCGCCATCCATGCGCAGGAAAAGATCGTGCTGCGCTACCTGGGCACCGCAGTGAACCAGGACAAGGCGATCGCCGACAAGTTCAAGGCCGACACCGGCATTGAAGTCCAGTACGTGGCCGTCACCACCGACGACGTCACCAAGCGCGCGGTCACCGCCCCGAACAGCTTCGACCTGATCGACACCGAGTACTTCTCCCTCAAGAAGATCGTGCCGACCGGCAACCTCAAGGGCATCGACAGCAAGCGGATCAAGAACGCCGACAAGATCACCAGCTTGTTCACCAAGGGTGAAGTCGCTGGCAAGAAGGTGGGCGACCAAGGCACGGCCCCCAAGAAGGTCATCTTCCTGGAAGGCGAAAAGAGCAAGAAGTTCTCCGCCAGCCCCACCCAGTTCATGTCCCTGATCCCCACCGTGTACAACGCCGACACGCTGGGCATCCGTCCCGACCTGATCAAGCGCCCGATCACCTCCTGGGCCGAACTCCTGAACCCCGAGTTCAAGGGCAAGACCGCCATCCTGAACATTCCCTCGATCGGCATCATGGACGCCGCGATGGTGGTGGAAGCCAAGGGCATCCACAAGTACAAGGACAAGGGCAACATGACCAAGGCCGAGATCGACCTGACCATCAAGACCCTGATCGAAGCCAAGAAGGCTGGCCAGTTCCGCGCCCTGTGGAAAGACTTCAACGAGTCCGTCAACCTGATGGCCTCCGGCGAGGTGGTGATCCAGTCCATGTGGTCGCCGGCTGTCACCGCCGTGCGCACCAAGGGCATTGACTGCGTGTTCCAGCCGCTCAAGGAGGGATATCGCGCCTGGGCCGCCGGCTTCGGTCTGCCCACCACCCTGTCGGGCCGCAAGCTCGATGGCGCCTATGAGTTCATCAACTGGTTCCTCGACGGCTGGGCCGGCGCCTACCTGAACCGCCAGGGCTACTACAGCGCCGTGCTGGACACCGCCAAGGCCAAGATGGAAGCCTACGAGTGGGCCTACTGGATGGAAGGCAAGCCCGCCGCCCAGGACATCAAGAGCCCGCAAGGCGACCTGCTGGCCAAGGCCGGTGCGGTGCGCGACGGCGGCTCCTACGAGCAGCGTATGGGCGGCATCGCCTGCTGGAACGCGGTGATGGACGAAAACGAGTACATGGTCCGCAAGTGGAACGAGTTCGTGGCCGCTTGATCGGTCGCTTCATCGATACTCTGATCGATTAGCAACATGACCTCAGGCCCTCCCCGTCCGCGGGGAGGGCCATCCACCCACCCTTCACTTCCCATGACACCTCTTCGTGAACGTGCCCTGCCCGCCTGGGCCCAGGCCGCGCCATTCACGGCGGTGTTCGCGCTCTTTTTCCTCGTTCCGCTCGCCCTCGTGGTGATGGTGAGCTTTTGGAACTTCAACGAATACGAGTTGCTGCCGGACTTCACGCTGCGCAACTACCTGGCGATTTTTGAGGGCTGCGCCAGCCGCAACGACGACGGCAGCCTGTGCGTGACTCTGGCCACCTACCTGTCGACGCTCAAGTTCTGTTTCATCGTCTGGGCCGTCACCCTGGTACTGGGTTTCGCCGTGGCCTATTTCCTGGCCTTTCACGTGCGCTCGAGCACCTGGCAAACCGCGCTCTTCGTCGTCTGCACCGTCCCCTTTTGGACGTCGAACGTGATCCGCATGATCTCGTGGATCCCACTGCTGGGACGCAACGGTCTAGTCAATCAAGCACTGACCGGCGCAGGCCTGGTCGAGCAGCCCGTCGAGTGGCTGCTGTTTTCCGACTTTTCGGTGGTGCTGGCCTTCGTGCACCTCTACACCATGTTCATGATCGTGCCCATTTTTAACAGCATGATGCGCATCGACCGGCGCCTGCTGGAGGCCGCGGCCGACGGCGGCGCCTCGGGCTGGCAGACCCTGTGGAATGTGGTCGTGCCACTGTCACGCACGGGCATCATCATCGGGTCCATCTTCGTCATCACCCTGGTCATGGGCGACTTTGTCACCATCGGCGTGATGGGTGGGCAGCAAATCGCCTCGGTGGGAAAAATCATTCAGGTGCAAACGTCCTTTCTGCAATTTCCGCTCGCTGCTGCCAACGCGGTGATCCTGCTGGCCGTGGTGCTGATGATCATCTGGGGCCTGACGCGCCTGGTCGACATCCGCAAGGAGCTCTGAGCTCGCCATGCAAGCCGCCTCGCCCGCCTCTTCCACCCGCGCTCGGCGCAAGCTGCCACGAGAGCCACGGGCCGCTGGTTTTTGGCCACTGGCCCTAGTGTTTGGCCTCTTCGTCGTCTTCCTGTACGGCCCCATGGTGGGCATCGTGGCACTGAGCTTCCAGGGGCCCGAGGGCGGCCTCACTTTTCCCATGCGAGGCGTTTCGCTGCACTGGTTCGAACGACTGGCACAGGGCCTGGGAACCGTGGACATCGGCGCCGCCTTCAAGCGTTCACTCGC
>CANFQF010000004.1 GCA_947449025.1 Comamonadaceae bacterium
CAAGACGCCTTCTGGTGCACCGATCAGGCTGGCCAGGAGGCCGCCTACCACTGCTTCAACGCCACGCTGCGTGACTGGGCTCGCCTGGGCCTGCTGATGGCGCAAGACGGCAAAGTCGGCGAGCGGCAAGTGGTTCCCCGCGACTATGTACTGGAGGCCACCGACCCGGCGCGCCAGCCACCGGCCTTGCGGCCGCTGCGTGCCACGCCCTACTTCGGCTATGGCTACCAGTTCTGGTTGATGCCGCTCAAGGAGCGCACCTTCGCCATGCAAGGGGTCTACGGTCAGGCGGTCTATGTGCAGCCTTCATCGGGCATCGTGATGGTGCAGACCGCAGTCTGGCCCGCCGCCAGCGGGCAGCAGGACCCGCGGCCTGGCATCGAGCGAAATGCGCTGTGGCTGGGGGTGCTGGAGTCGCTGGGGGGCAGTACGGCGCGACGCTGAGGGACCTACTTGAGGTCGCTCAGTTTGTTGGATGCCTGCTGGGAGGAGATGTCCAGGATCTCGATCATGCGGTCGCAGGGCCTGCAGGGCGGGCCGATCACGCCCTGGCGCGCGCTCAGGCCGCGTGGGGCCCGTGAATGCGCTCGTAGGCGGGCTCATGGCGGGCGAATTGCGCCAACCAAATTGCCAAGCGCGGGTGGCTCTCACGCCAGGTCACCTGCGTGCGCCGGCCCAGGAATTCGAGCGAACAGGCCAAGCCGATCGACACCACGTCCGACACGCGCGGATCGGGCGGCGCAGCCTCGAAAGCCGTGAGGCAACGCAAGATTTTTCCGCGCTGGTAGTCGAGCCAAGGCGCGGACACATGTGCAAGCTCGTGCCACTTCGCCTCGTAGACCATGAGGGCCGCTGCATCGGTGATGGCATCGGCCATGCGCGAGCGCGTTTGCAGAACAAAGCGCTCCTCCCCCGACACGGGCAGCAGCCGCTCGGTGCCGGCGACGAACTGCAAAAACTCGATGATGACGCTGCTGTCAAACAGAGAGGCGCCGTCGGCGCGCACGAGGCAGGGCATCTTGCCGATCGGGTTTTGTTGCCGCAGGGTATCTTGCGGGTCGGCGACATCGGTCGGCTCCACCGTGACCCGATCCCCCAGACCCAAGACCTCGGCGGCCATGCGCACCTTGCGCCCGACGGGAGAGGTCAAGGTGGTGCGGAGAATGAAGCGTTCAGGCGCGGACATCGCGGGATCCTTCCTTGTGGGGCGTGGCCGCGTGCGGTGGCCACAAAGTTCAGGGCTTGTGGTGGCTCAGCGCGTTGGACACCAGCTTGGAGGTGATGTCCACGATCTGGATCATGCGGTCATAGGGCATGCGCGTCGGGCCGATCACGCCCAGCGTGCCCACCACCTGGCCGTCGACCTCATAGGGCGCGCTCACCACCGAGAGCTCCTCGAAGGGCACCACCTGGCTTTCACCGCCGATGAAGATGCGCACGCCCTCGGCCTGGCTGGACACGTCGAGCAGGCGCATCAGCTGGGTTTTTTGCTCGAACAGATCGAAGGCCCGGCGCAGCTGGCCCATGTCGCTGGAAAAGTCGCTCACCGCCAGCAAGTTGCGCTCGCCGGAAATCACCACCTCGTCCTGCGCCTGGGTGAGCGCTTCCGAACTGGCGTCGACCGCGGTCTGCATCAGGTTGGCGATTTCGCCGCGCAGGCTATCGACCTCCCCCCGCAGGCGCTCGCGCACCTGCTCGATCTCGAGCCCAGCGTAGTGGGCGTTGAGAAAGTTGGAGGCCTCAATGAGCTGCTGCTGCGTGTACTCGTGCTCGGTGAAGACGACCCGGTTTTGCACATCGCCGGCAGGCGAGACGATGATGACCAGGTAGCGCCGCTCCGACAGCCGCAAGAACTCGATGTGGCGGAACACCGAGCTGCGCCGCGGGGCCATGACCACGCCAACGAAGTGCGAGAGGTTGGACAGCAACTGGGCAGCGTTGGCAATGACCCGCTGCGGCTGGTCGGCCGCCAGGCTGGGCGCGGTGAGCTGCTCGCGCTGAGCGGTGAGCATGGTGTCGACAAAAAGGCGGTAGCCGCGTGCGGTGGGGATGCGGCCGGCCGAGGTGTGGGGGCTGGCGATCAGGCCCAGGGCCTCCAGGTCCGACATGACGTTGCGGATGGTGGCGGGCGAGAGCTCCAGACCCGAGGCGCGGGAGAGCGTACGCGAGCCCACGGGTTGCCCGTCGGCGATATATCGCTCGACCAGAGCTTTCAGCAGCAACTTGGCGCGTTCGTCGAGCATCATGTAGAGCCTGAGGCGATTTTAGTAATGTATTTAATGATGTAATTTGCCCATGATGTCACGGTACCGCCACGTCGCGTTGATTGGCAAATATCCCACCGCCGGAAACGGCAGCGGGACGCCCCGCGCTGCTCTGGAGGATATTTCCCAGTTCCTGCTGGCGCAAGGCTGCGACGTGACCTTCGATCAGGATACCGCCGCCCACAGCGGCATCCAGGGCCATTCGGTGCTGGACATCGCCGGAATCGGCGCCGACTGCGACCTGTGCGTCGTGGTCGGGGGCGACGGCACCATGCTGGGCGTCGGCCGGCAGCTGGCGCGGCACGACATTCCCCTGGTGGGCATCAACCAGGGCCGCCTGGGCTTCATCACCGACATTGCGCTCGAGGGCTACCGCGAGGCGCTGGCGCCCATCCTGCGCGGCGAGTCCGACGAGGAGCGCCGCAGCCTCATGCATGCCCGGGTGATGCGCGACGGCCACTGCGTCTTCGACGCCCTGGCGATGAACGACGTGGTGGTCAACCGCGGAGCCACCTCGGGCATGGTCGAACTGCGGGTCGAGGTGGACGGACATTTCGTGGCCAGCCAGCGCGCCGACGGCCTGATCGTGGCCACGCCCACCGGCTCCACCGCCTACGCGCTGTCGGCTGGGGGCCCCATGCTGCACCCCTCGGTGAGCGGCTGGGTGCTGGTGCCCATTGCCCCCCACGCCCTGTCCAACCGGCCCCTGGTGCTGCACGACGCCAGCGAAGTGGCCATCGAGGTGGTAGCCGGTCGCGACGCCAGCGCCAGCTTCGACATGCAATCCCTGGCCTCGCTGCTGCACGGCGACCGCATTCTGGTGCGCCGCTCGCAGTACCAGGCGCGCTTCCTGCACCCGCGCGGCTGGAGCTACTTCGACACCCTGCGAAAAAAGCTGCACTGGAACGAGGGCGGCGTGGGTGCCCCCTGAACAAGGCGTTTCACCATGAGCCTACGTCGAATTGCGCTGCGTGACTTCGTCATCGTCCAAGCGCTCGAGCTCGAGCTCGCCGGCGGCTTTTCGGTGCTCACCGGGGAAACCGGCGCCGGCAAGTCCATCCTGATCGACGCGCTGCAACTGGCTCTGGGCGCCCGCGGCGACGCCGGCGTGGTGCGCGAGGGCGCGGCGCGGGCCGACATCAGCGCTGAATTTGATCGCCCGCCGCAGCTGGCCGCCTGGCTGGAAGCGGCAGGCTTCGACGAGGGCGACACCCTGCTTTTACGCCGCAGCATCGATGCCCAAGGAAAGAGCCGGGCCTGGATCAACGGCAGCCCCGCCACGGCCACCCAGCTGCGCGAGGCCGGTGACCTGCTGGTCGATATTCACGGCCAGCATGCCTGGCAAAGCCTCACCCGGCCCGACGCGGTGCGCGGCCTGCTCGATGCCTATGCCGGCATCAGTGCGCACAAGCTCACCGGCCTTTGGCAGGCCTGGCGCGCCGCGCAAAAGACGCTGGCCGAAGCACGCGGCGCCCAGGACTCGCTGCAACGCGAGCGCGAGCGCCTGGCCTGGCAGATCGGCGAGGTCGACAAGCTCGCACCCGGCGCCGACGAGTGGGAAGAACTCAACGCCAGCCACACCCGCCTGGCTAACGCCCAGGGCCTGATGGACGCAGCCCGCAGCGCGCTGGCCGCGCTGGAGGGCCAGGAGGGAACGGGAGAAGACAGTGCCCTGACCCGGCTGGCCCGGGCCCAATCGGCGCTCACGGGCGAGGCGCATCTGGAACCCGAATTCCGCAGCGTGGCCGATGTGATCGGCTCGGCCCTGGCCCAGGCCGAGGACGCCGCGCACTCGCTGCATGCCTATCTGCGCCATGCCGACCTCGACCCGCAGCGACTGGCCGAGCTCGACGACCGACTGGGCCTGTGGGTGTCGCTGGCACGCCGCTACAAGCGCCCGCCCGAGGAACTGCCGGCGGTGCTGGCCGGCTGGCGCCAGTCGCTCTCGCAGCTCGATGCCGCAGCCGACCTGCAGGCCCTGGAGGCCGCCCAGGAGCAAGCCCGGCGGGCCTGGCAAGCCGAGGCGCAACTTCTGTCCAAGGCCCGCGCCAAAGCGGCGCCCAAGCTGGCCCAGGCCATCACCCAGGCGATGCAAGGCCTGGGCATGCAAGGCGGGCGCTTCGAAGTGGCGCTGGAAACATGCGAACCTGCCGCTCACGGTCTGGAAGACGTGGCCTTCCTCGTGGCCGGCCACCCGGGCAGCAACCCGCGACCTGTGGGCAAGGTGGCCTCGGGCGGCGAGCTGTCTCGAATTGCGCTGGCGATTGCGGTCACCACCAGCCGGCTCGGCGAGGCCCAGACGCTCATCTTCGACGAGGTCGATTCCGGCGTCGGCGGCGCAGTCGCTGAAACGGTGGGCCGGCTGATGAAACAACTGGGCGTCGACCGCCAGGTGCTGGCCGTGACCCACCTGCCCCAAGTCGCCGCCTGCGCCGACCACCATCTGGTGGTTGCCAAGCAGTCCGACAAGCAAGGGACGCGCAGCACGGTTGCGCCGGTCACTGGCGAGCAGCGGGTGGCCGAGGTGGCTCGTATGCTCGGTGGCGAGCGCCTCTCGGGCACCACCTTGGCCCATGCCAAGGAAATGCTCGGCGACGGAGCCTCCCAATGACTTCGCCAGACAACAAGGGCGGGACAGGCGACGGGCAGACTGAACGCTATGCGGCATCGGCAGCGGGCTCTGCTCAGGATGGCGCACAAGCTACCGAGCCCCTCGAGCTGGTCCTGATCACCGGCATGTCCGGCTCCGGCAAGTCGGTGGTGCTGCGCGCCCTGGAAGACGCCGGCTATTACTGCGTGGACAACCTGCCGCCCGAGCTGCTGCTGTCCTTTGTCGACCTCGAGCAAGAAGTGGCTGCGCGCCGGGTGGCCATTGCGATGGACGTGCGCAGCGCCTTGTCGCTGCCGCAGGTGCCGGCGCAGCTAGAGGCCCTCAAGTCTCGCGGGGTGCAAGTGCGCCCGCTGTTCCTGGACTCCAGCACCGACACCCTGGTGCGGCGCTTCTCCGAAACCCGCCGCAGGCACCCCCTCTCGGGCGAGCAGGCGGCCGAAGCGGGCGCGGCAGCCCCCGCTGATCGGCAGCATGCGCTGGTCGACGCGATCGAACTCGAGCGCAAGCTGCTGGCTGCGCTGCGGGACCAGGCCCATGTGATCGACACCAGCGTGCTGCGTGCAGCGCAGCTCCAGGGCTATGTGAAGACGCTGCTGTCCGCGCCGACGAGCCGGCTGACCCTGGTCTTCGAGTCCTTCGCCTTCAAGCGCGGCATCCCGGTGGACGCCGACTACGCCTTCGATGTGCGCATGCTGCCCAACCCGCACTACGAGCCGGCGCTGCGCGAGCTCACCGGGCGCGACGCACCGGTCGCCGACTTTCTGCGCGTCGACCCCGAGGTGGACCGGATGTTCAGCCACATCGAGCGCTTTGTGGACGAGTGGCTGCCCGCGCTGGCCCGCGACCACCGCAGCTACGTCACCGTGGCGGTGGGTTGCACTGGCGGACAGCACCGCTCGGTCTATCTGGTCGAACGCCTGGCCGCCGCATTTGCCAGCAGATGGACGACGCTCAAGCGCCACCGCGAACTCGACGGGCACTGAGCCCGCGCGGCGGCCTGCGCCCCGCCGACTTATCGGCCGACTAATCCGGCTCCTAGGATTCCTTCGACTCCGTCGGCACCTCCCACTGCTCTTTGAGGCCCCCGCGCTGTCGGACTCAAGCGAGTCCGACGAGCGCTCGCGCTTCCAGCAGCCGACGCACTGGCGCTGGCAAGCCCAGCGCGGGCCAAGTGGCGGCCGCGAACCAGGCCCCTTCAATCCCCAGTTGGTCCTTCAACCCGAGCGATGCCTGCACCGGGTGCAGGTGCAGGTCTTTGTGCGTGAGCACATGAACAAAGGGTGGCAAATCCTCGCGCGCAGCCAATGCGCTTGTCGTGGACGTTCCGGATCCGTCCGCGACAGCGAGCGCAGCCTCGAGGCCGTCGGCCGACTCAAACACAGGCAGGCAGTGGAGGCCAGCCCAGATGCCGGTGCCCGGACGCTTGGTGAGCCAGACCGCGCCGTCCACGCGCTGCGCCAGCAGCAGCCACAACGACTGCGCGCTGCGTTTGACTTTGCGGGTACGGACCGGAAAGCGCTCCGGCTCGCCTTGGCGCCGGGCCTCGCAGTCAGTCTGCAGCGGACAGGCTGCGCAGGCAGGGTTTCGAGCCAGGCAAACCGTCGCACCCAGGTCCATCAGGCCCTGGGTATGGGCTGGCATGTCCTGGCCGCGCTCTGGCACCAGGTCCTGCGCCAGAGCCCAGAGGCGTTTCTCCTGCGCCGCCTGCGCCAGGTCGCCGTCAAAGGCGAGCACACGGGAGATCACGCGCTTGACGTTGCCGTCCAGGATGGCCACGCGCTCGTCGAAGCAAAAGGCCGCAATCGCCGCCGCGGTTGATCGACCAATGCCGGGCAGAGTCTGCAGGGCCTCGGCGCTACCGGGAAAACGCCCGCCATGCACCTGCGCCACGGACTGCGCGCAGCGGTGCAGGTTGCGGGCCCGACTGTAGTAGCCCAGGCCGCTCCACAAGCCCAGCACCTCGTCCTCCGAGGCGGCGGCCAATGCGACCACGTCGGGGAAGCGGGCGAGAAAGCGCTCGTAGTAGCCCAGGACGGTGGCCACTTGGGTTTGCTGCAACATGATCTCGGACAGCCACACCCGGTAGGGGTCGCGCGAGCCCTGCCAAGGCAGGCCGCTGCGACCATGGGCGCGCTGCCAGCGCACGACGCGCTCGGCCAGCGTGCTGTCGGTGACTTGTGCGCTCAATGCTGGCATGTGGCGCAGTAATAGGTGGCGCGCTGCCCCTGCAGCAGGCGGCGGATTGGCTGCGCGCAGACACGGCAAGGTTCCCCGGCGCGGTCGTACACCATCGCCTGCAGTTGGAAGTAGCCGCTCTCGCCCCAGGCATTGGAGAAGTCGCGCAGGGTGCTGCCGCCGGCCTCCACCGCGCGCGCGAGCACCTGGCAGATGGCGGCATGCAGCCGCGTGGCCCGCGCCAGGCTGATGCGGCTGGCGCGGGTGGTGGGGCGAATGCCCGCCAGGAACAAGGCCTCGGAGGCGTAGATATTGCCAACGCCCACCACCACGTCTCCCGCCAGCAGCACCTGCTTGATTGGCGAGCGCCGCTGGCGCAGGCCGGCGTGAAAGACCTGCGGGTCGAAGTCCGGTCCCAGAGGCTCGACGCCCAGGCCGCCCAGGAGCTTGCGCGCCACCGGCGCGTCTTCGCCGTCGGCATAGACCAAGGCGCCGAAGCGCCGCGGGTCGTTCAAGCGCAGCGTGCCCCGGCTGGTGACGAGGTCGAAATGGTCGTGGGGCCCGGGCGCAGGCAGACCGCCGCTGAAGTTAAGGCTGCCGGACATTCCCAGGTGCACCAGCAGCAGGCCCGCGTCTAGGTCGACCAGCAGGTACTTGCCGCGCCGGCGCACGCCCTGCACCTGGCGGCCGGCCAGCGACTGCGGGTCACAGCCCAAGGGCCAGCGCAGGGGCTTTCCCATGCGCAATTGCAGCACTTGCGCGCCCGCGATGCGGTCGGCAAAGCTGCGGCGCGTGACTTCGACTTCTGGCAGTTCAGGCATGGGTGATCAGCGGCGATTATGATGGCCCGCATGACTGAGCATCGCCCCGCAACGGGCCGGGCAACGCCCACCCGCCTCGCATCTTCTCCGCCTGCGCCCTGGCGGTTTGCATGGGCCCCGGTGCTCGCCTGCCTGCTGGCGCCAAGCAGCGGCGCCCTGGCCCAGGCACCCGCAACGCCCGCCCGTCCGCCAGTGGCAGCTGAGGCCAAGCCGCCGGTCCAGTCTTCCGCGCTCACGGCCGAACTGTTTTACCAATTGCTGGTGGGCGAAATGGCGGCCCGCATGGACGATCCCGGTGGCGGCTTCCAGATGATGCTCGACGCCGCCCGCCGCAGCAACGACCCCTTGGTCTACCAGCGCGCAGTCGAAATCGCGCTGCAGGCGCGCGCTGGCGACTCGGCGCTGCAGGCCGCCCGCGCCTGGAAGCAGGCCCAGCCTGATTCACGCGAGGCCAACCGCTTCGTTTTGCAGATCCTGCTGGCCCTCAATCGGGTCGGCGAGACCGCCGAGCCGCTGCGCCAGCTTCTGGCCCTGACCCCGCCGGCTGAACGCGCCACCGCCCTGGCCCTGGTGCCTCGCCTCTATGCCCGCGCCACTGACAAGGCGCAGGCCCAGCGCTTGGTCGAACAGGCCCTGGCAGAAGCCGCTGCGCGGCCGGAAACCGCCGGCCCGGCCTGGACAGCGATCGCCCGCATGCGACTGGCTGCGAGCCAAGAGGGGCCCGCGCTCGAGGCCGCCCAGCGCGCGCAATCCGCCGCTCCCACCGACGAAGGCCCGGCCCTGCTCGCTTTAGAGCTGCTGGACCCGCGCCTGCCCCAGGCCGAGGCCCTGGTGCGGCGCTATCTGGACGGCGCCCAGGCCCGGCCCGAGGTGCGCATGGCCTACGCCCGCACGCTGCTGGAGGCGCAGCGCAGCAGCGACGCCCGCCAGCAGCTGCAACTGCTCACACGCCAGCAGGCCGACTTCGCCGAGGCCTGGCTGGTGCAAGGTGTGTTGCAGGTGCAAGAAAACCAATTCGAGGCCGGTGAGGTGTCTCTGCAGAAGTACCTGTCGCTCGTCCAAGCGGGCGGCCGGGCGCCGAACGAAGAAACCCAACGCGGCCTGGCACAGGCCTACTTGGCACTGGCCCAGGCCGCCGAGCGACGCGGCGATCTGGCGCGGGCCACGCAGTGGCTCGACCGCATTCCCGGCAACGCAGACCTGCTGGCCACCCAAGTGCGCCGGGCTTCGGTGCTGGCACGCCAGGGCCGGCTCGATGACGCGCGCAAGCTGCTGCGCGCCCTGCCCGATCGCGACGCGTCCAGTGCCCGCGCCAAGGTTCTGGCCGAGGTCCACCTGCTCCGGGATAACCGCCAGACGCAGGCCGCCTACGACCTGCTGGCCGAGGCCGTGGCGCGCAGCCCGAACGATGCCGAGTTCCTCTACGAGCAGGCCACCAGCGCGGAAAAGCTGGGCCGCCTCGACGAAATGGAGCGCCTGCTGCGCCGGGCGATGGTCGCCAAACCCGACTTCCAGCACGCCTACAACGCCTTGGGCTACTCCCTGGCCGATCGCAATGTGCGCCTGCCCGAGGCGCGGGATCTGATCCGCAAGGCTCTCGAGCTGGCCCCGGGCGACCCCTTCATCACCGACAGCCTGGGCTGGGTCGAGTTCCGCATGGGGAACAAGACCGAGGCCCTGCGGCTGCTGGAGCTGGCCTTTCGCGAACGGCCCGACGCTGAAATCGCCGCCCACCTCGGCGAGGTTCTTTGGAGCCTGGGGCGCAAGCCACGCGCGCTCGAGATCTGGCGGGAGGGCCTGACCCTCAACCGGGAGAACGAGACCTTGCAGTCCACCCTTGAGCGGCTGCAGGTGAAACCCTGAGGGGCTGAAACGCCCTCTCAGATCGCGCCTGGCCGCCCCGCCCGCCTAAGCACTGAGGCCCCACCAGGCGAACGCCCCCCGCGCCCTCCTGCCCACCTTTATGCGCAGCCTGCACTTCACATCTACCAGCACCCGGCGGTCCGCCTTGCACGGTATCGCCATGAGTCTGGCGATCGGTGCGGCGATCGCCCTGACGGGCTGCGCCACGTCCCGGAGACCCGCACCGGCCGCGGGCCAGCCACACTGGAGTGGACGGATGTCCCTCAAAGTCGACGACGACCCCCGCATGTCCTTCAGCGCCGGCTTTGACCTGCGCGGTTCGGAACGCGAGGGCACGCTGGAGTTGGTCACGCCCCTAGGCAGCACCGCCGCCCTGCTTGAATGGTCGGTGGCAGGTGCCTGGCTGCAGGTGGCGGGCGAGCCGCCGCGCCAGGGTGCCTCACTCGAGGCGCTGGTGCGGGCCGCCACGGGCACCGATGTCCCGGTAGCCGCCCTCTTCGATTGGCTGGCAGGTCGCCCCACAACGAGCGCGGGCTGGCAGGTCGACCTCTCGCAGCGCGCGCAGGGCCGGCTGCAGGCCCTGCGCCAGCAGCCGCCGGCCGAACTCCGGCTGGTGCTGGACAATCCCTAAAGCAATCGCCTCTGGAACTGGCACCCCCGGCACCTTTGGCGTCTTTAGCCCCGCGATCCACTCTCGCACCGTGCAAGCCCTCTACGACATCCCGGCTCCAGCCAAACTGAACTTGTTCCTGCATGTGACGGGCCGGCGCGCCGACGGCTACCACCTGCTGCAGTCGGTGTTCATGCTGATCGACTGGCACGACACCCTGCACTTCGAGATTCGCTCCGACGGCGTCATCAGCCGGGAGGACCTGTTGGCGCCCTTGCCCGAAGACGACCTGTGCCTGCGCGCGGCCCGGGCGCTGCGGGACGCCACCGGTTGCCAGGCCGGCGCCCATATCGGCATTGCCAAGCGCCTGCCCGCGCAGGCGGGGATGGGGGGCGGATCCTCCGACGCAGCCAGCTGCCTGCTGGCCCTCAACCGCCTGTGGGGCCTGGGCCTGCCGCGCGCCGCGCTCGAGCGCATCGGTCTGGCGCTGGGTGCGGACGTCCCCTTCTTTCTGCGCGGGCGCAATGCCTGGGTCGAAGGCATTGGCGAACAGATCACCCCGGTGAGCCTGCCCCCGGCGCGCTTCCTCGTGGCCAAGCCTGCCCAGGGCCTGGAAACCGCGCGCATCTTTGGTGACGCCCGGCTTTCGAGGTCAACTGAGCCTGCTATACTCTCGCGCTTTGCTGCGGACCCATACGGCTTTGGCCAAAACGATCTGCAGGTGGTGGCCGAAAAGCTCTGCCCCGACGTCCTACAGGCCTTGGCCTGGGTGGCCGAACAGGGAAAACGCTTTGCAAAAAGCTCAGATGGAGCAGCAATGCTCAAGGCCCGGATGACTGGTTCAGGTAGCGCGGTGTTTGCCAAGCTGCCAGACGACGCAACCAAAACCACTGCGGCTATCGGCAGCCCTCCACCGGGCTGGCAAGTAGAAGTTTGTAGCAATTTGGCAGCTCATCCCCTCGTGGAGTGGGCTACCAGCGACGATTGATCGGTGGGTGGCTGAAAAGCCATCCTCCTGTGTAGGGGAGTCGCCAAGTTGGTCAAGGCACCGGATTTTGATTCCGGCATGCGAGGGTTCGAGTCCTTCCTCCCCTGCCAAATGACACCGGACGCTGTCTTGGACAGCGTCCTATTCAGGACACCGGACGCTGTCTTAGATAGCGTCCTTTTCAGGACACCGGACGCCGTCTTAGATAGCGTCCTTTTCAGGACACCGGCAGCTGTCCGAGACAGTTGCTTTAGCAGCCGAAGCCCCGGCATCTGCGGGACTCCGGGAGTTTTCTTGTCTCAGTTCTTGCCGGCCATCTCGTCGATTTTGGCGGCCGTTCACAGGCAACCCTGGACCTAGTTCGCTGGCTCACCACATGCAGGCTGCTCACACCCCCGACTTCATGGTGTTCACCGGCAACGCCAATCCGGCGCTGGCCGCCGAGATCGCCGGACACCTGGGCATCACGCTCGGGGCCGCCAGCGTCGGCCGCTTCTCGGATGGCGAGGTCACGGTCGAACTCAACACCAACGTCCGCGCCCGCGACGTGTTCGTGATCCAGTCCACCTGCGCCCCCACGAACGAAAACCTGATGGAATTGCTGATCATGGTCGACGCGCTCAAGCGCGCATCGGCCGAACGCATCAGCGCCGTCATCCCCTATTTCGGCTATGCCCGGCAGGACCGCCGCCCGCGCTCCTCGCGGGTGCCAATCTCGGCCAAGGTGGTGGCCAACCTGCTGCAGACCGTGGGCGTCTCGCGCGTCCTCACCATGGACCTGCACGCGGACCAGATCCAGGGCTTCTTCGACATTCCGGTCGACAACATCTACGCCTCGCCGGTGCTGCTGTCGGACCTGCGCCAGAAAAACTACGCCGACCTGATGGTCGTCTCGCCCGACGTCGGTGGTGTGGTGCGCGCCCGCGCCCTGGCCAAACAACTCGGCTGCGACCTGGCCATCATCGACAAGCGCCGGCCCAAGGCCAATGTGAGCGAAGTGATGCATGTCATCGGCGACATCGAGGGCCGCAACTGCGTCATCATGGACGACATGATCGACACCGCTGGCACCCTGGTGAAGGCGGCCGAGGTGCTCAAGGAACGCGGTGCCAAGAAGGTCTACGCCTATTGCACGCACCCCATCTTCTCAGGCCCCGCCATCGAGCGCATCGCCAAGGGCACCGCCCTCGATGAGGTGGTCGTCACCAACACCATCCCCCTGACTGACGCCGCACGCGGCTGCACCAAAATCCGCCAGCTGTCGGTGGCGCCCTTGGTCGCCGAGACGATCCAGCGGATTGCCAAGGGCGAGTCGGTGATGAGTCTTTTCTCGGACCAGGAGAACCTGTTCTGAGACTTCCCCGGCCCGCCTGACAAGGCAGGCCTTCCCCGCCGGCGGGCCTGCAAGGGTACGCCGGCTTTTTCAACCCGGGTCACACTGGTCGCGGTGGGCCCTTGAGGAGTCTGATATGAAATTCGTCGCTTTTGAGCGCGCCAAGCAGGGTACGGGTGCGAGCCGCCGTCTCCGCATCACGGGCCGCACGCCCGGTATCGTCTACGGTGGCACGGGCGAGCCCCAGAGCATCGAGCTGGACCACAACGCGCTGTGGCACGCCCTGAAGAAGGAAGCCTTCCACGCCTCCATCCTCGAGATGGAAATGGACGGCAAGTCCAGCCAGGTCCTGCTGCGTGACGTTCAGTACCACCCCTTCAAGCAACTCGTCTTGCACGTGGACTTCCAGAAAGTCGACGCCAACACCAAGCTGCACATGAAGGTGCCGCTCCACTACGTGAAGGCCGAAGAGTCCCAGGCCGTCAAGTTCGAAGCTTGCGTGGTCAACCACGTGATCTCCGAGCTCGCCGTGACCTGCCTGCCCGCCGACCTGCCCGAGTTCATCGAGGTGGACCTGTCTGGCCTGAAGAAGGGCGCGTCCCTGCACCTGGCCGACGTGCAACTGCCCAAGGGCGTGACCGCCGTGACCCACGGCAAGAAGAACCCGGTGCTGGTGTCGGTGGTGTCCACCGTTGCCGAAGAAGCGCCGGCTGCCGATGCCGCCCCCGCGGCCGACGCCAAGGCAGCGGCCAAGCCTGCTGCCAAGCCCGCCGCCAAGAAGTAAGCACCCCCGCTTGCCATGTGAAGGCCCGCCTCGTGCGGGCCTTTTCATTTCTGCGGCGCCGCCGGACTGCGCGCCCGACTCGTTTCTAATATCACCCCATGATCAAGCTCTTCGTTGGCCTGGGCAACCCAGGCACCGAATACGAGGCCACCCGCCACAACGCCGGCTTTTGGTGGGTCGATGGCCTGGCCCGCGACCTCGGCCTGCACCTCAATTCCGACCGGGCCTACCACGGCCTGGTGGCGCGCGGCAGCGTCAAAGGACAGAACGTCTGGCTGCTCGAGCCCCAGACCTTCATGAACCTCTCAGGCAAGTCGGTGGCGGCGCTGGCGCGCTTTTTCAAGATTGCGCCAGAGGAAATTCTGGTGGTGCACGACGAACTCGACGTGCCCCCGGGCCAGGCCAAGCTGAAGTTCGGTGGCGGCCACGGCGGTCACAACGGCTTGCGCGACATCCATGCGCAACTGGGGAGCAGCGACTACTGGCGGCTTCGCATCGGCATCGGCCACCCGGGCGACAAGAACGAGGTCGCCGACTACGTGCTGCGCAAGCCCTCGCCCGATCACCGCGCGCTGATCGAGGACTGCGTAGCCCGCACCCTCAAGGCTGCACCCGACCTGTTGGCGGGCGAGATGACCAGGGCCACCAGCACCGTGCACACGCACAAGCCGCCGCGGCCGAAGCCGCCAAGGCCTGAGGGGGTTTAGGCCTGCGCGGTGAGCCGCAAATATTTTTGCATCAAGGTCTCCCGGCTCTCCACCCGCTCGGGGTTGACCGGGATGCAGGCCACCGGGCAAACCTGCACGCACTGGGGCTCGTCGAAGTGGCCCACGCACTCGGTGCACTTGTCGGGGTTGATCTGGTAGATCTCGGGGCCCAGGAAGATGGCCTCGTTGGGGCACTCGGGCTCACACACGTCGCAATTGATGCACTCGTCGGTGATCATGAGGGACATGGAAATAGCTCCGTAGCTGAGGGCCTGCGCGTTCGGGAAGGCGTCTTTCGGACGCGCCCCGGTGATCTGGCATTATCCGCCGCTGCATGGCCCTGTTTCTCGTCAAACGCCTCATCACCCTGCTGGCCACATTGGCGGGCACCTCGGTGGTGGTTTTCCTGGTGCTGGAGGTGCTGCCCGGCAATGCCGCGCAAATCCTCATGGGCCCGGACGCCTCGCCCGAGGCAGTCGCCGCCCTGGCGAGCAAGCTGGGGCTGGACCAGCCCGCCCTCACCCGCTACTTTCACTGGATCACCGGCCTGCTTACCGGTGACTTGGGCCTGTCCTACGCCTACAGCTCGCCGGTGAGCGAGCTGGTGCTCGAGCGCCTGGCGCTCACGGTGCCGCTGGCGGTGATGGCCATGTCGCTCACCATCGTGCTGGCCCTCTCGGCTGGCATCTACGCCGCGGCCCGCCACAACAAGCTCGGCGACGTCGGCCTCATGGGCCTGAGCCAGATCGGCATTGCCATCCCCAACTTCTGGTTCGCCATCCTGCTGATCCTGCTTTTTTCGGTGCAGCTCAAATGGTTCTCCGCCGGTGGATTTCCCGGCTGGGAGGAGGACTGGGTCGACGCCCTGCGCGCGCTGATGCTGCCAGCGCTGTCGCTGGCGGTGGTGCAAGCTGCCATCCTGGCGCGCATCACCCGGTCGGCGGTGCTGGAGGTGCTGCGCGAAGACTTTGTGCGCACCGCGCGCGCCAAGGGCGCCTCTCAGCGCCGCGTGCTCTGGGGACATGTGCTGCGCAATGCGATGGTGCCGGTCGTCACCGTGATGGGCCTGCAGTTTGCCGAGCTGCTGGCGGGCACCATCGTGGTCGAGAGCGTGTTCTACCTGCCGGGGCTCGGGCGCCTCATCTTCCAGTCCATCTCCAACCGCGACCTGATCGTGGTGCGCAACTGCGTGATGCTGCTGGCGGCCATGGTGGTCATCGTCAACTTCCTGGTCGATCTGCTCTACGCAGCCATCGACCCGCGGGTCAAGGCCAGCGACATATGAACCAGGCCAACGTCAAGCACGTAAAGGCACGGCCCGACGCAGGAGCGCGGTCATGATGAGCCTGCGCCAGCGCGCCCTGGGTCACCCGAGCTTTGTCATCGGCGCCGTTCTGAGCGCGCTTCTCATACTGGCGGCCTTGCTGTCCCTGGTGTGGACGCCCTACTCCCCTTACGAGATCGACATGGCGCTGCGGCTGCAGGCGCCAGATGCCAGCCACTGGCTGGGCACAGACCCCTACGGCCGTGACATTGCCTCGCTGCTGCTGGTGGGCGCACGTGCCTCGATTGCCGTGGGTGTGATCGCGGTCGGCATAGGTCTTCTGGTGGGTACCGCGCTGGGCCTGCTGGCCTCGGCCGCCCGGGGCTGGACCGAAGAAATCATCATGCGGCTGGCCGACTTCGGCTTTGCCTTCCCGGCCATTCTCTCGGCCATCATGCTCACCGCCGTGTTCGGCCCCGGCATGGTCAACGCCATCATCGCCATTGGCATCTACAACATCCCGACCTTCGCCCGCATCACCCGCGCCAGCGCCAACCAGGTCTGGGGCCGGGAGTACGTGCTGGCTGCCCGCGCCGCCGGCAAGGGCGCCTGGCGCATCACGATAGAGCATGTGCTGCCCAATATCGCCTCGGTGCTGATCGTGCAGGCCACCATCCGCTTTGCCATTGCCATCCTGGCCGAGGCGGCCCTGTCCTATCTGGGCCTGGGCACGCAGCCGCCACAGCCCTCCTGGGGCCGCATGCTGGCCGAGGCCCAGACGCTGCTTTTTCAGGCGCCGATGTTGGCCGTGTACCCCGGCGTCGCGATTGCGCTGGCTGTGCTGGGCTTGAATCTCATGGGCGACGGCCTGCGTGACCTGTTCGACCCCAAGCTCGCGCGTCGGCGCTGAATTACCCAAGACCATGACGACGCCCCTTCTGTCCGTCACCGATTTGCGGGTCGTGCTGCGCACCGCGCGCGGGCCGGCGGTGGCGGTACGCGATCTGTCCGTCACGCTGGCGCCCGGTGACACCTTGGGTCTGGTGGGCGAGTCCGGCTGCGGCAAGTCGCTCACCGCGCTGGCGCTTATGGGCCTGCTGCCCGAGGGTGCGCAGGTGAGCGGCAGCATTCGCTTGAACGGCAGCGAGCTGGTCGGCCTGCCCGAACGCGAGATGGCGACGCTGCGCGGCAACCGCATCGCGATGGTCTTTCAGGAGCCCATGACCGCCCTCAACCCGGTGCACACAGTGGCCCGCCAGGTGGCCGAACCACTGCGCCTGCACAAGGGCTTGAATGCCGCCCAGGCCCGGGCCGAGGCGATCGCCCTGCTCGATCGGGTGGGCATCCCCGACGCCGCGCGCCGCGCCGACGCTTACCCGCACCAGTTCTCTGGCGGACAGCGCCAGCGCATCACCATCGCCATGGCCCTGGCCTGCGGGCCCGACCTGCTGGTTGCCGACGAGCCGACGACCGCGCTCGATGTGACGGTGCAAAAACAAATCCTCGACCTTCTGCGCGAACTCGTTGCTGAACGCGGCATGGGCCTCATCCTTATCTCGCATGACCTGGGCGTGATCGCCCAGAACGTGGCCCGGATGGTGGTGATGTACGGCGGCAGCCAGGCCGAGACCGGACCGACCCGCGCGGTGTTCGCGCACCGCCGCCACCCCTACACCCAGGGCCTGTTCGCCGCACGCCCGGCGCTCATCGCGAACCCTGCGAACCGAGGCGCGCGCTTGCCCACCATCCCCGGCACCGTGCCCGAGCTGGCCGACCTGCCGCCCGGCTGCCCCTTCGCCAGCCGCTGCGCCTGGACAGCCCCAGCCTGCCAGGACACGCCACCGCCGGCGATCGAGGTGGGACCGGGACATCAGGCCCGCTGCCTGCGGCTCGACCAGATTCCGGTCGTGGAGGCACAGGCATGAACACGCCACTGCTGCAGGTCGAAAACCTGGTGCGCCATTACCCGCTGCCGCGCGAGCGCCTGCTGCAGCCACCGCCGGTGGTGCAGGCCCTGCGCGGGGTGAGCTTCGAGTTGCAGGCCGGGCGCAGCCTCGGCATCGTGGGCGAGTCCGGCTCGGGCAAGTCCACCCTGGCCCGCCTGGTGATGGCCCTGGACCGGCCCACCGCAGGCCGGGTGCTGCTGGACGGCCGCGACTTGCACACCCTGCCGCGCGAGGCCTTGCGCCGCGCCCGGCGCGACTTCCAGATGGTGTTTCAAGACCCCTACGGCTCTCTCGATCCGCGCCAGACGGTGGCGCGCATCGTGACCGAGCCACTGGCCGCCCAGGGGAAGCTGGATAAAGCCAGCCTGCGCCGGCAGGCCAGCGAGGTGATCGAGTCGGTGGGCCTGCGCGCCGGCGACCTGGACAAGTACCCGCACGAATTTTCTGGCGGCCAGCGCCAGCGCATTGCCATCGCACGGGCCCTGGTGACGCGTCCGCGCCTGATCGTGGCCGACGAGCCGGTGAGCGCGCTCGACGTCTCGGTGCAGGCCCAGGTGCTGAACTTGATGCAGGACCTCCAGGCCCAATTCGGCGTGACCTACCTGTTGATCAGCCATGACCTGGCGGTGGTTCACCACCTGTGCGACGAGGTGGTGGTGCTGTGGCAAGGCCAGATCGTCGAGCAGGGCCCGCCCGAGCAGTTGTTCACGGCCCCGCGACACCCCTACACCCGCCAGCTGCTGGAGGCCGTGCCTCGCGCAGAGCCGCCGGCGGCTTTATAGTCAATAGTCAAGCTGGCCACCCCGGCCAAATTACCCAGAGGAGAGTGATCCCATGAAGAGACGCAGCCTGCTCACCCAATCGGCCAGCCTGGCCGGCCTCGCCGCCATCGTCAGCCTGCCAGCCAGCGCCCTGGCCCAGAGCCGCAAGGACAGCATGACTCTGGGCATGGCCCTGGAGCCGCCGGGCCTGGACCCGACGGCCGGTGCTGCCTCCGCTATCGCCGAGATCACCCAGTACAACATTTACGAGACGCTCACCAAGATCAACCCGGACGGCAGCGTGTCGCCGCTGCTGGCCGAAAGCTGGGAGATCTCGCCCGACATGCGGACCTATACCTTCCGTCTGCGCAAGGGCGTGAAGTTCCAGAACGGCGAGCCCTTCAACGCACAGACTGCCAAGTTCTCCTTCGTCCGCGCAGGCGCCGAAAAGTCCACCAACAAGGACAAGCGCACCTTCGCCACGATGGAAGTCGTGCAGGCGGTGGACGACTACACCTTGGTCATCGTGAACAAGGAGCTGGACCCCGACTTCCTCTTCCTCATGGGCCAGGCGACCGCGATCATGGTCGAGCCCAAGAGCGCCGACAACAATGCGACCAAGCCAGTGGGCACCGGCCCCTTCACCCTGGACAACTGGGTCAAGGGCTCCTCGCTGAGCCTCAAGAAGTGGGATGGCTTTCGCAATGCGGCGGCGATCAAGCTCAAGCGGGCCAGCTTCCGCTTCATCGCGGACCCGGCGGCCCAGGTGGCCGCGCTGCTGGCCGGTGACATCGACGCCTTCCCGCGCGTGACCCCGCGCAGCGTCGCCCAGTTCAAGGACAACCCGCGCTACCAGGTGCAGGTCTCCGGCTCCCGCGCCAAGACCATCCTGGCGATCAACAACAAGAAAAAGCCCCTCGAAGATGTGCGGGTGCGGCGCGCCATTGCTGCCGCCATCGACCGCAAGGCCGTCATCCAGGGCGCAGGCGACGGCTATGGCGCTCCCATCGGCAGCCACTATGTTCCCGGCTCGGTGGGCTATGTCGACACCACCGGCGTGAACCCCTACAACCCGGAAAAAGCCAAGGCCCTGCTCAAGGAGGCTGGCGTCACCAACCTCGAGCTGACCATCACCCTGCCCCCGCCGCCCTATGCACGCCAAGGTGGCGAGGTCATCGCCGCCATGCTGGCCAAGGTGGGTATCAACGCCAAACTGGTCAACGTCGAGTGGGCGCAGTGGCTGTCGGGCGTATACGGCAACAAGAACTACGACCTGACCATCATCTCCCACGTCGAGCCCTTTGACCTGGGCAACTTCGCCAAGCCGGACTACTACTGGAACTACCAGTCGTCCAAGTTCAACGACCTGTATACCAAGTACAAGAATTCCCCGCGCGCCCAAGACCGTATCAAGCTGCTGGCCGACATCCAGAAGCTTCTGGCCGAGGACTGCGTGCACGGCTTCCTGTACCAGCCGCAGTGGGTGACCGTCGCCAACAAGGGCGTGCGCGGGCTGTGGAAAGACATGCCGGTGTTCGTCAACGACCTGTCGACCATGGGTTGGGCCTGATCGGGCTCGCGCCTGTCTGTTGCACGCGTGACCGCCTTGCATGACCTCTCTGCCACCGCGATGGTGGCCGGTTACCGCGCGGGCACGCTCTCGCCGGTGGAGGTGATGCAGGCGGTTCTGGCGCATATCGGGCGCTGGGAGCCGCAGCTGCAGGCGCTGTACCTGCCCCGGCCCGAACAGGCCCTGGCCCAGGCGCGCGCGAGCGAGGCCCGCTGGCACGCCGGCCGGCCGCTGGGCCCGATCGACGGGGTGCCGCTCACCCTCAAAGAAAACATCGCCACCGAAGGCGACCCCATGCCCCTGGGCACCCGCGCGGTGGCCCTGACACCGCAGCCGGCCGACGCACCACCGGCGGCCCGGGTGCGCGAGAGCGGCGGCGTGCTGCTGGCCAAAACCACCATGCCGGACTACGGCATGCTGTCCTCGGGCCTGTCGAGCTTTCACCCGCTCACACGCAACCCCTGGGACCTGCGCATGAATCCGGGTGGCTCGAGCGCCGGCGGCGGCGCGGCAGCAGCGGCCGGCTACGGCCCGCTGCATGTGGGCACCGACATCGGTGGCTCGTTGCGCCTGCCGGCCAGCTGGTGCGGCATCTACAGCCTCAAGCCCAGCCTGGGCCGTATCCCGATCGATCCGCCTTACACCGGCCGGGTGGCTGGGCCCATGACGCGCAGCGTGGCAGACGCGGCCCTGTTCATGCAGGTGCTGTCCCGCCCCGACTGGCGCGACAGCATGAGCCTGCCCCCACAAGACATTGCCTGGCAGACTGCCGAGGCTGGCCCCGAACGTCTGAAGGGCCTGCGCATCGGCTTGTTGATGGAGGCCGGCTGCGGTATGCCGGTGGCACCCGAGGTGGCAGAGGCGGTGCAGGCGGCGGCACGACTATTCGAGCAAGCCGGTGCCCATGTGGTGCCGATGCGGCCCTTCATGACGCCCGCGCTGCTCGATGGCATGGACCACGCCTGGCGCATGCGCTCGAATGTGGACCTGCAGGCGCTCACGCCGGCCCAGCGCGAGAGCCTCCTGCCCTTCATCCGCACCTGGGCAGAAAGCGCCGCCGGCATGGATGGCCCTTCGGTGTTCCGCGCCTTCCACCAGTTTCACCTGACCCGGGTGGCGGCGGTGCAGGCCTGCCAGCCCTACGACTACGTCCTCTCGCCAGTGGCGCCGGTCACCACCTTCCCGGCCGAATGGGCGATGCCGACCAACGACCCGCTGCGGGCGATGGAACACATCGGCTTTACGGTGCCCTTCAACATGTCGGAGCAGCCGGCGGCCTCGATCAACTGCGGCTACACGCAGGCAGGGCACCCGATTGGCTTGCAGATCGTCGGCCAGCGCTTTGACGACCTGGGGGTGCTGCAGGTGTCGTCGGCCTTAGAGAAGATTCGCGGGCCGCAGCGGGCCTGGCCGCAGGCTCCCTTGCAGGCTCCGGCCTAACTTCAAACTAGGGGCCTGCATGTTGGCTTGCCTCACCTGCCAAGGAGCGAAGGTGGGCGCTCAAAAGAAACGGGCCGCGAGGCCCGTTTTACTTGGCGTCAGCCGCGCGCGGCGTGCACCTTGGCCATGAGCCGCTGCTGCACCTCGGGCGAGACGAATTTATCGACCTCGCCGCCGAGCGTGGCGATCTCACGCACGAAGGTGGAGCTGATGAACTGGTACTTGTCGCCGGGAGTGAGAAAGACGGTCTCCACGTCCGGCATCAGGCTGCGGTTCATGCCGGCAAGCTGGAATTCGTAATCGAAGTCGGTCACCGCGCGCAGGCCGCGCACCATGGCCTTGCCACCACGGGCGACAACGAAGTCGCGCATCAGGCCGGAGAAGCTCTCGACCTGTACCCTCGGGTAAGGCTTGACCGCCTCGCGCACCATGTCCATCCGCTCCTCGAGGCTGAACAGGGCCTTCTTGTGGTGACCGGCGGCCACCGCCACGATGAGGGTGTCAAAAAGCTGGGTGGCGCGGCGCACCACGTCCTCGTGCCCGAGGGTGATGGGGTCGAAGGTGCCGGGGTAAACGGCGATCACGGATTGGGCCACGGCGGTCTCCTGCACGGGGGCTTGCTGATACGCGCCGGATTATGGGGCCTGCGCTGCGGGGACTGACTCGGCCGCCGGCCGCGCCACATCCACCCGCTCAAAGAGATGGGCGTGGACCGCGCCGGCCCGCAGATGCCGGCGCAGGGCCAGGCCGGGTGGCACCCGGTGGGCCGGGTCTGCATCGGGCGTGCCAGGCGCCGCATCTGCAGCAGTCCAGGGCGCAGACGCCTCCAGGTACAGCCAGCCGCCTGTGCGCAGGGCTGGCAGGGCGGCGACCAGCGCCGTGCGGTAAAGGTCGGCGTCAAAGGGCGGGTCGAGCAGCACCAGGTCCAGGCTGGCCGTCGCCTGCCGCTGCAACACCGAGATGCCGCTGGCGCGCGCCACCTGAACCACCGCCGCTGCGCCGGGCAGGCGCTGCACCACGGCGCTCAGGTCGCGGGCCTGGGCGGCGTCCTGTTCGACCAGGGTGACGCGGGCAGCGCCACGCGAGGCGGCTTCCAGGCCCAGGGCGCCCGTGCCAGCGAAGGCATCGAGCACCTGCCAGCCCGCCAGGTCCTGGCCCAGCCAGTTGAACAGGGTCTCACGCACCCGGTCCGGCGTGGGCCGAAGACCCGGCCGGTCGGCCACCGCCAGGCGGGTGCGCTTCCATTGCCCACCGATGATGCGAACCTCGTGGGCCGCACGCCGGGTCGGCGCAGCCGCGCTGGTCGGCAAAGCGCGGGCAGGACGGCGGGAGGCGGGAGCGGCCATGGGCGCAGAGCTTAACGGCAAGCCATGGCGGCGTTCAGAGGCGGGACCTGCTTGCCTCAGGGCGCGGGCCGGGGCGCCGGAGGCGCCTGGGCAAGGCCGGACTGGGGCCCCACGATGACCGTGACCATGCGGTCAGGCTGCACCTTGCGGGTGAAAGCGGCGCGTACCTGCTCGCGGGTGATGGCCTGCACCTCGGCGGTCCAGGTATCGAGGTAGTTCAGTGGCAGGTCGTTCCAAGCCATCGCCGCTACGTTGTCGAGCAATTTACGGTTGGAGTCGATCCGCAGCGCGAAGCCGCCCACCAGGTTGTCCTTGGCCGCCTGCAGTTCGGCATCGGTCGGCCCCTCGGCGACAAAGCGGGTCAACTCGGCGCGCACCACGTCGACCGCCTGCTGCACCTGGTCCGGCCGGGTCTGCAGACCGACAAAGTAGGTGCCTGCATGCAGACCGGCCACAAAGCTGCTGTAGACGCTGTAGGACAGTCCGCGCTTCTCGCGCACCTCCTGAGTCAGACGAGAGACGAAGCCGCCACCGCCCAGGGTGTAGTTGCCCACCATCAGGGGCAGGTAATCCGGATCGGCCCGGCGCAGGCCGGGTTGCCCGATCAGCACATGGGCCTGGGCCGAATCCAGGGGAATCCGGACCTCCACTGGCGCGGCCAGCGGCTTGACCTCGGGCACCGTAGGCAGCGCGGCGCACACGCCTTGGGCAGACTCCGGAAGGCGCGAGAGCAGCTCGGCGGCAATGCCATCCGCCTGGGCCCGGGTGACCGCGCCGACCAGGGTGATGCGGGCGCGGCAGGCGTGCAGGTGTCGGCCATGGAAATCGCGCATGTCCTGCGCCGTGATTCGGCGCAGGCTGGCCTCGGTCGACATATGGCCATAGGGGTGATCACCGAACACCGCCGGGTACCAGGCCCGGGACGCCAGCGTGGCCGGCCGGGTGAGCGATTCGCGCAGAGTGGCGATGCTGCGTGCCTGGTCGCGGGCCCACAGGTCGGCCGGGAAGGAGGGCTCGCCCAACTGGCGTGCTGCCAGTGCTACCGCGCGCGCCAGCAGGTCGGGCTCGGTGAGCGAGCGCAGGGTGGCCGACAGCCGGTCGTCGCCCGCGCCAATGCCAAAGTTGGCACCCAACTCGGTCCAGGCCTCGCTGATCGCGTTCTCGTCCATCGCGCCGTCATAACGGCCGTCGTAGCGGCCCGAAAAGCCAGCCCGGTTGGCGCTGGCGCCGCGCCGCGGGTCGCGCGGCAACAGGCCGTTGTCCATCATCGAGGTCATCGCGCTCACCAGCTCGATCTTGTCGGCCGGTGCACGGCGCTGGCCGGCGTCGAAATCGATCTGCACGTCGACCATGGGAATGGACGGGTTTTCGATCAGGTAGACACGCGCGCCGGAGGGCTGCACCCAGTGCTGGATCGGCAGGGTCGCCCGAGCCAGGGGCGCAAGGGCCAGTAACAACAGGGCCATCGCCGCCGGCACAAGGGCCTGCAGGCCGCGGGCGCATCGGCCCGCGCGGGAGATCAGAGGGAGACGGGGCATCGGGTTCTTCCTGGCAATGGTTTGCGGGCTGACCGGTTCAATGGCGCAGGCCGGCAGCCGGCGCAGCCCGCGGGCTGGCGCCGGCCTCACGGGCAACGGGCCGCAAAATGCCCACGGTCAGCGCGTCGTCGCCGAAGTAGCGCGATGCCACCGACTGCACCTGTGCCGGCGTGACAGCCTGCAAGCGGCGGATCAGGCGCTCGCCAAAGTCCAGCGGCAGCCCACTGATCCAGTAACGCCCCAACTCGTTGGCCTGGTTGAAGACCGCGTCGAGCTTGTAGATCTCGCTGGCCATCCACTGCGTCTTGATGCGCGCCAGTTCGGCCTCCGACACACCGTCTCGGGCCACACGGGCCACCTCGGCGCGCAAGGCGGCCAGAACCTGTTCGGGCGTCTTGCCCGCCGCCGGAACGCCAGAGAGCATGAACATCTGCGGACCGCGGCCCCACAGGCCATTGCCCGCGCTCGCGCTGTCGGCCACACGATCGGGCCCCTGGGTCAGGCCACGATCGAGGCGCGCACCGGGGTAGCCATTGAGCACCGAGGCCAGCACCGCCAGCGCGAGGGCGTCGTCGTTGGCGGGCGTGTTGTCGTCCAGGGACGTCAGTCGCGGCACCTTGAAAGCCAGCGAAACCACCGACTGTTCGGCGGGCACCTTGACCTCGACCTGGCGCAGGCCCCGCTGCGGCGGTTCCTCGCTCGGCTTGCGCGCGGGGACCGGGGCAGGAGGGATCTGGCCGTAGGTCCGGCGCGCCAGGTCCAGCACCTGCGCAGGCTCCACATCGCCGACCACCACCAGCGCGGCGTTGGCCGGCACGTACCAGCGCTTGAAGAAGGCGCGCGCGTCGTCGGGCGTCATGGCCTCCAGATCGGACATCCAGCCGACGATGGGGCGCCGGTAGGGGGCGGCCTGATAGGCGACCGCATTGAGCGCCTCGAACAGGCGGGCGCGGGGCGAATCTTCAGTACGCAGGCGACGCTCCTCCTTGACCACTTCGAGCTCGCGGCGAAACTCATCGTCGGGCCAGCGGTTGTTGGCAAATCGATCGGCCTCCAGCCGCATCACATCCTCCAACCGGTTGGACGGGATCTGCTGGTAGTAGCCGGTGAAGTCGCGGCCAGTGAAGGCGTTCTCGCGGCCGCCCAGGGCCGCCACACGGCGCGAGAACTCGCCGGCAGGCACAGCGGGCGTGCCACGGAACATCATGTGCTCGAGGACATGGGCCACACCGGTGGTGCCATCGACTTCGTCCATCGACCCGACCCGGACCCAAAGCATGTGGACCGCAGTCGGCGCGCGCCGGTCCGGGCGGACGATCACGGTCAGTCCGTTGTCCAAGGTGTAACGATGAACGACAGGGCCGGGCGTGAGGGTGGCAGGCCCGGAGCCGGATGCCGCCGCAGCGGGCGCCGGTGTTACCGGAGGCTGCATGTGGGGCTGAAGGGGGGACTGCTGTTGGGACAGCGGCTGCGGCTGGGTTTGAGCCAGGGCAGGTCCGGTCGCGGCCAAGGCCAGGCCCAGCAGCCACGCCCCACACAGACCCGCTGCTCTCGTCGAATGGTGTTTCATAGAATCCTGTGAGTTACCCGAGCCCATCGATGTTCAGCTTCTTCCGCAAAAAACCTCCAGCGCCCTCTGCGCTTGCGCAAACACCGGCGCAAACACCAGCGCAGCCCCCCGCAGCCACGGCACCCGCCGTGCCCGCGACGGGCGCAGCGGCCTCGGCAGGCCGGATCGGCAGCGCGCTGGGCCAGGCCCTGCAGGTGCCGCCAGCGACGGCCACACCCACCGAGTCTGCCACCGCCGGCGCCGCCGCTCGCAGCGGCTGGTTTGGCCGGCTGAGTGCCGGGCTGCGAAAGACCGGATCGAGCATCGGCCAGGTCTTCACCGGCACCCGCATCGACGAGGATCTGTACGAAGAACTCGAGTCCGCCCTGCTCATGGCCGACACCGGCGTGGCCGCCACCCAGTGGCTGCTGGACGAAGTCAGGCGCAAGGTAGCGTCCAGCGGCGCCAGCAACCCGGCGCAAGTTCGAAACATTCTGGCCGACCTGCTGGCGCAACTGCTGGCACCGCTAGAAAAGCCCTTGGTCATCGGCCAGCATTCACCCACGGTGATCATGGTCACCGGCGTCAATGGCGCCGGCAAGACCACTTCGATTGGCAAGCTCACACGGCATATGGCCGATGCCGGCGCCACCGTGCTGCTGGCAGCGGCCGACACCTTCCGCGCCGCCGCCCGTGAGCAGCTGGCGGTCTGGGCCGAGCGCAACACCGTCGAGATCGTGAGCCAGGCCGGGGGCGACCCGGCGGCGGTGAGCTTTGACGCGGTGAGTGCCGGCCGCGCCCGCGGCAAGGACGTGGTCCTGGTTGACACTGCCGGCCGGCTGCCAACGCAGCTTCACCTGATGGAGGAGCTCAAAAAAATCAAGCGCACCATCGCCAAGGCCGGCGACGCGACCGGCACGCCGGGCTCCGTGCCGCCGCCGCATGAGGTTCTGCTGGTGATCGACGGCAACACGGGCCAGAACGCGCTGGCCCAGGTCAAGGCCTTCGACGCCGCCCTGGGTCTGACCGGCCTCATCGTCACCAAGCTCGACGGCACTGCCAAGGGCGGCGTGCTGGCCGCCATCGCGCAGTGGGGCCAGGAGCGCGCCAAGACGCAGCCGGGTACAGGCCCGGTGCCGGTTTACTTCATCGGCGTCGGCGAGAAGCTCGAGGACCTGGAAACCTTCAAGGCGCGGGAGTTCGCGCTGGCATTGCTGGGGCAGGACGGTTGAGCCTGGGCACACCGCCTTGACAGGCGGAGGTTGGGAATAGATATCAACCGTTGATAATCTCAGCGGCCATGCAAGAAGCCGCTGGCCTGGCCACCCTCATCGATCTTCACGACCAGATCATTGACTAAGGGCATGGCTATTGGGTCCGGATTGAGGCTTGGCGTGTGGCGGCGACGCGGCATATTCCGCACGGCATCCGCTATTCATTGACGCTCCACGAGCCCTATGGGAGGCGCATCCTCGGTTATGACAACGCCCACGCAATCAAGCCACCAGGCCGGTACAAGTTTGCAGGTACACGCCTGCCCTATGACCACCGACACCGGCATGTGAGTGACAAAGGCGTACCCTACGCCTTCAGAGATGCGCATCAGCTGCTGGCCGACTTCTTCTCTGAGGTCGACCACGTTTTAAAGGAAGTTCAGGCACCATGAAGGCGATCGTCATCGGAATCCTGCCCCAGGATCGCATCCGGGAACGCATGCTGGCTATCGCCCGCGGCCAGTACAAGCCGCGTCCCGGCGAGCCTCGCATCTGGTTCACCTCGATGCGATCCCTCGCCGAAGTGCTGAGCGATGAAAATCGCGCCCTGCTCCGGGTGATCCGGGATGCCAAGCCGGCCTCCATCACCTCTCTCGCCGACATGACAGGTCGCAGCCCTGGCAATTTATCGCGCACGCTCAAGACCATGGCGAACTACGGCTTCGTCGAAATGAAGCGTGAAAACCGGCAGGTGCGGCCGATTGCCAAGGCCAGCGAATTCAAAATCATGGCCTGACACGCCAGGGCTCAGCGTGTTGGCAGGCAAAGAGCCCTGCCTCCACCCCCATCCCGACCGCGGGCTGCCCGCCTACCTCGCCATCGCCCACCGCGCCGCCACGCTGGCTGCATCCACCGCCAGCACCTGCAGCAGCATGGCCGCCAGCACCGCGCTGGTCTCGGGCATCTGAAAAAGGCCCAGGTGAAATGCCAGCATCTGGCCCAGGCCACCCGCGCCCACCACGCCGAGCACCGCAGCAGCGCGGATGTTGTTCTCCCAACGGTACAGGGTATAGCTCACTAGCTGTGGCAATAGCTGCGGCAGCGTCGCGTAGAGCAGCACACGGCCCTCGCCCACACCGCGCACCCGCAGGGCAAAGGCAGGCCCGTCGGGGGCGTTCTCGATGGCCTCGGCGAACAGGCGGCCGAGTACGCCGGTGGTGTGCAATGCCAGTGCAAGGGTGCCCGCCATAGGCCCCAGGCCGGCCGAAATCAGCAGCAGCGCCGCCCACATCAGCTCGGGGACGCTGCGCAGCGCGTTGAGCAGCAACCGGGTCAGGGCGCGGCCGCGCGCCGGGTCGTCGGCGTGGGTGCGGGCGGCCGGCAGCGCGAGCAAGAGACCAAAGATGGCGGCCAGCAGCGTGCCCACCACCGACATGGCCAAGGTTTCCAACGTGGCCGGCAGCAACTTGGCGAGAAAGCGCGGCGCGGTGCTCGGCGCGAGCAGCTCGCCGAGAAATCGGCCCATACGCCCCAGCGCGTCAGCGGAGAAGAAGCGAGACCATTGCAGGTCCAGCGAGACGAAGCTGGCCACCACCAGGGCCACGAGGCCCACGAGAAACCAGCAAGCTTTGCAGTGCTTCACCCCAGCACCCGCCGCAGGAAGGCACTCAGGCGATCAGTCAAGGCCACCAGCGCCATGAAGACCAGCAGCAAGGTGGCCACCTCGCTGCCGTTGAACATCTTCATCGAGTTGTCCATCTGTTGCCCCAGCCCGCCGGCGCCGACAAAGCCCAGGACCGCCGAAGATCGGATCGCGCACTCCCAGCGGTAGACGGTGTAGCTGGTGAGCTCGGTCGCGTTCTGCGGCAGCAGCCCGTAGAAGAAGGCCTGCAGCCGCCCAGTGCCATTGCGCAAAAGTGCTTGTGCTGCCTGGCCGTCGCCGCTTTCGAGGATTTCGGCGTAGACCTTGCCCAGCATGCCGGCGTAGGTGAGCGCGATGGCCAGCACACCCGCGGCGGGCCCCAGGCCGACGACGCGCACGAAGACCAGAGCCCAGATCAATTCAGGCACGCTGCGCAGAACGACCAGCACTGCGCGCGTCACCCAGCGCAGGGCCCAGGGGCCGCGAGCCATGCGGCCGGTGAGAGCCGACAGCGACAGCGAGCGCGCCGCCAGCAATGCCAGCGGCACCGCCGCCACCAGGCCCAGGGCCAGGCCGGCGGTGGCAATGGCCACGGTGCGCCAGGTCTCCCGGGCGACCAGGGTCAGAAATTCCGCGTCCATCCGGGGCGGAAAGAAGTCGGCCAGAAAGCGCAGCGCGGGGCGAAGGCTGTCCTCGGACAGCAGCAGCCAGGGCTTGAACTCGGCCAGCACCAGCAGCGGCCACAGGGCGGCGGCAGCGGCCAAGGTCCAGAACAGGCGCCCCTGCCAGGCCGGGTCGCGGCGCGCAGCAAGCGAGGTGCCCGCGGCCGGCGCAGGTCCTGTACCTGTCCCTGCTCCGGCAGGCGGTTTTGCGGGGTCCAGTCCCCTGGATGAGGAATCGGAGGGGACCGAGGAATTCGGGACAGAGCCGCCGCTCATGGCCAAACCCTCATCGGCATTGCATCACCACAGGCGCGGGCGTCGGGCCGGCATCGGCCGAGGCATCGGCCGGTGGAGCGCCGCCCTCGAGCTCGTCGAGGTGCTGGGCGTAGAGCGCGCGCAGACGCTCGGGGCTGACCTCGGCGGATGGCAGGTCAAAGGCCAGTTGGCCCTCGTGCAGGCCGATCACCCGGGTGAAATGACGCAGCGCCATCGGGACCTGGTGCAGGGTGCAGACCAGGGTCGCGCCCTGCTCGCGCGCCGCTGCGGTCAGGGCCTGCATGGCCTGCTCGGCACGGGCCGGGTCCAGCGCGGACAGCGGCTCGTCGACCAGCAGCAGACGCGGCTGCGCCACCAGGGCGCGTGCGAGGCCCACCCGCTGGCGCTCACCGCCGGAGAGACGGTCGACACGGGTGAATATCTTGTCGGCGAGGTCAAAGCGCGCCAACGCCGCCTCGGCCTGCGGCATTGCAGTCGGCAGCACCAGGCTGCGCAGGCTTTCCCACAGGCCGATGCGAGGCAGGCGGCCGGCCAGCACCGCGGTCACCACCCGCTGGCGCGGTGGCAGCGGCGGCACTTGGGGCGCGAGGAAGCCCTGGCCACGCAGCCGGCGCAGTGCGCGCGCGGACAGCGACCACGGGTCGACGCCGTCCAGACGCAGAGCACCAGCGGCCGGGCGCAGGGCGCAGGCCAAGCCCAGGAGCAGGCTGGTCTTGCCGGCGCCCGAGGGGCCGATCACGGCCACCTGCTCGCCGCTGGCGATGCGAAGGTCGAGCGGGCCCAGAGCCGGCGCTGCGCCGCGCGCGGCGGCCGGATGGCGCAGAGCCAGGCCTTGCAGTTCGATGCGCATGGGAGTGTCCCGCCGGAGGCGCTTGCCGCGAGGGCCTGGCACCAGAAGACGGTACCGGCGCCCTCGCGTGACGCCCGAGAGCGCCTTCTTTTAGTTAGTTAAGGAGACCTGCGCTGCGTGCGGCGGTCTCGATGCCCTTGTAGTTGGCAGCCTGGGTCGGGATGAAGCGGGTGGCCCGCTGCAGCGCCAAGATGTCGCGGCCTTCCGCCGTGGCAGGCGAGAGGTCGAGGAAGGCGCGGGCCAGTTTCTCGCGCTGGGCGGCCGGCATGTCGGCGTGGACCGTCCAGTTGTAGTCAAAGTAAGCAGGGGTGGTGAAGAACACGCGCACCTTGGCAGGGTCGACCTTTTTGTCCTCGACCAGCTTTTCCCATACCGACACATTGAGCGCGCCAGCGTCGACCTTGCCCGAAGCCACGGCGGCCACGGTGGCATCGTGCGCGCCGGAATAGGCCACGCGCTTGAGGTCTTTGTCCGGGTCCAGGTTAGCCGCCAGCAGATAGCTGCGCGGCATCAGATGGCCCGAAGTGCTGGAGGTGGAGCCAAAGCTCAGGGTCTTGCCCTTGAGGTCGGCCAGGGTCTTGATGCGGTCGTCGGTGGTGATGAAGACCGAGCGGAACTTGGCATCTTCCTCGCGCTGCACCAGCGGAATGGCCTTACCACCGGAGCGCACCAAAGCCTGCACGAAGGTGAAGCCGCCGAACCAGACCAGGTCGACCTGCTGGTTGGCCAGAGCCTCCACCGCAGCGGCGTAGTCGGTGACCGGCACGTACTCGGCCTTCATGCCCATTTTTTGCTCGAGGTACTTGACCAAGGGGGCGGCCTTGCGGGCCAACTCGGTGGGCGACTCGTCGGGGATGGCGGTGATGCGAAGGGTGCGCGACTGGGCTAAGGCCAGCGGGGACAGGGTGGCAGAGGCGGCCGCTGCAGCGACCGCAGCCATCGCGGCGCGACGGGATACGGAAATCGTCATGTTTTCTAACTCCTGTTGTGGCCGGTGTGTAAAGGCACCGGCCACCCCGGATTAGAACGCATCGGAGCGGCAGGTCTGCCGCGCTTGCGCCGCCAGGTTCGCCTGGGAGTTCATCGCGGGTCCGCCGGTCCATCCGGCACAAGGCCGACTCGCGTGACAATGCGGTCGGCGCGCACCGCTGAACGGGCCTGAGACGGAACAGGCGGCGCAGCGCCCATCGATTGAAGAACTGCAGGCCAATCTGGCCGTGCCCTGCCCGCCTAGGAAACGACGCCATGAACGCCCCGCTGCCGAATTCCGCCACACCACAGGCCACACAACACGCCACCACACTGGCTGCCGAACCGCGCCTGACCTCCCTGTCCCACGGCGGCGGCTGCGGCTGCAAGATCGCGCCGGGCGTGCTCTCCGAGATCCTGCGCGGCACCGCGCTAATGCCGATTCCGCCCGAGCTGCTGGTGGGCATCGAGACCGCCGACGATGCCGCGGTCTACCAACTCAATGAGGAACAAGCACTCATTGCGACCACTGATTTCTTCATGCCCATCGTCGACGACCCCTTCGACTTCGGGCGCATCGCGGCCACCAACGCCATCTCCGACGTCTATGCCATGGGCGGCCGGCCGATCATGGCCCTGGCCCTGGTGGGCATGCCGATCAACGTGCTGTCCACCGCCACCATCGGGCGCATCCTGGAGGGCGGCCGCTCGGTGTGTGCCGCGGCCGGCATCCCGATCGCCGGCGGCCACACCATCGACTCGGTCGAGCCGATCTACGGGCTGGTGGCACTGGGCCTGGTGCATCCAAAACGGGTCAAGCGCAATGCCGATGCCCGCGTCGGCGACCGGCTGGTGCTGGGCAAGCCCCTGGGCGTGGGCGTGCTGTCCGCAGCCCTCAAGAAAGAGAAGCTCGATGCCGAGGGTTACGCCCGAATGATCGACACCACCACCCGGCTCAACACGCCAGGCCCCGACCTGGCGGCACTGCCGGGTGTGCACGCACTCACCGACGTCACTGGCTTCGGCCTGGCGGGCCATGCGCTGGAGATGGCCCGTGGCGCCCACCTGACCGTCGCCCTGGACTGGGCCCAGGTGCCGCTGCTGGCCGGGGTGGAAGACCTCGCCCGCGCCGGGATGGTGACCGGTGCCTCCGGCCGAAACTGGGCCGGCTACGGCGCCGAGGTGGGCCTGCCCGCCGGCTTCGACGCGACGCACCAGGCCCTGCTCACCGACCCCCAGACCAGCGGTGGCCTGCTGGTGTCCTGCGCTCCGGAATCGGTATCCGCAGTGCTCGACACCTTCGCCCGCCACGGCTTCGAGCAGGCGGTGGAGATCGGCGAAGTCATACCGGCGGGGGGTCCCCGCCTCCAGATCCGCTGAGCGCCGGGTCGACCTGCTCGCGCACCCAGTCGGCGTAGGCAGGGCTGGCGTCCAGCGTCTGCCAGAGCAGTTGCGGCAGCTCGTAGGGGTGGTAGCGGGCGACAAAGGTTTCGACCGCAGCCCGCGCCTGCGGCAGGGTCTTGACGGTGAGGCGCACCTCGCCAGCCGCCTGCAGCTGCCCCTGCCACCGGTAATGCGACTGCAGCCCCGGCTCGACCTGGACGCAAGCCGCCAGGCGGGCCTCGACCAGGCCCCGGGCCAGGGCCTGGGCCTCGTCCTCGCTGGGCACCGTGGTCGTGAGGCTGGCGATGGTGCGCGGGCTGGCGGCTGGGGCCATGGATTCGCTCCTCAATGAGGCGGCCTGGCAAGGGACCGAAGCGGCCATTGTGGCGCATGGCCGGGGCGGCGGGGAGACCCCGCAGGGCTTCCCAACGGGGCTTTAGCACTCTCTCGCGAGGAGTGCTAATATTTCGCCGTGAATGAAAGGACCTGAAGTCATGATCCCTTCCGTGCTCCCCGCAGGCACCGGACTGGCCGTGGCCAGCCCCTGGTCCATGGTGCCCGCACTGGGCAATCTGGACGCCTACATTTCTGCCGTCAACAAGCTGCCCCTGCTCACCCCCGAGGAGGAGCAGGAGTACGCCCGCAAGCTGCGTGAGCACGACGACCTGGAGGCTGCCGGAAAGCTGGTGCTCTCGCACCTGCGTCTGGTGGTTTCGGTCTCGCGCAAGTACGTCGGCTATGGCCTGCCTCAGGGTGACCTGATTCAAGAGGGCAACATCGGCCTGATGAAGGCCGTCAAGCGCTTCGACCCCGACCAGGGCGTGCGCCTGGTGTCCTATGCCCTGCACTGGATCAAGGCCGAGATCCACGAGTACATCCTCAAGAACTGGCGCATGGTCAAGGTGGCCACCACCAAGGCCCAGCGCAAGCTGTTTTTCAACCTGCGCTCCATGAAGCAGGGCTTCAAGGACGAGGCCGACGCCCCGACCCACCGCGACACCCTGACCGACGCCCAGGTCGATGTGATGGCGCACGACCTCGGGGTCAAGCGCGAGGAAGTGCTCGAGATGGAAACCCGCATGTCCGGCGGCGACGTGGTGCTCGACCCCACACCCGCGGGCGACGGTGAGGAGGCCTTCGGCCCCATTTCCTACCTGACCGACGTGCGCCACGAGCCGACCGCCGTGATCGAGGCCCACCAGCGTGACCGCCTGGCCAGCGACGGCCTAGCCGCCGCCCTGGAGCAACTCGACCCGCGCAGCCGCCGTATCGTCGAGCAGCGCTGGCTGCAGGTGAACGACGACGGCTCGGGTGGCCTCACTCTGCACGACCTGGCCGCCGAGTACGGCGTGTCGGCCGAACGCATCCGCCAGATTGAGGTGGCGGCGATGAAAAAGATGCGCCTGGCCCTGGCGGCCTACGCCTGAGGCATCCGGGCAGGGCCCCGCTGGGCCCGCACCCATCTCCTCGTCGGGTGGGCAGGCCCCATCCGACGAGATGGGCTTCGGCCTCAGGGCAAGCACTGCTTTTTTCCGCGGATGGGGGGGATCACAATCCCACCCCATGAACCCACAGCAGCCCTCCACCCCAAGCCGCCGAACCACCCGCCGCGCCACCCTCGGCGCCCTGTCTGCGCTGGCCCTGAGCGCAGCCGCTCCGGCCGTGCTGGCCCAGGCCAGGGACGCGGCGGCCTGGCCGAACCGCCCGCTGCGTCTGGTGGTGGGCTTTCCCGCCGGGTCCTCTCCCGACCTGACCGCCCGCACCCTGGCCGAGCCCCTGTCCAAGGCGCTGGGCCAGCCGGTGGTGGTGGAAAACCGGGTCGGCGCCGGCGGCAACATCGCTGCCGACCTGGTAGCCAAGGCCACAGACGACCACACCCTCGGTTTGATGATCAATGGCAACATGACCATCGCCAAACTCCTCAACCCGGCGCTGCCCTACGACCCGCTCAAGGATCTGGCACCGGTCAGCCTGATCGGCAGCGCGCCGCTGGTGTTGGTGACGGATGCGACCACCCCCGGCGAGACCGGGCGCGATCTGATGGAAGCCGCGCGCAAAGGCGGCAAGGCCTGGAGCTATGGCTCGCCGGGCGTGGGCACGGTGGCCCACATCGGCATGGAGCTGCTCAAAGGCAAGGCGGGTATCGACCCGGTGCATGTTCCCTATCCGGGCAATCCGCAAGTGGTCACCGCCATGATGGGCCAACAGGTGCAGCTCGCGCTGCTGCCTCCTGGCATCGCCCTGCCCCAGGTTCGCGCGGGCAAGCTCAAAGTCATTGGCGTGACTTCCAGCGGCCGCAGTGAGCTGGTGCCCGACTTCGCCAGCCTGGACGACCAGGGCCTGACCCGCGGCTACCGGCTCGAAGTCTGGAATGCAGTGGCCGCGCCGGTCAGCATGCCGCGCGCGAATCTGGCGCGACTCTCGGCGCTGGTGGCCGAGATCGTGCGCAGCCCAGAGATGCGGCAAAAGCTCTACGCCCAGGGCTGGCAGGTGGCGGGCACCACGGCCGAGGGCCTGGCAACGCGGGTGCAGGCCGATACCGCCGATCTCGGCGCAGTGATCACCGCGCGCGGTATCAAGGCCGAGTGAGGATGGCGGGCGAGGGGTCCTCGCAGGGCCTGGCGCGGCCTAGCGGGGCTTAGCGGGGCATAGCGCGCCCTCGTGTGGCCTAGCAGTGATTCAGTGAAGGCTTGGCTCAGCCTTGGCCGGGCATGAGAGGGACCTTGGCGGGATTTACCGCGCCTTCAGCAACAGCCGCAGGTCGTCCAACAAGACCTGCGGGCCGGCGCCAGGGCGCAGGTACAGGCGCAGACGGCCCTGGGTGTCGTAGATGAAGCTCGCCGCCGAGTGGTCCATGGTGTAGGCCCCGGGCTGCTTGCCCTCGACCTTTTTGTAATAGACCTTGAACTCCTGCGCCACATTGGCGAGTTGCTCGGGCGTGCCGCGCAGGCCGACGAAGGACGGATCGAAGTTGGCCATGTAGGCCTTGAGGACCTCGGGCGTGTCGCGCTCTGGGTCGACGGTGATGAACACCGCCTGGAGCTTGTCGCCGTCGGCGCCGAGCTGGCGCTTGACCTCCACCAACTGGGTCATGGCGGTGGGGCAGACATCGGGGCACTGGGTGAAGCCAAAGAACACCACCACCAGCTTGCCGCGGAAGTCCTGCAGGCTGCGCGTCTGGCCATTGAAATCGGGCAGCTCAAAGCCGCGTGCGTACTTGGCGTCGGTCAGGTCGATGGACTGAAACTGCGGCTTGCCCTCGCAGCCGGCCAAGCCCATCGTGGCGGCGAGTCCCACCGCCAGCAAGGGCAGCGGGGAGAACAGCGACAGGAGGCGACGGCGTTGCATGGCAGGTGGCCTCACAGCAGAAACGGAAGCGGCGGCAGGTAGTGGTCCACCAGCAGGGCGGCGAAGAGCACGCTCAGGTGCACCAGCGAGAAGCGGAAGGTCTTGCGCGCAAGGGCGTCGGAATATTCACGCCACAGCCGCCAGCCATACTGGCAGAACCGCACACTCAGCGCGAACGCGACCACTAGATACAGCCACGAGCTCATGCCGGCGGCGAAGGGCAGCAGGCAGGCTGCGCCCAGCACCAAGGTGTAGAGCAGGATCTGCAGGCGCGTGAAGGCGCTGCCATGGGTAACCGGCAGCATGGGCAAGCCGGACTTGCGGTAGTCCTCGACCCGGTAGAGAGCCAGCGCCCAGAAATGCGGCGGTGTCCACAGGAAGATGATCAAAAAGAGGATGAGTGCGTGCGGGTGCACTTCACCGGTCAGCGCGGCCCAGCCCAAAACCGGCGGCATAGCGCCCGAGGCACCGCCGATCACGATGTTCTGCGGAGTGAGCGGCTTGAGCACCACGGTGTAGATCACCGCGTATCCGACGAAGGTGGCGAAGGTGAGCCACATGGTCAGCGGATTGACCAGCACATAGAGCATCCAGGAGCCCAGGCCGCACAGCACGGCCGAGAACAGCAGGGTCTGCACGTCGGAGAGCTCGCCCTTGGCGGTGGGGCGCCAGGCGGTGCGCTTCATCTTGGCATCAATGCCTTTTTCGACCAGGCAGTTGAAGGCGGCAGCGGCACCAGCCACCAGCCAGATGCCAGCACTGGCGATCAAGCCCAGGCGCAGGTCCTCCCAGGTGGGCACGCCGGGCACGGCCAAGACCATGCCGATGAGGGCACAAAAGACAATGAGCTGCACCACGCGCGGCTTGGTCAGGGCGTAGAACTGGGCAATACGGTTCATGTCTGCGCCCCTTCGGGCGTGCGGGGGGATGCGAAGGCGGCGGTGGCCGCGGAGGGAGCCTCGGGAGCCGCCTGGGTAGGCGTCTGACGGGCTGAATAGCGATTTGCCTGGCGCTCAGTCTGGTGAGCTGCCCGACTGGTGCCCAGGGCCCAGGTGAAGGCCATCACCAAGGCGCCGGCGCCGCCGGTGTGCAGCACCGCAGCCGCCAGCGGCCAACCCAGGATGACGTTGGACAGGCCGGTGGCCAGTTGCAGCAGGGCCAGCAGGCCCAGCGCGCGCCCTTGGGCCCGCAGGCCGGCACGGCCCAGGTGCCAGGCCAGCGCCCACAGCACGGGCAACAGCAGGTAAGCCATCAGCCGGTGCGCGTAGTGAATGGCGGTGAGCGCTGCCATCGTGATGGCCTCGCCCGCGCCGGTCTGGCCGAGGGGCCGCCAGAGTTCGAAGGCTTGGTGCCAATCCATCGGGGGCCAGACACTGCCCTGACAGGCCGGAAAGCCATCGCAGGCCAGCACCGCGTAGTTGGTGGACACCCATCCGCCCAGGGCCAGTTGCAGCCAGAGCAGGGCAAAGCCCGCCCACAGGGCCACGCGCAGCGCAGGCGATATCGCTTGAGGCAGCTGGCGGCCGTCGGCCTGGGCATAGGCCAGGGCCTGCCGTGCGATGAGGGCCAGCAGCACCAGCCCTCCCAGCAGATGCAGGGTCACGATGACCGGCTGCAGCTTCATCGTCACCGTGAGCGCACCGAAGGCGCCCTGCACGCAGACCCAGATCAAAGTGGCGAGCGGCCAGCCGGGGCCGATTCCTGCGGGGAGCTCGCGCCGGCGCAGCCAGCTGGTGAGGGCCAGCGTCAACAGCAACACGCCCACGCCGGTGGCCAGGTAGCGGTGGATCATCTCGATCCAGGCCTTGGTGTGGGTCACCGGACCGGTGGGCATGGCGGCCTGGGCCTGGCTGATCTCGGCATGCGCACCGAAGGGGCTGGCGTCGCCGTAGCAACCGGGCCAGTCGGGGCAACCCAGACCGGAGTCGGTGAGACGGGTGAAGGCGCCAAACATCACCAGGTCGAAGGTGAGAAAGAGGGTGAGTGCGGTCAGTGCTGCAAGACGATTTGCGAAGGGCCGCTGCCGATTGCGCAGCCAGACCCAGGCCAGCGGCCCGGTGGCCAGCACCAGACCGAGGACCATGACCCTAAAAATCGGTGCCAGGTTGTAGAGGGGAACCGCGTCTGCCGTGTTCATTTGCGGCCGGCCTCGTCCCAGCTGGCAGCGGCGCGCATGAGGCGCTCGAGGTCGCGCTTGACACTGGCTGCGCCTTCGCGATCGAGCCGCGCAGGAAACCGCATCATCCAGTTGCCCCGGGGGTCCACCAAATACAGATGGTCGGCCAGGGCCTGTCCCGGCCCGGGCACCAGCCACTGAGAGAGCGGCTGCCCCTCGACGCGCAGCACCGTGGCGGTGGCCAGCGCCGGCTGCAGGGCCTCGCGCACGGGCGCTTGGTCATTGACCAGCCAGACCCAGTCGATCCGGTCCTTGTCCTTGCCCAGGGACTCGCGCAACTGGCGCTGCAGGTACAGATGGCGCTCGCAGGCCGCGTCGCAGGCGCCACCGGCCACCGAGATCAGCAGCCACTGGCCCTGCAGGGAAGGCAGCGGGACCGGGCGGCCGTCAAGTGAGCGGGCCTCGACCGCGGGCAGGGGGCGCTGGGGCTCGACCAGTGCGCCAAAATTGCGCCGACCCTCGGGCCGCACCACGTAGTAGGTGAAATAGGAAGCGACCACCGGCGCAGCGCACACCAGCAGCACCGCCAGCATCTTCCAGCGGCCCGCGCGGGTGCGCTGCACCTGTCCGCCATCGGCATCACCCAAGGAGGGCAGCGAGTGCACGGTGAGATCCAGCGGATGCTCGGCCTCGCGATCAGCGCGGCTCGCGTGCGGCGCGTCGGCGGGGGGCAATGAATTGGAACCAGACATAGAGAATGAAGATGAGGGCCGAGAGGGCCCACCACTGGAAGGCATAACCGAAGTTCTTGTCCGCCCCGCTGGCGGCGACAGGCCAGTCACGCACAAGGCCCTCCGAGGGCGGACCCACTTGCACCACCGAACCGTCGACCAAGGACAGGCCGGTCTCGGCGCGGAAGGACTCAATGCTCAGATTTTGCCGGATGGGGCCGGTCTCGGCGCCAGCAAAGGCATAGAGCCTGGCTGGCGCAAGGGCGATACGGCCGGTCAGCGTCACCTCGCCAGAAGGCGTCGCCACCTGCGCCAGCCGAGCCCGGTCCTGAAAGTCACGCGGTATCCAGCCTCGCTGGACTAGCACCACCTCGGAACGACCCGCCAGTTGCAGCGGGGTGAGCACGTAAAAACCAGGCCGCCCCTGCATCTGCCGGTTGTCCAAGTAAACGGTTCGCTCCGGCAGCCATTGCCCGCGCAGGAGCAGCTGGCGGTGAAGCAATTCAGACGCAGGAGCAGCCGCCTGCGGGGCCAGTAAGGCCTCGGCCTCCAGGGCTGGCAGGGCCTGGCGTGCTTCGAGGGACGCCTGCAGAGCCAGACGCTGCTGGCCACGGCCCCACTGCCAGAAGCCCAAGCCCAGGGTGAGCGCCATGGCCGCCAGCGCAGCCAAGGCCAGGCCCACGCGCAACCAGGTGCGGCGTGCGGGCGGGGACGCCTCAGTGACGCTCACGTGATAATCGCCTTCATGAAATCGATTCTGGTCGTCGTCGGCTTTGCCGGCATTCTGGGAAGCCTGGGCGCGGCGCTGTACTTCATGCTGCGCTCCCGTGAGGACGAAGCGGGGCAACCCCGCCCCAACCGCATGGCCACCGCGCTCGCACTGCGGGTCGGATTGTCCATCGTCTTGTTCCTTTGCGTGCTGCTGGCCTGGAAGCTCGGCTACTTGCAGCCCACCGGCATCCCGGCTGGGGCCTGAAGCTGACCCGGGAGCACCACTGCCAGTACCGCTGATGCGGCAGCACCACTGCCAGGGCCGCAGATGCGGCGGCACCACTGAAAAGGGCCGCAGATGCGGCCCTCGGACTATTCTCGAAGCGAACAGGCGCTTACATCCAGTAAACGAGGATGTAGAGGCCCAGCCAAACCACGTCCACGAAGTGCCAGTACCAGGCAGCGCCTTCGAATCCGAAGTGGCGCTGGGTGCTGAAGTGGCCCTTCTGCAGGCGCAGGGTGATGAACAGCAGCATCAGCATGCCGACGAACACGTGGAAGCCGTGGAAGCCGGTGAGCAAGAAGAAGGTCGAGCCGTAGGGGCCGGAGGACAGCTTGAGGTTCATCTCGCTGTAGGCGTGGGAGTACTCGTAGCCCTGCACAAACAGGAAGACGATGCCCAGCACGACGGTGGCCCACATCCAGCTGATGGTCTTGGCACGGTTGCCGGCCTGCAGCGCATGGTGGGCGATGGTCAGAGTGACACCCGAAGTGAGCAGCAGCGCGGTGTTGATGGTGGGCAGCCAGAACGGGGTCATGGTCTGGAAGGGCTCCACCGTGCCAGCAGGCGCGCCGGTGGCACCCGCCATCAGCGTGGGCCAGGCGGCCTTGAAGTCGGGCCAGAGCAGGGCGTTCTCGACGCTGGCCAGCGCTGGCAGCGAGTGCGCGCGCAACCACCACAGGGCACTGAAGAAGGCGCCGAAGAACATCACCTCGGAGAAGATGAACCAGCTCATGCTCCAGCGGAAGGAGATGTCGATCTTGCGACCGTACTGCCCCGTCTCGCTCTCGCCGATCGCGTCCTTGAACCACTGGAACAGGATCACCGCGAACCAGGCCAGGCCGAAGAACAGGGCCCACTTGCCCCACTCCACACCGTTGATCCACTGGCCTGCGCCCAGAATCACAAAGAACAGACCAAACGCGGCGAACGCCGGGTGGCGCGACGGCTGGGGCACGTAGTAGTACGGCGTCGTGCCGGGTGCGCTTTGACTCATCTCAACTCCTCGTTCCGAAATCTCGTCGGTAGAACTCAAAAACTCAAGAAACTTAAAAACTCAAACGATCCAGTGGACCAGGGACACCAGGCCCCCTACAAACAGGCCGACCGCAATCAGCGCGACCAGGACCACATGCAGGGGATTGAGCCGACCCATGTCGCGCTGGTAATCCGCGTTCTTGCGCACGCCCAGAAAGGCCCAGCCCACGGCTCGCACGGTCTGCAGCAAGCTGCCGCGCCGCTCGAGTGCTGCCTCCTCTTGCGCAGGGAGACCGTCGTTTGCAGGGTCATGCGCCATGTTCACGAGCGGTGCTCCGGTTTGGTGAGAGGCACCGCAGCTGTCGGGGCAAGTACAGGCACGGCAGCCGTCGGGGCTGCCGGGGTGCGCGAACCCACCTCGAAGAAGGTGTAGGACAAGGTGATGGTGGTCACGTCCTTGGACAACTTGGGGTCGATGACAAACGCCACCGGCCACTGCTTCTTCTCACCCGGCTCCAGGGTGTACTGGTTGAAGCAGAAGCACTCAAGCTTGTTGAAGTGCGCCGCTGCCTGCTTGGGGGCGTAGCTCGGGATGGCCTGGGCCGCCATGCGCCGGCCCTGCACGTTCTGGAATTCGTACATCACCGTGGTGAGCTCGCCCGGGTGAACCTGCAGCGTGCGAACCGCCGGCTTGAACTCCCAGGGCCCGCGCGCATTAGCGTCGAACTCGACGGTGATCGTGCGGCTGGTGTCGACCTGGGTGTTGGCCGGTGTGCGCGTGGCTCCGCCGGGGACCTGCTTCTCGCCCAGGGCAAGAATATTGATGCCGGTGAACTCACAGATTTTCTCGTACAGCGGCACCAGCGCGTAGCCGAAGGCAAACATGCCGGCCACAACCACGGCCAGCTTGCCCACCATACGTGCGTTCTCGCGAGCCAGAACCATGCGCGGGCTTTCCTCAGCGTCCCAGCAGGACCATCTTGACCATGAAGCCGACGAAGAAGACGGCCACGACGGAAGCCAGGATCAGCGCCAGGCGCAGATTGGCTTTCTTGCGGTCATCCTGCTCAGACACATGCGGCTCCATCGGATTCAAGCAATGCGGCTTGCTCAGTGCGCCTCACCCACGATGCGGGTGGCTGCGGCGTTGAGCTTGGGCGGGGTCTCGAAGGTGTGGAAGGGCGCCGGCGAAGGAACTTCCCACTCCAAGCCTTCAGCGCCCTTGCCATCGGCGTCGTTCCAGGGACGCTGGGGGGCCGGCTTGCCCTTGCCCATCATGACGGGCAGGACGATGAAGAAGAAGAAGTAGACCTGGGCGAAGCCGAAGAAGAAGGCACCGATCGAAGCCAAGGCGTTGAAGTCGGCAAACTGCATCGCATAGTCGGCGTAGCGGCGGGGCATGCCGGCCAGGCCGAGGAAGTGCATCGGGAAGAAGGTGACGTTAAACGCAATGAGCGACCACCAGAAGTGGATCTTGCCGCGGGTCTCGTTGTACATCACGCCGGTCCACTTGGGCGACCAGTAGTAGAAGCCGGCGAACAGGGCGTACAGCGAGCCGGCCACCAGCACGTAGTGGAAGTGGGCCACCACGTAGTAGGTGTCCTGCAACAGCAGGTCGACCGGGGCAATGGCCAGGATCAGGCCGGTGAAACCGCCCATGGTGAACACGAAGATGAAGCCCACCGCGAACAGCATCGGGGTCTCGAAGGTCATCGAGCCCTGCCACATGGTGGCGATCCAGTTGAAGATCTTCACCGCCGTCGGCACCGCGATCAGCATGGTGGCGTACATGAAGAACAGCTGGCCGGTCACCGGCATGCCGGTGGTGAACATGTGATGCGCCCACACGATGAACGACAAGATGGCGATCGAGGAGGTGGCGTACACCATCGAGGCGTAGCCGAACAGGCGCTTGCGGGCAAAGGCCGGCACCACCTGGCTGATGATGCCGAAGGCCGGCAAGATCATGATGTAGACCTCGGGGTGACCGAAGAACCAGAAAATGTGCTGGTACATCACCGGGTCGCCGCCGGCGGCCGGGTTGAAGAAGCTGGTGCCAAAGTGGCGGTCAGTCAGCGTCATGGTGATAGCGCCAGCGAGCACCGGCATCACGGCAATCAGCAGGTAGGCGGTGATCAGCCAGGTCCAGGCAAACATCGGCATCTTCATCAGCGTCATGCCAGGAGCGCGCATGTTGAGGATGGTCACGATGATGTTGATCGAGCCCATGATGGACGAGGCGCCCAGGATGTGCATCGCGAAGATACCCATGTCCATGGAGGGACCCATCTGCAGGGTCAAGGGCGCGTACAGCGTCCAGCCGGCGGCCGGCGCGCCGCCGGGCACGAAGAAGGAGCTGCCAAGCATCAGGCCAGCGGGAATCATCAGCCAGAAGCTGAAGTTGTTCATGCGGGCAAAGGCCATGTCGGCGGCGCCGATCTGGAGCGGAATCATCCAGTTCGCGAAACCCACGAAAGCCGGCATGATGGCGCCGAACACCATGATCAGGCCGTGCATGGTGGTGAGCTGGTTGAACAGCTCGGGGTTGACCAGTTGCAGGCCCGGCTGGAACAGCTCAGCGCGAATGCACAGGGCGAGCACGCCGCCGAACATCAGCATGAAGAAGGCGAACAGCAGGTAGAGGGTGCCGATGTCTTTGTGGTTGGTGGCATACACCCAGCGGCGCCAGCCGTGCGGGTGGTCATGGGCGTGGTCGTGCCCGTGTGCGTCGTGATGGTCGAGAACTGCGCTCATCTTGTGTACCTCAAGCTGCTGAATTATTTGCTGCGCTGTGCCAGAACTTCGGCCGGCTGGACCACTTGACCGGTCTTGTTGGACCAGTGGTTCTTGGTATAGGTGATCACCGCCGCGATGTCGGTGTCCGACAGCTGCTTCCAGACAGGCATTGCGTTGCGGCCCTTCAGCAAGACGGTAATTTGCTTGTTCTTGTCGGCGTCCTGCACCAGGGCAGAGCCGTCCAGCGGCATGATGGGACCCGCGCCCTTGCCGTTGGCCTGGTGGCAGGCGGCGCAATTGGCGGCGTAGACCTTCTCACCGCGCGCGGCGAGATCGGTCAGTTGCCAGACCTTGTTCGGGTCATCGAGCTTGGCGGCCATCTTCTTTTGCTCTTCGCCCACCCACTGAGCGTAGTCCTCGGCGGAGACAACCTTCACCTGGATGGGCATGTAGGCGTGCTCTTTGCCGCACAACTCGTAGCAGTTGCCGGAGAAAAGGCCCGTCTTTTCGGCGCGGAACCAGGTGTCGCGCACAAAGCCAGGAATGGCGTCTTGCTTCACGCCGAGGGCGGGCACGCCCCAGGCGTGGATCACGTCGTTGGCGGTGGTGATGATGCGGACCTTCTTGCCCACCGGCACCACCAGCGGGTTGTCGACCTTGAACAGGTAGTCGTTGCCAGCGCCTGCGGTCTTGCCCGAGTTGGACATTTCGCGCTGCGAGGCATCCAGGCTCGAGAGGAAGGAAATACCGGCACCTTCGCCGTTGATGTAGTCGTAACCCCATTTCCACTGCTGGCCGGTGGCCTTGATGGTGAGGTCAGCGTTGGTGGTGTCCTTGGACGCGACCAGAACCTTGGTGGCCGGCAAAGCCATCAGGATCACGATGACAAAGGGAACCAGGGTCCAGATCACCTCGACGGTGACCGACTCGTGGAAGCTCGCAGGCTGGGCGCCCTTGGACTTGCGGTGCTTCCAGATGGAATAGAACATCACCGAGAACACGGCGATGAAGATCACCAAGCAGGCGATCAGCATCAGCCAGTGCAGCCAGCTTTGCTCGACAGCGATCCGGGACGCGGCTGCTTGAAGATTGAGCTGGCGAACGGCAGGACCCCCTGGCAGGTCCTCCACAGCATGTGCGCCGGATACGGCGCCCGCAGCGATCAGCAGCGCGGCCGCCTTCTGGGTAATGCTTTTCATCGTTTTCACTTCGTATCTACCTCTTAGACAATCCCGCTGTCCCTTCGGACCGACCTCATGCGCTCTCTCGCAGGGCCTTTCGAATCTCCTGGGCCAACGCCGGCCGCAGCTCAGGCCGCACGAAACGGCCTACCTGCACCGACCGGCCCCGGCCGGACACCTCGATCAGCGACCGGTGGTCGGCCTGCGGCTCGACGCGTACCCAGTCCCGATGGAACTCGGCGCGTTCGAGGCGGCCGGCGTTCTCCAGTTCGACGACCAGGCTAGGCCCTGTGAGGCTGATGCGCTCGCCATCGGTGGCGTGACGCGCATAGACCAGAAGGGCCACCCCAACCGCCGACAACTCAAGCCAGGCGATGGGAAGAACCAGGGTCGCGCCCTGAAACCAGAAGACGACCCCAATGCCCAGGGACAGGGCGCACAGCGAGGCGTAAAACCATCCCAGCTGGGAGGGCGTCACCGAGCAATTGCGCTTCAGGGCCCACTGAACGCAGGGGCCTTGAACCGTGGCAAATCGGAACATCGACATGGACGTCGGTTGCTGACAAAGATTAGCTAGGGATTCTACCGTGACGAGCTTGGGTTCCCGGACCCTGCGCGTCGAGACCCCATCGAATGCATGACCACTGCGCATAGCCTGCCCGTTTTATCGCGTTCCACCCTCGGCCCGATCGCCGCGCAACAGCTGGCGCATGTCCTGAAGGGAGAGGGCGCTCTCGGGCGCCACCCGGGGACGGGCTGCCGGGCGCATGGCGTGGCCATACACGATCTCGAACACCAGGGCCAGGCGGCCATCGGGGCCCGCGAGCCGTTCGCGCAGGTTCGCCAGAAGGCGGTCACGCCAATGGCGACCGCGGCAGGCCGGGAAACGCCCGGGGTGCAGGTTGATCCCCAGGGTGCGCAGTTCTCCAAGCATGAGCTCTGGCGACGTCCAGGTGAGCGTCACCCGTTCCATGTCCATCACCGGTTCGGCAAAGCCGGCCTGAACCAGCATGTCGCCCCAGTCGTGCATGTCGGTGAATTCGGGGCCAGCCGGCGGCCACCCCAGGTCGGCATAGAGACGGCGCAGCCCCCGCAGGCTGTCGGGCCCCAGGCTGGAAAACATCAGAAAGCCATCGGCGGCCAGGGCGCGATGCCATTGGGCCATCAAGGCCTGTGGGTCGGCTGCGGCGTGCAGCGCCATATTGGCCCAGAGCATCCGGGCCGTGCCATCGGGCGCATCTGCGGCGACCGCCACACCGGCCTCGGTCCAGCGCCGCCACCAGGGCCTACGCAGGCGCGCGGCTGCGTACAGGGCCTGCGCAGGATTGGGCTCGACCGCGGTGCAAAGGGCCTGGGGGTAGCGGGCACGCACGAGCGCGTGGGCCTCCAGGCCGCCCCAGACCGGTCGCCAGTCGACCCAGGACTCGGGCTGCAGCCGAATCCACTCGAGGCGCTCGGCCATGCGCCGGCCCACCTCCTCGTGCAGCCAGGGGGAAGGCTGGGGCGCGCGGCGGGCAAGGCGCTCGGCGGCCACGGGGTCAATGGAGGGCGGGCGGGTGGTCAAAGCAGGGTGGGTGAATTGCGGGGGCACGGCCCGCGAGAGGCGGGCGCGCCAGTATATTGACCCGCATGCCTTGGCTTGGCCTGCCCGCCCGTTGCGAGGTCTGCCGCGCTTGGCCGTCCCGTCCGGTGTGCGCGGCCTGCACCGCCGACCACGGCGACGCGGCAAGTGGCATTGGCGCTCGCTGCGCGTTGTGCGCCCTGCCCCTCGCTTTGGACCTGATTCGACACCTGACCCGAGCACAGCCTGCGGCCAGCGCTGCGCTCGGAGAAGGCGCCGCCCCCGACGCGCCGGCTGCCAAGGCCCGGGCACCCATCTGCGGCGCCTGCCTCCTGCGGCCGCCGCCACTGGACGCCTGTTTCAGCGCCCTGCCCTACGCCTTCCCCTGGGACGCGCTGGTCGCCCGGTTCAAGTTCGGCGGCGAGCCTGCGCTGGCTGGCCCGCTGGCAGACCTGATGCGCGCGCAGCCGGCGCTGATGGCAGCGCTGGCGGCGGCAGACCGGGTGCTGCCCCTGCCACTGGCCACAGGGCGACTGGCCGAGCGCGGCTACAACCAGGCGCTCGAATTGGCCCGCCGGCTCGTGCCCCGACGCCGGCTGGCAACCGGGTTGCTGCAGCGGGTGCGCGAGACCGCGCCGCAGAGCGCGCTGCCTCTGTCGGAGCGGACGGGCAACCTGCGCCAGGCCTTCGCAGTGCCACCTGGGCGAGCGGCTACCATCCGGGGCCGTCGCTTCGTTCTGGTCGATGACGTCATGACCAGCGGCGCGACACTGCACGAGGCCGCCCGCGCCTTGCGCCGGGCCGGAGCCGCCAGCGTGAGCGCGGTGGTGCTGGCCCGCACCGACCGCCCCTAGCCATGTTCCATATCGTCCTTGTCGAACCCGAGATTCCGCCCAACACCGGCAACGTGATCCGGCTGGCGGCCAACACCGGCTGCACCTTGCACCTGGTCGAGCCGCTGGGCTTTTCGATGGAAGACAAGCTGATGCGCCGCGCCGGACTCGACTACCACGAGTGGGCGGACGTGCGCCGGCACGCCCACTGGGACGCCTTCCTGGCTGCGACGCAGCCCGACCCGGCGCGCTGCTTCGCGCTCACCACCCGTGGCACGCGCGGCGTGCACGAGACGGCCTTCCAAGCCGGTGATTGCTTCGTGTTCGGCTCGGAGAGCCGGGGCCTGGACCCGGCCCTGCGCGAGTCCTTCCCGCCGGCGCAGCGCCTACGCCTGCCGATGCGGGCAGAGCAGCGCAGCCTCAACCTCTCAAACGCAGTCGCGGTGACGGTGTTCGAGGCCTGGCGGCAAAACGGTTTTGGCGGGGACGCCAACGGCTAATACCCGCCGTGGCCCCAACATGGCCACCGAGTGGCCATACGTCGTCCTGCGGCCTCAGGCGTAGCAGCGCGCCAACGACTCCGCCACGCAGACCGGCTTGTCAGAGCCCTCGCGCTCAACGACCACACCCCAGGTGATCTGCACACCCCCCTCGACCGGGTCACAGGCCTGTAACGTCATTCGCGCGCGCACCCGGCTGCCCACGGGCACCGGGGCTGGAAAGCGCACCTTGTTGAGGCCGTAGTTGACCGCCATGCGCACGTCGCGGAGGGTGACTGCCATCGCGAAGAATTTCGACAACAGCGAGAGCGTGAGAAAGCCGTGCGCAATCGGCGCGCCGAAGGGCCCGGCCTGGGCACGTTCGGGGTCGACGTGGATCCACTGGTGGTCGTGAGTCGCATCGGCGAACTGGTTCACCTGGTCCTGAGTGATGGTGAGCCAGTCGGTGACGGCGACTTCCTGGCCGATCAGGGGAGGAAGTTCCGCGAGGGTCTGGAAGGTTCTCATCGACCCATCGTAGCGGGGCTACGCGCGGGCCCATGTCACCTGCGTGCACGTCGTCACCTGCGTACAGCCCGCGTGGCCACCCGTGCCTTGGTTCGAGGCACGGGGTGGCCTAGTCCGGGGGCTTATCCGGATCCAAAACCTTGCCATGAAAAAACTGTTCTCTGGTGAAATTGCTAAGGACCGCAGCCTGGAAGTCCGCCGGATCGGCCTGGGCCTTTTTGTCTAACTGTGCCTGCGAGTACTCAGCCGGGGCGTGCCCCGCCAGCAGCTCCTTCGCCTGCTCCTTCGCCTCGGCAGGGGACAGGGTCGGATCCCTGGCGACGATGACATCGGTCAGCGCCTTCACCATCGCGGGAACAACCCTGTGGATCGCGGGCGCGCTCCCGTTGTGGTGCAGCCGCTCATCCCCCAGCACGCCGGAAACCCAATGGGAAAGGGCCTCTTGCCCATGGCGACCTTCGCCATCCCGCCCCCCCTCTACCAGGTGCTTGGCGATCGATCCGAGCTGGCTGCCCAATTCATCCGGGGCTGTTCGCTGGTCCAGCCCCTGGGTCAGGACGGCGTCGGTCAGGGTGGTGGCGAGGTCGCTGCGCTCAGTTTCGAAGTCCTTGTCGAGAGACAGTTCCAGGTGCGCATCGCGCCTCCGGGAACTGGCCTGATCGACCACGGACGGCGACACCGAACCCCCCTGTTGCTTCACGTTTTCGTGCACGGCGCGCGCAAGCAAGTAGTTCTCGAGCCGCCCCTTGTAGGAGGGAGGCACCAAGTCACGCGCCCCATCGGCCAGCAGGTTCTCGAATGCCGCAGTCTTGCCGAGCGCCGCCGAGCCACCGGCGCCGAGCAGCCGGCTGGCGGAGTCGGCAAGCCTGGCGGGCAAGGCCTGACGGTCTTCCTGGGAGAGTGCAGATCGCCCACCTGCCGAGGCGCTTGACGCCACGCTGGCGCGACGGGCATCTATCGCGGTGAACGGGGCCTGCCCCTCGGGCGCCGAAGCGGCATAGGTCCGGGCGCTGGGGGCGGGAGGCGCTACCGCGTTGACCGGTACCGCTTTGCGCACGCCCTGCGCCCCTGCTGCGCCTCCTGTCCCTCCTGCGCTTTGCGAGGGCGCTGATGGTGCGGCCTTGCTCTCCGCACCGAATCCTCGAACAAAAGCCCTGAACTGACCTAGCTTTTCCATGTGCTGCACTCCTGCTCAGTCCCTGTCGCGGCGGGACAGACCCGATGGTGTCTTCCCGGGCGGCCGTATCCAAGCAGACAGCCCAGCAATGAATTCCAATCTACTCATCTGTAATCCCTAAGTCAACAATAAATTAGCGGATGTGCGTGCTACCCTCCCCGCGCTATGTTCAACCCCTCCCAGGACGACGTCCGGCGCTTCTTCTGCGGCGTCCAGGCCAAGGCCCGCGCCCATGCGCCCATGGACGCCCTGGAAACCCTGGCCGGCCAGTGGCTCGCCGAGCACCCCGAGTACGAGGCCGACCTGGCCGACGCCGAGGCGGCAGTGGCCAAGGTCTATGACGGCCAGGACGGCCGCACCAACCCCTTTTTGCACCTCTCGATGCACCTGTCGATCAGCGAGCAGTGCTCGATCGACCAGCCCCGCGGCATTCGCCAGGCGGTGGAGCTGCTGACCGCACGGCGTGATTCGCTGCACGACGCCCACCATGAGGCGATGGAATGCCTGGGCCAGATGCTGTGGGAGAGCCAGCGCGCCGGCCGGCCACCCGACGGCCAGGCCTATATCGACTGCGTGCAGCGCCGCGCGACGCGCTAAACCACCCCGCGCGCGCCGGCCAGGGATCCAGGACCCCAAAAACTCCAGGGCCAGGCGCGACAAAGAAAAAGGCCCGCATCTGCGGGCCTTTTGCGTGCCAGCCACCGGAAGGCGGCCAGGGGGATCGATCAGCGGAAGCGGCTTTGGGGCTTGACCTGCATTTCGCTGTCCAAGGAGCCCACGTACTGCGCCAGGGCCTTGAGCTCGGCGTTGGTGAACTGCTTGGCGATGCCGCCCATCACGCCGTTGGAGCGACCGACCACGTTGTTCGGCTCGTTCTTGTAGGACTTGAGGGCCACGAAGAGGTAGTCGGCGTGTTGGCCGGCGATCTTCGGATAGGCGGGGTCGACCGGCTTGGAGAAGTTGGCGCCGTGGCAAGAGGTGCAGGCCGCTTTTTGCAGCAGGGCCGCCACCTGGGCGCTAGGCTCGCGGGAAGGCTTTTCGGCCACAGCGGGCTTGGCCTGGCTGGCGTACCAGTCGGCGACTTCGGCCATGTCCTGCTCGGACATGCCGCCACCAATGCCGCGCATGGTGGGGTGCTTGCGCTCACCGGCCTTGTAGGCGTTGAGAGCCGAGACGATGTACTTGGCGCTTTGACCTGAGATCATGGGCACGCGGTGGATCTCGGGGAAGGTCGCCTGGTAACCCGGGATGCCGTGGCAGCCGATGCACATGGCCACCTTGGTCTCGACGGACTTGGCACCTGCAGCCGCCGCAGGTGCTGCAGCGGACGCTGCCGGAGCAGCGGACTGGGCCTGGACAGAGGACGACGCAAACGTCGTCGCGACGGTGGTCGCAAACGCGACAAGCAGGCCAGTCTGGCCAAGGAGAGAACGGACGAACTTGTTCATTTTGCGAGCACAATTGACTGCCAAACAGCCCGGATTATATGGCCCGTCCTTGACGCCACTCACAGCCACGCACACATGAAGTTCCAAGGCTCACAAAACTACGTTGCCACCCAGGACCTGATGCTCGCGGTCAACGCCGCCATCACCCTCAAGCGCCCCCTCCTGGTCAAGGGCGAGCCGGGTACCGGCAAGACCATGCTGGCAGAGGAGGTGGCTGCCGCGCTGGACATGCCGCTTCTGCAATGGCACATCAAGTCGACCACCAAGGCCCAGCAGGGCCTGTATGAGTACGACGCGGTCTCCCGCCTGCGCGACTCGCAGTTGGGCGACGAGAAGGTGCGGGACATCCACAACTACATCGTCAAGGGCGTGCTCTGGCAGGCCTTCACCGCCGACCGGCCGGTGGCCCTGCTGATCGACGAGATCGACAAGGCCGACATTGAGTTCCCCAACGACCTGCTGCGCGAACTCGATCGCATGGAGTTCCATGTCTACGAGACCCGAGAGACGGTGCGGGCGGTGAACCGGCCGCTGGTGTTCATCACCTCCAACAACGAAAAAGAGCTGCCCGACGCTTTCCTGCGCCGCTGCTTCTTCCACTACATCAAGTTCCCCGACGCCGACACCATGCGCCAGATCGTGCAGGTGCACTTTCCCACGCTGAAGCAGGAGCTGCTGTCGGCGGCCATGAAGACCTTCTACGACGTGCGCAACCTGCCCGGCCTGAAGAAAAAGCCCAGCACCTCCGAGCTGCTCGATTGGCTCAAGCTGCTGGTCGCCGAAGACATTCCGCTCGAGGCCCTGCACAGCAAGGACGACAAGGTGGCGGTGCCGCCGCTGGTCGGGGCGCTCCTGAAGAACGAGCAGGACGCGACCTTGTTCGAAAAACTGGTGTTCATGCAGCGCAATAACCGCTGAACCAGCGCCCGCCATGCATCCGCTGCTGATTGAAGGCCTGTCCGATGCCGTCGGCTTTGTCGGCGGTGCGCTGTTGGGCTACTGGGCGGGTGTGCTGCTCGGTCTGGACCTGTTCTCCGAGGGCTACGGCAATGGCCAACTCATTGGCATTGCCTTGGTCGGCGTGGGCGGCGGTGGGGGGCTGCATCTGGCCCGGCGCTGGCGATCGGCACGTCGCAAGAAGGGCGACGAATGATTCGGCCCGTACCCCTATCGCTGGAAGGCCATGGCCTGCGTCTGGAACCGCTGGCCGAGCACCACACCGGCCCGCTGGAGGCGGCTGCGGCCGACGGCGAGCTGTGGACGATCCGCGTGACCTCGGTGCCGGCGCCTGGAGAAACTGCGGCCTACGTCGCCGCCGCCCTCGAAGGGCAGCGCCAGGGGCACATGCTGCCTTTCGCGGTGGTCGACCCGGCCAGCGGTGCGGTGCTCGGCACCACCCGTTACCACGACATCGTGCCGGCGATCGACCGGCTGGAGATTGGCTACACCTGGTACGCCCGCCGGGTGCAACGCACGCATGTGAACACCAGCGCCAAATTGATGCTGATGCGTCACGCCTTCGAAGATCTGGGCGCGAAGGTGGTGGGCTGGCGCACCGACAACTTCAACCTCGCCAGCCAACGCGCGATCGAGCGCCTGGGTGCCAAGCGCGACGGCGTGATTCGCCACCATGCGATGCGCCGGGATGGCACGGTGCGCGATACCGTGATGTACAGCGTGACCGCTGGCGAGTGGCCCGAGGTCAGCGCGCACCTGTCGCACCTGTTGTCGAACCTGCAGGCGCCCCCGCTGGCGCGCCTGCAGGCGCGGGGCGACCAGCCCTTGAGTACGCACTGAACCACGCACTGAGCCACGCACCGAACCCCCGACGCAGACAGCCCCTCTCATGCTGATCGACTTTTTCTACACCCTGCGCGCCGCCAAGCTGCCGGTCTCGGTCAAGGAGCTGCTGTCCTTGCTGCAAGCCCTG
>CANFQF010000005.1 GCA_947449025.1 Comamonadaceae bacterium
CTGGTTGTAGACGTCCCACAAGCCGTCGACGATCATCGAATCGACCATCTTCCAGTCACCCATGCGCTGGCCGTCGCGCGAGCCCATGAGAATGTGCGGCGAGGCGCTCATGTTCTCCTGGCCGCCCGCCACCACGATGTCGCTGTCGCCATAGGCAATCGCCTGGGCCGCCAGCATGACGGCCTTGAGGCCTGAGCCGCAAACGGCATTGATGGTGAGGCCCGGCACTTCCTTGGGAATGCCTGCTTTCATCAAGGCCTGGCGCGCCGGGTTCTGGCCGGCACCAGCAGCGAGCACCTGGCCCATGATGACCTCACCCACCAGGGCAGGATCGAGCTTGGCGCGGGCGAGGGCCTCGCGAATCACGGCTGCGCCCAAGTCGGGCGCGGCGACTTTGGCGAGCGAGCCGCCAAATTTGCCAACGGCGGTGCGGGCCGCTGAGACGATGACGATGTCTTCCATGTAAATCTCCGAAGGGGTCGGGGTTGCCTTGCAGCAGGCCCCAATTGGTCAAATTAACAATTGATCAAGATAACAACTAATTAAGACAAGCAATTCTCAGGCCTGTGGTTTGGCCTTGACATAGCGGCCAGGCGCAGGCTCGATCAACTTGAACTTGCCGCGGCCATAGCTGCGCAGGGCGGCTACCTGTTTGCCGCCGTGGGGCTTGAGCCAGGCGTACCAGTCGGGCCACCAGCTGCCGGCATGCTCCTTGGCGCCCTCCAGCCAGTCTGCATGGGTCGCAGGCAGCGTGTCGTTCGTCCAGAAAGAGCGCTTCTTCGCGGCGGGGGCGTTGATCACGCCGGCAATGTGGCCGGAAGCGCCCATGACGAATCGCTTCTTTCCGCCGATGTAGTTCACGGTTTCATAGGCGCCCTCGATGGGGACGATGTGGTCCTCACGCGATCCATAGACATAGGACGGGATATCGATCTTGCGCAGATCGACCTTCTCTCCGCACACGGTGAGCTTGTTCGGCTTGACCAGGTTGTTCTCGAGGTAGGTGTTGCGCAAGTACCAGGCATACATCGGGCCCGGCAAATTGGTGGAGTCGCTATTCCAGTAAAGCAGGTCGAAGGGGGGTGGGGTCTGCCCCTTGAGGTAGTTGCCCACCACATAGTTCCAGACAAGGTCGTTGGGACGCAGGAAGCTGAAGGTCTGTGCCAGGTCCCGGCCGGCCATCAGTCCGCCCTGCCCCATCTGCATCTCGCGGTACTTGACCATCCCCTCGTCGATAAACACGTCCATCACCCCGGTATGGCTGAAGTCGAGGAAGGCGGTGAGGAAGGTGGCCGCGTGCACCGGCTTTTGCTTGCGCGCGGCGAGTACCGCCAACGCAGTGCCCAAGATGGTGCCCCCCACGCAAAAGCCCAAGGCGTTAATGTCTTTGGCCTGGGAGATCTCGCGCACCGTTTCGATGGCGCGGATGGCGCCTTCTTCGATGTAGTCGTCCCAGGTGGTTTGGGCCATGGACTCATCGGCGCTGCGCCAGCTCACGAGGAAGACGCGGTGGCCCTGGTCGACCAGATGGCGAACAAAGGAATTTTCCGGCTGCAGGTCGAGGATGTAGTACTTGTTGATGCAAGGCGGCACCAGCAAGAAAGGCCGCTCAAAGACTTTGGCGGTGCGGGGCTTGTACTCGATCAGCTGAAAAAGCGCATTCTCGAACACCACGGCGCCCTCGGTGGTGGCCATGTTACGGCCCACCTCAAATACACGCTCGTCGGTCATCGAAACATGGCCCTGCTGCAGGTCGGCCAACAGGTTCTGCATGCCCCGGGCAATGCTCTCACCCTGTGAATCAATGGCCATCTGCTGGGCCTCGGGGTTGAAGGCCAGGTAGTTGCTGGGGGCAGTGACTGCTGCCCATTGCTCCACGGCAAACCGCAGCCGGGCCTTGGTCTTGTCGTCGGCATCCGCCGCCTCCACCAGGCCCATCAGGGTGCGCGCATTGAGCAGGTAGGCCGAGGCAGAAAAGGCGGCCAGGGGGTTCTGGACCCAGGGGGCAGCGGCAAAGCGCTTGTCCTTGGGGGGCGACGAATTGACTTTCACCCCCGGGTTCCATAGCTGCGAGGCCTCACGCACATAGGCCTGCTGCAACTCCAGCAGCTTGACCGGGTCGAAGTTCAGCGCTGGCACGGAAGGCATCGACATCGGCAGGCCTGCCGTGGATCCCGGGCTCGGGCCTGCCGCAGTGCTACCGAGTTGCTGGAATGATTCCAGAGCTTTCATCCAGCCGGCGCCGAGGTTTTGCTGGAACTGCGTGGCGAGTTGAGCCCAATCCGGCTGAGAATGCATGCTGCTTCCTACTTGCTTGTTGTACCGCGCGGTGTGAATCCGCCAACGCCGGTGAGTATGCGGGAATTACTTACACCAACCAAACTCGGGCGCTGGCGTCCGCTGCGCGCCACAGAGGGTGCGTCAATTTTCAATTTGATTGCCATGTATCTGGTTGCCATCGCCTGGATCTACGTGACGCTCATGATGGCGGTCGCGGAGGCCACGAATACTAATGGATCCATTCTGGGCGGGGTCATCACGTTCCTGCTTTACGGTGTCGGACCCACCGCACTCTTGGTGTACATCCTCAGCACACCGGCGCGCAGGAGAACACGCCGCGCCCTTGAACAAGCTGAAGCAGGCGCTGAAGCCGAGCAGGAAAAGCCAGCGGGTCACCGGCCCTCAAGCCAGCCAGATACTGGCAGCCTGCCGGCCACTGACCCGGTCGCGCCGGTGCGAAAAGAAAAGTGAGGCGTTGGTGACGGTGCACCAAGCCGGGCTGCCATCGTTGCCGTAAAGGCGGCTGATACCCAGCGCCGCCAATCGGTCGCGTGCCAAGCCGGGCAGATCGGCCAGCCACTTGGCCCCCGCCTGCGCCTCTGATGCGCCGGACCCAGCGGTCTGGCCTGGCGCTACGGTCGCTGCCGGCACAGGGCGAAAGCGCGCCCGGCAGTTCGGAGTCACCCGCTCGAAGGCCTGCACAACGTCGTGACCCACCTCAAACGCCTGGGGCCCGATGCAGGGCCCGAGCCAGGCCAGGGTGTAGTCCGGATCAAATTGCAGGGCCAGCGCCTCGAGCACACCCTGCCCGGCGTGTGAACCGACACCCGCAAGTCCGCGCCAGCCCGCATGGGCGGCGCCCACTCGGGCATGTGCGCCGCCTCGCAGGTCACACAGCAAAACGGGCAGGCAGTCGGCCACCATCATCGTGCAGGCTCGGCCGGGCCGCGTGGCGAAGCAGGCGTCGGCCTGCGCGCCATCGGCGGCTTCAAGATCCAGATTGAGCACGTCCGTACCGTGTACCTGATGCAGGAATACCGGTCGCACCTGCAGCCGCTTGTGCCACTGCGCCCGGTTGTGGGCCACGGCCCCGGGAACATCTCCGACATGCTCGCCCAGGTTGAAACCGCTCCAGGGAGCGGCCGAGACCCCGCCCAAGCGGGTGCTGCACAAAGCCCTCACCTCCGCAGGTGCCGGCCATTGAGGCGCAATCACCCCCTGGTCAAAACCATCCGGGATCAAGGTGGTCTCAGGCACGTGCATGTCCAAAGCCGCAGCGACAGAAGTTGCATGACATGCCCGGAGGATAAAGGGATCCGCACTCTCCCCGAGGCGGAGCGCAGATCGCTTGCGGTATTGTTCGGCCATGAGCCTGATATTTACGCCCCCTGCCCCCACCACCTTGCCCATCGTGGGCCGCGATGAGCGCTTTCCTGTCCGCCGGGTGTTCTGCGTCGGACGCAACTACGCGGAGCACGCCAAGGAAATGGGCTTCACCGGCCGCGAGGCCCCCTTCTTCTTCATGAAGCCGGCCGACGCGCTGCTGGTGGTCGAGTCCGGCCAAACTGGCCACATGGCCTACCCCAGCCTCACGCGTGACCTGCACCACGAGATCGAACTGGTCGTCGCCATCGGGACCGGTGGAACCCACATTCGGGCCGAAGACGCGATGCAACATGTCTTCGGCTATGCGGTCGGACTGGACATGACCCGGCGCGATCTGCAAAGCGATATGAAGAAACAAGGCCGCCCCTGGGAAATCGGCAAGGCCTTCGAGCAGTCCGGCCCCATTGGACCGCTCACCCCGGCAGCCCAAGCAGGCGACATCAGCAAAGCGGCCATCTGGTTACAGGTCAATGGGCAGGAGCGCCAGCGAAGCGACATTTCCAAATTGATCTGGAATATCGCCGAGACCATCGAGCACCTCTCGAGTGCCTGGACTCTGGCTCCGGGCGACCTGATCTTCTCCGGCACGCCTGAGGGGGTTGCGGCGGTGCAGGCAGGCGACACCCTCGAAGGCGGGGTTTCCGGGCTGGCACCGCTCAAGGTGGCGATCGACGCCCCCTGACCTGCGCTTGCCAGATCGACCCGGCCCTTACACTGGCCCCATGCAAAGCCCGATCAAGCACTGCCGAGACTGCGGAACTCAAGTCGCCTACCGACTGCCGGACGACGGCGACACCCGCGAGCGCGCAGTCTGCCCGGCTTGCAACACCGTCCACTATCAGAACCCCTTGAACGTGGTGGGGACCGTTCCCTATTGGGGTGACCGGGTGCTGCTTTGCAAACGCAACATCGAGCCGCGCTGGGGCAAATGGACATTGCCGGCCGGATTCATGGAACTCGGCGAGAGCGTGGCCCAAGGTGCCGCGCGGGAGACGGTGGAGGAAGCTGGCGCCGAGTTCGAGATGGAGGAATTACTCTCCATCCTCAGCGTGCCGCGGGTGGGTCAGGTCCATCTCTTCTTCCGGGCGCGTCTCCTGTCGGAGCAATTCGATCCGGGCCCGGAGACGATAGAGGCCCGGTTATTCGCCGAGCACGAAATCCCTTGGGAAGAACTCGCCTTCCGCACCGTGCGAGAGACGCTCGAGCGCTACTTCGCTGACCGCAAGGCCGGTCGCTTCGGGCTGCACACGCTCGACATCCACTGAAATAAAGCGCCCATGCCGCACCTGCAGCGGAGCGGGCCGAAACCGGGGTGGCTCAAGCTCTCTCGATGGGGCGCCCCAAGGCCGTCGCGACAGCCCCGGTTGACCCACCGTTGCTGACCTGTGTGTAGCCCTCCTTCTGTAGCCATGCGCATGCCGCGCCGGAGCGCGCGCCCGAGACACAGTACAGGATCAGGGCGGCCGTCTTGTCTGGCGCCACTTGCGCAATATCCTCTGTGAAACGGTCCAGCGGCAGGTTGACCGCGCCCTGTACATACCCGGTGGCATATTCAGCCTCCGAGCGCACGTCGATCACGATGGGGTCGCTCATTTTGAGTCCTTTATTCAGCAAACGGACGCAAGGTCCAGCCTGCGGAGCATAGCCGCCATCAAGTGCCCGAGGGGCTGCAAAATTTGCATCGGCATCGCGTCCACTCGCCACCTCCATCCGAAGGGCAGCCATCAAGCTGCCAACAATTGTCAGGATGACCCGGATATCCAAGCCTCTGCACAATGGACGGCCCATCACCGCGAGCGACTGCGGGTGATCTTGCATGACAATGCGTAGGCGAACCCTCAACCACGCCTCACGCACCATGACTGCCCCCAACCAAGCCCGCCATACCCCCGCCTTCGGGCCCGGCATCGACCCCCTGACCCAATGGAACAAGCGCTATGGCGGCGAGCATTACCACTTTGGCGAAACCCCCAATCAGTACCTTTCCAGGCAGGCCAAGCACCTGCACCCGGGGACGGCACTGGCCCTGTGCGATGGGGAGGGACGAAATGGTGTCTGGCTCGCTCAGCAGGGCCTCAAGGTCGAGGCCTTCGATCTCTCGCCTGTCGGCATCGAAAAGGCGCACCGGCTTGCCGCCTCACGTGATGTGAGCCTGCAATGCCATTGCTGCACCTGGCAGGACTTCCCCTGGCGCGACGCCGCCTACGACAACGTGGTCGGCATCTTCTTTCAGTTCGCCGACCCGCAAGAGCGCGCGCAATTGTTCGCCCACATGGACCGCAGCCTCAAACCGGGCGGCACGCTCGTGATCCATGGCTACGGAAAAGAACAACTGCGCTTCAATACCGGGGGGCCAGGCAAGCTCGAACACCTCTACGACGAAACTTTGCTGCGCGAGGCTTTCCCGGGCTATGAGATCCTGGACCTGCGCACCTATGAAGAGGAAGTCCTCGAGGGCCCGGGTCACAGCGGAACTTCTGCTCTGGTGGGACTGGTCGCCCGCAAGGCGGACTCAGCGAGGCCCTGAGGCCTACCGGGCATCGCACTTCACTTTGAAGTGCGATGCGGCCCGTCGTGTGCGGCCTTGATTGGGACCGCATTTCAGGCCGAGTTTTAGGCTACGTTCAAAACAGCCATGCGGCCAATGAAAATGGACCACAACCTTTGCGGATTGTGGTCCATTTTTGATGGTGGTCGGCGTGGCGGGATTCGAACTCGCGACCCCTTGCACCCCATGCAAGTGCGCTACCAGGCTGCGCTACACGCCGAAGCGTCAAATTATAGCGTGGGAATCACGGCCTACCTCGGAGCGATCGAGCGTGGCGGACAAAAGATCGCGAATCTCCGACAGCTCGCGTCGCATCTGGAGAATGCGGACAGACCACCCGTCGTCCGAGATCGAAGGCTCGTCCCCGCCCTTCAAGATCGCCGGCGCTGATTGGATGCCCTGCCCTGCATTTGACACCCCCCCGGTGGGCTGGGCCTCGGGCCGAACCGCGCGGATTTCCTCGAGAGGCAGTTCGCCCGCACGCTGCCGCTCACGATCGGATTGAACGAGCTCCTGCAGTTTGTTGCGCGCACCGCTGATAGTGAACCCTTGGTCGTAAAGCAGGTCGCGGATCCGGCGAATCATCAGCACCTCGTGGTGCTGGTAATAACGCCGATTACCACGGCGTTTCATCGGCCGAAGATGCGTGAACTCCTGCTCCCAATAACGCAGAACATGCGGCTTCACGCCGCACAGCTCGCTCACCTCACCGATCGTGAAGTAGCGCTTGGCGGGAATACTGGGAAGCGGCTGGTCCATTGGAAACCGCGCGAATACCGCGGTGATGATCGGGCTTTGGCTAAGGGAAGGTTCGCCGGTAAATTCGGCGCAGGGGGACTGAGGTTACATGAACTCCGTGACAGTAAAAAGCCCGGAGATGCACTCACACTGTCACGCGCGGAAAAAGTCTTTCCGCAGTTGTGAACCCCGGTATGCAACTGTACGAAATTACGCCGCGCCTGAGCCCTGAATCGCTTCCTTGAGCTTGTGACTCGCATGAAAAGTCACCACGCGGCGCTCATCAATCGGAATGAGCTCGCCAGTCCGCGGGTTTCGGCCAGGACGGGCTGCCTTGGTACGGATCTGAAAGTTGCCGAAGCCGGAAATCTTTACGTCCTGCCCGTCGACGAGGCTGCCGGAAACCAGATCGAAAAAAGCGTCGACCATGTCTTTGGACTCTCGCTTGTTCAGACCGATCTGCTCGAACAGGAGTTCAGCGAGCTGAGCTTTTGTCAGAGCCGGCGTCTCCAGGCTCATCGCCGAGAATTCAAGCGAGCCGCCGATGTCTTCAGGCGTCAGTGTGGTCATGCGTTCAGCCTCTCAGGCGGCCACCCACCTGGCGGCCGATGGCATCAACGACCGCACGGACAGCGGCCTCAATTTGCTCGTCGGTGAGTGTGGCCGTCGCATCACCTAGCGTCAAGCGAAGTGCCATGCTCTTCTCGCCGGCAGCAATGCCCGCCACCGGCTGTAGCGGCTTGTAAAGGTCGAACAACATGACGCCCTGCAACAGGCCCCCGGTGTCCGCAGCGTGTACCGCAGCGATCACTGCGTCGTGCCCGGCCGCGTCCGAGACGACTACCGCAATATCGCGCTCGGCCGGCTGCACCTTGGACACCGGCTGAAAGGCGGCTACCTGGCGGTGCAACACAGCGTCGAGATCCAACTCGAACACCATGGGCGCACTGGGCAAGTCCCAGGCCTGGCGCCAACGCGGATGAAGCTCGCCCACCACGCCAATTTGCTCGCCACCAAGAAAGATCCCAGCGCTTCGCCCGGGATGCAGGGCCGGGTGTTCCACCGCCTGAAACTGGGCCTTCAGCGGGGACAAAAGAGCTTCGACGTCGCCTTTCGAATCGAAGAAGTCGACACTGCCCTGCCCCTTGCGGCCCCATTGCAAGCCGTCCAACGGCCCGAAAGCCAGACCGGCCAACTTCATCGGCTGGCGCACACCGCGCACGGTGCTGTCAGTGGTCGCCACTGACGCGTCGCGCATGAACACACGTCCGATTTCGAAGACCCGAACCCGATCCGCCTTGCGGTCCAGGTTATGCCGCAAGACCTGCATCAGGGAGCCAACCATGGACGAGCGCATCACCGACATCGGGCTGGCGATGGGGTTGAGAAGCCGGACCGGGTTGGCATTGCCTGCCAGATCCCGCTCCCACGCTTCCTCGACAAAGCTGAAGTTGATGGTCTCTTGGTAACCCAGAGCTGCCATCAGGCGGCGCACCGCGAAGCGGCTACGGCGCGACTCGTCGGCAGGCCTTCCGGTGATGGGTCCGAGTGGCGGGTGGGTCGGCAGCTTGCCGTAGCCGATGATCCGAACCACTTCCTCGATCAGGTCCTCTTCGATCGACAGGTCGAAGCGATGCGGCGGCGGCACCACCGACAGACGATCGCCGTCACGCGACACCTCCAGGCCCAGTCGCTGCAGCGCCTGAGTGCAGTCGTCCGGGGACAGCGGCATTCCGATCACACGGGCCGCGCGGGAGGCCCGCAAGATCACCGGAGCACGGGCAGGCAAGGCCAGCGTCTGGTCATCGATCGGGCCGGCCTCGCCGCCGCAGATACCGAGAACCAGTTCGGTGATGCGCTCGATGTGCTCCACCGTGAGGCTAGGATCCACGCCGCGCTCGAAGCGGTGGCCGGCGTCGGTCGAAAAGTTGAACCGGCGCGAGCGACCCTGGATGGCCTCAGGCCACCAGAAAGCGGCCTCCACATAAATGTGACGGGTTTCATCAGAAACCGCGGTCGCATCGCCACCCATGATGCCAGCTAGGGACTCGACCTGACGGTCGTCGGCGATCACGCCGACCTTTTCGTCGACCGTGATGGTGTTGCCATTGAGCAGCTTGAGGGTCTCTCCGGCACGCCCCCAGCGCACTTGCAGTGCGCCATGAATTTTGTCCAGATCAAAGATATGGGAGGGCCGCCCATATTCGAACATCACGTAATTGGAAATATCGACCAGCGGCGAGACGCTGCGCTGGCCGCAGCGAGCCAGGCGATCAACCATCCACAGTGGGGTGCTGGCCTTGGTGTTCACATTGCGAACGATGCGGCCGGAGAATCGGCCGCATAAGTCACTGGCCTCCACCTTGACCGCCAGACGCTCGCCATGCATGGCCTTAGCCGGCGAAAAGACCGGGCTTTTGAGCGGCGCACCGGTAAGCGCAGACAACTCCCGGGCCACACCGTACACCGACAGCGCATGGGCCAGATTCGGCGTGAGCTTAAGGGTGAACAGGGTGTCGTCGAGTGCCAGAACATCACGGATGTTGGCGCCGATGGGAGTGTCCATCGGCAACTCGAGCAGGCCGCCGTGGTCTTCGGCAATATTCAGTTCGCGAGCTGAGCACAGCATTCCCTGGCTCTCTACGCCGCGCAGCTTGCCAAGCTTGATCTTGAAGGGTTGTCCATCCTCACCCGGCGGCAACTCGGCGCCGACCAAGGCGCAGGGCACGCGGATACCAGGCCGCGCATTGGGCGCGCCGCAGACGATATTCAAAAGGGCACCCTGGCCCACATCCACCTGGCAAACGCGCAGGCGGTCTGCATTGGGGTGCTGGGACGCCTCCCGAATCTCGCCCACCACCACCAGGGTGAAGTGGGGCGCTACCGGACGCAGTTCTTCAACTTCAAGGCCACCCATGGTGAGGGTGTCGGCCAGTTGCTGTGTGGTCAGCGGCGGATTGCAGAATTCGCGCAGCCAGGACTCGGGAAATTGCATGGTCTTGTCTTCTTCCTGGGAGCGGGTTAGCGGAACTGGCGCAGGAAGCGGATGTCGCCGTCGAAGAACAGGCGCAGGTCATTCACACCGTAGCGCAGCATGGTCAGGCGGTCAGGGCCCATGCCAAAGGCGAATCCGATGTACTCCTCCGGGTCCAGGCCCATATTGCGCACCACATTCGGGTGCACCTGACCGGAGCCCGCCACCTCGAGCCAACGGCCGGCCAACGGCCCCTGCTGGAACTGAATGTCGATCTCCGCACTGGGCTCGGTGAAGGGAAAGAAACTGGGTCGGAACCGAAGCGCCAGGTCTTCGCTTTCGAAGAACGTGCGGCAGAAGTTCGTGAAAACGACCTTCAGGTCTTTGAAGCTCACATTGCGTCCGAGCCAAAGTCCCTCGCACTGGTGAAACATGGGCGAATGGGTGGCGTCACTGTCCACACGGTAGGTCCGTCCGGGCGCGATAACGCGAATCTCCGGCATGTCCGACTTACCGGCGTGCTTCTTGATGTGCGCGTGGGCGTAGCGCACCTGCATCGGACTGGTGTGCGGACGCAGGTTATAGGCAATGCCGTCGTCGCCGTTAATGTCTACGTAGAAGGTGTCCTGCATGGAACGCGCAGGATGATTGGGCGGGTTGTTCAGCGAGGTGAAACTGTGCCAGTCGCTCTCGATTTCGGGGCCGTCGGCCACATCGAATCCCATTCCGGCAAAGATCTGCTCGATGCGCTCCATAGTCAAACTGACCGGATGGAGCCCGCCCGGCTCGCGCAGACGTCCCGGCAGGGTCACGTCGAGCGATTCGGCCCGCAACTGAAGCGCAAGTTCTGCATCTGCCAGAGCTTGCCGCCGTGCACCCAACGCCTCCTCAATAGACTGCTTGGCCAGGTTGATGGCAGCGCCGCGGGTCTTCTTCTCCTCCACGCTCAAGGCCGCCATGCCCTTCATCATTTCGGTAATGCGGCCGGATTTGCCAATGAAACGGGCCTTGGCATCTTCGAGCTGGGCGGCTGTAGCAGCCTCGGCGAAGGCTTGTCGCGCGCTGGCGACGAGGGAGTCGAGTTCGTTGCTCATGGGGTCAGTACGGGCAATCTATTTAGCAGTCTGTACGGCTTGGGCCCGGTGTTCAGCGGACGATGTCAAACACCAGGCGCGAAGCAAAGGGCGTACAAAAAAGGGAGTGCAAAAACAACAGGGCTAGTGCCACGCAAGCCCTAGCCCTGTCTGGGGGAATGCACCGGGCGCCGCATTCAGGGGCGCCGCCCGACGTGAACTCAGGCCGCCAGCCTGGCCTTGACTTGCTCCACGATGCCGGCGAATGCCGCCTTGTCGTGCACTGCGATATCGGCCAAAACCTTGCGGTCGATCTCGATACCGGCCTTGCGGATGCCATTGGCAAACTGGCTATAGGTCATGCCCAATTCGCGAGCGGCCGCATTGATACGGGCGATCCAGAGTTGGCGGAAGACGCGCTTCTTGGCGCGACGGTCACGGTAGGCGTACTGGCCCGCCTTCATCACCGCCTGTTTGGCGATGCGGAAGACATTGCCGCGACGACCGCGGAAGCCCTTGGCGAGGGCGAGAACTTTTTTGTGGCGGGCGCGGGCGGTAACGCCGCGTTTGACGCGAGGCATAGGTGACTCCTTATTCGTCCAGTGAAATCAGAGTCCCGCGAAGGGGAGCATCTGTGCCATGTGACCCATATTGGTCTCGTGCACGGCAACGGAGCCGCGCAAATGGCGCTTGTTCTTGGTGGTCTTTTTGGTCAGGATGTGGCGCTTGAACGCCTGACCCCGCTTGACAGTTCCACCGGGACGAACGCGAAACCGCTTCTTCGCGCTGCTCTTGGTCTTCATCTTGGGCATTTGACTGCTCCTTCTTTAATTCGTGCTCGTGAGGCGTCTGCGAAACCAACCGCAGAACTTGCTTGCCCCGAGCCACTTGTAGACAGGGCTCGCACTCGACTTGCGCCAAGTGCCACTCTGTCAGCCGCGTCCGCAGCGACCAACCGCGGAAAACGGAACTCAAAATTATCGCACAAACTTTTGGGCACTCCTCGCACTCATGGACAGACCTGGGACGTGGAGCTAAACCGACCGGAGGCAGTTACCTGGTCGCCCGTATTTTCAGACGCCCTTGCAGGGCATCCACAGAGAGGGCAGCCGTCAAGGCCGCCGCACAGAGAGCGCAGCCGCCGAGGCCGTCGCACCCCAGGGACAAAGGGCCTGGGCCTCAGGCCCCTTGACTCTCCACCGCGGCAGCCGAGCCAGCCTCAGCCTTGCCAGGTGCGGCCCCAGGCTTCTTGCGACCGGGGGCGATCATCATGATCATCTGGCGGCCTTCCAGTTTGGGAAACTGCTCGACGATGATCGTGTCAGCGAGGTCATCACGGATCCGGTTCAGGAGCGCCAGGCCGAGTTCCTGGTGGGTGATCTCGCGCCCACGGAAACGCAGGGTGATCTTGCACTTGTCACCGTCGCCGAGAAAGCGGCGGATGTTGCGCATCTTGATGTTGTAGTCGCCGTCGTCGGTACCGGGTCGGAATTTGACTTCCTTGATCTCAATGACCGTCTGCTTGGCCTTGGCCTCGGCCGCCTTCTTCTGTTCCTGGTACTTGAACTTGCCGTAGTCCATCAAGCGGCAGACAGGCGGAATGGCGGTGGCGGCGATCTCGACCAAGTCGACATCCAATTCACCTGCCATGCGCAGCGCATCTTGCAGGCTCACGATACCCAGAGGCTCGTTCTCAGGGCCGGACAGTCGAACTTCCGGGGCCATGATTTCCCGGTTCAGGCGGTGTTTGCGTTCCTCGCGCTGGCGGCGATCGCGAAATTCAGTAGCGATGGTGAGATCCTTTTGGCTGACTCAACGTTTGGCGGCGATGTCTTCGCGAATACGTTCGACGAAGGCATCAACGGCCATGACTCCGAGGTCCTGGTTACCCCGGGCCCGGACAGACGCCGCGGCAGCTTCCTTCTCCTTGTCACCCAGGACGAGGATATAGGGAACCTTTTGCAGCGAATGCTCGCGGATTTTATACGTGATTTTTTCGTTCCTAAGGTCTAACTCGACCCTAAGCCCTTGATTTTGCAACGTTTTCGCCACGTTACGGGCGTAATCGGCCTGTGAGTCGGTGATGTTGAGCACGACCACCTGGGTCGGCGCGAGCCACGTCGGCAGTGCACCCGCATGCTGCTCGATGAGAATGCCGATGAATCGCTCCAGACTGCCGACGATCGCCCGGTGCAGCATCAGAGGGCGATGGCGAGCACCGTCCTCGCCGACATACTCCGCATCAAGCCGCTCCGGCAGATTGGGGTCGACCTGGATGGTGCCGCACTGCCACTGCCTACCCAGTGCGTCCTTCAGCGTGTACTCGATTTTGGGTCCGTAGAACGCCCCCTCGCCTGGCAGATATTCAAATGCGCAACCCGAAGCGCGCAGGCCCTCGGCCAGCGCCTTTTCTGCGCGGTCCCAACTTTCCTCCGTGCCGATGCGCTTCTCGGGGCGGGTGGAAAGCTTGTAGATGATGTCGGAGAAGCCAAAGTCTTTGTAGACGTTTTGCAGCAGCGCCGTGAATGCGGTGACCTCGGCTTGGATCTGGTCTTCGGTACAAAAAATATGGCCGTCATCCTGCGTGAACCCGCGTACCCGCATGATGCCGTGCAGGCCACCCGAGGGTTCATTGCGATGGCATTGACCGAACTCGCCGTAACGAAGCGGCAGGTCGCGGTAGCTCTTGATGCCCTGCTTGAAGATCAGCAGATGGCCGGGGCAGTTCATCGGCTTGAGCGCGTAATCGCGTTTTTCCGATTCAGTGGTGAACATGTTCTCCCGGTACTTGTCCCAGTGACCGGTCTTTTCCCAGAGCGTCTTGTCCAAGATTTGCGGTCCCTTGACCTCCAGGTAGCCGTTATCGCGATACACGCGGCGCATGTACTGCTCGACCTCCTGCCAGACGGTCCAGCCCTTGGGATGCCAGAACACCACGCCCGGGGCATGGTCGTCAATATGGAAAAGATTCAGCTCGCGCCCCAGCTTGCGGTGGTCGCGCTTTTCCGCCTCTTCCAGCATGGTGAGGTACTGCTGAAGGTCCTCCTTGCTGGCCCAGGCGGTGCCGTAGACACGCTGAAGCATCTCGTTGCGGTGGTCACCGCGCCAATAGGCGCCGGCCACCTTCATCAGCTTGAAATGCTTGAGCTTGCCGGTGGACGGCACATGAGGGCCACGGCAAAGGTCCTCGAACCTTCCCTCCCGATAAAGCGAGACATCTTCGTTGGAGGGAATGCTGCCAATGATCTCGGCCTTGTAGTGCTCACCCAGCCCCTTGAAATACGCCACGGCCTCATCACGGGGCAGCACACGGCGGACCACAGGCTCATCCTTTGATGCCAGTTCGGCCATGCGCTTTTCGATGGCGGTCAGATCATCGAGCGTGAAGGGCCGCTTGTAGGAAAAGTCGTAATAGAAACCGTGCTCGATGACAGGTCCGATAGTGACCTGGGCATCAGGAAATAGCTCCTTGACCGCGTAGGCCAATAGGTGCGCCGTCGAATGCCGGATCACCTCCAGGCCGTCCGTGTCCTTGGCAGTGATGATGGAGATAGGCGCATCGCGCTCGATCACGTAGCTGGTGTCAACGACCTTGCCATCTACCTTGCCAGCCAGGGCCACCTTGGCCAGCCCAGAGCCAATGGAAGCGGCAACCTCGGCCACCGTGACTGGGCCGGGGTACTGACGTTGGGAGCCGTCGGGAAGCGTGACTTGGATCATGTTGCAGGTGCCTTGGAAATCATGAGAGGCTTGAGAGGCGCGAAAGCCGCAAGCGGCGCATTTGACGAGAAGGCTGGATACCGCCAGCCCAGAAAAAAGCGCGGACAGTTGCCGCGCTAGATGTGGGCCCAGGGCCTGCAAACGAACGCGTCAACCAGACCGTCAATCGACGGTCTCTTTTTGAGTAGTTCGCGGTGTCATAACCGACATGCCTTTCTCGCCCTTGTTATCTGGGTTCTTCGCCCCTGTCCGAGATTCTAACCACCGGGCCCGGGCAGGAAAAAGCCACCGGATGCCTGGGGCACGCGGTGGCCTGGAGACCAGCAATCGGGATTGGCAATCGGGGGAAGGCCATGTCCACCTGGCCTGCCCACGCTGGGCCTGCCAGGCGCCTCAAGCGATCAGTGGAATTGCTCTTCTTCGGTCGAGCCGGTCAGGGCCTTGACGGAGGACGAACCGCCTTGGATCACGGTGGTCACATCGTCGAAGTAACCCGCGCCAACTTCCTGCTGGTGCGACACGAAGGTGTAGCCCTGCTCGCGCGCCTTGAACTCGGGCTCTTGCACCATTTCCACGTAGTGCTTCATGCCTTCGCCGCGGGCGTAGGCGTGGGCGAACTTGAAGGAGTTGTACCAGTTGATATGGATACCTGCCAGCGTGATGAACTGGTACTTGTAGCCCATCTCGGAGAGCTTCTCCTGGAACGAGGCAATGGCCTTGTCGTCCAGGTTCTTCTTCCAGTTGAAGGACGGAGAGCAGTTGTACGAGAGCAGTTTGCCCGGGCACTTGGCGTGAACGGCTTGGGCGAATTCACGTGCGAAGCCCAGGTCAGGCGTGCCGGTTTCGCACCACACCAGATCCGCATAGGGCGCGTAGGCAACGCCGCGGGAGATCGATTGCTCCATGCCATTGCGCACGCGGTAGAAGCCTTCCTGGGTCCGCTCGCCGGTGAGGAAGGGCTTGTCATTGGCATCATGGTCAGAGGTCAGCAGGTTCGCCGCCTCGGCGTCGGTGCGGGCGAGCACGATGGTCGGCACGCCCATCACGTCCGCAGCGAAACGCGCGGAAATGAGCTTCTCCACCGCCTCATGGGTGGGCACGAGCACTTTGCCGCCCATGTGACCGCACTTCTTCACCGCAGCCAGTTGGTCTTCAAAGTGAACGCCAGCGGCGCCAGCGACCACCATGTTCTTCATCAACTCGAACGCGTTGAGCACGCCACCGAAGCCAGCTTCAGCGTCGGCAACGATGGGCAGAAAGTAGTCGGTGTACTCCTTGTCACCGGGGCCGACGCCGCGAGACCACTGGATTTCGTCTGCACGCTTGAAGGTGTTGTTGATCCGGCGAACCATGGTGGGCACCGAGTCGTAGGCATAAAGAGACTGATCGGGGTACATGTTTTCGGAGGTGTTGCCGTCCGCAGCAACCTGCCAGCCAGACAGATAGACGGCCTCCAGGCCGGCCTTGGCTTGCTGCATGGCCTGTCCGGCAGAGATGGCGCCAAAGGCATTGACATAGCCCTTGGCGGCACCACCGTTGACCAGACTCCAGAGTTTTTCCGAGCCGCGCTTGGCCAGCGTGTAGTCGATCTGAACAGAACCCCGCAGCCGAACCACGTCGGCGGCGCTGTAGCCGCGCTTGACGCTCTTCCAACGGGGGTTCTCAGCCCAGTCTTTTTCAAGTTGGGCGATTTGCTGCTCACGTGAGAGATGACTCCAGTTCGACATAGTGATGCTCCTGATGGATTGAAGAAAAGATGAACGCGATGGGGACAACTGTAGTCTTGTAGAAGACCAGCCTCAGCTCTTATGTCTTATACAAGTTTTATTTTTTTCTATTTAAATTCAATGACTTGTGAGATCCATTTCTCAATGCAAAAGTTCAGTTCTTATATTGAGAAATTTTGCGGCGGCGCATCATCATCATTTTCCGCATTACGAAAGCCATGTCAGTGGCTGAAAAGGCGGCGCAAACGTGCCCGGCCTGGTTGCCGCCCATCCGACGCTGGCCCATGGCGAACTGCTTCGCTGACTGGAGGATTGGGCCTTCGCACTCGGTCTGCCAAGCGTCCTGGTGGTGCGCGCCACGTCGACATCCGAACAGACTGGCGCAAGGGGAAGGGGTTCGAAGGGGGCCCCAGGGGGAAAACCGGGGTTCTCCCCAATGAAAAAAAGAGACATTCCCCAATGAAAAAAGCCTGCTTCCGCTTGGAAACGGGCTTTTTCTCCATTAGCATTCCGTTGCCGGAGTAAAGAGATGTTCACTCTGGCGACCAATCAACTTCTAAAAGGAAATCCAAATGGCAACTGCGAAGAAAGCTGCGGCGAAGAAAGCCCCCGCGAAGAAGGCCCCGGCCAAGAAGGTCGCTGCCAAGAAGCCGGCCGCTAAGAAGGCGGCTCCGGCTAAGAAGGCGCCGGCGAAGAAGGTTGTCGCCAAGAAGGCCGCCCCGGCGAAAAAGGCTCCTGCCAAGAAGCCGGCCGCCAAGAAGGCCCCCGCCAAAAAGCGCACCCCTAACGCTGCGTTCATGAAGCCTCTGACCCCCAGCGCCGCTCTGGCCGCTGTGGTGGGTGCAGCTCCCCTGCCCCGCACCGAAATCGTCTCCAAGCTGTGGACGTACATCAAGAAGAACAAGCTGCAAGACGCTGCCAACAAGCGCATGGTCAACGCCGACGAGAAGCTCAAGGGCATCTTCGGCAAGGCACAAGTCTCGATGTTCGAGATGGCCGGCCTGATCGGCAAGCACGTCAAATAAGCCCAGCGCTTTGAGATGTGACAAGGGCCGCGCAAGCGGCCCTTTTTCATTGCCGCACGCGCAAGCGGCTCTTCTTCATTGCCGCACGCGCAAGCGGCCGGCAGTCCAAATCAGGCCGGCTTGGCGCCAGCCACGCGTCGAACATTGATAGCGGTAAAGATCAGAGCGACCTGGACCCCTGCCAACCCCAACAAGACCGCCTGGTAGTGCTGGCCGTCCATCAGGGGGCCGTACAGCAGAGGCGCGAGGGCCTGCCCGATGTCCAAGCCGGAGTAGACGACGCCATAGACGCGACCAGAGGCCTGCGCTGGTGTAGACCGCTTGATGATCAGGTCGCGGGATGGCCCGGCCACTCCCGCGGCCATCCCCATGACGCCAAAGAGAACAGGAACGGCCAGGGCAGGCAAGGGCAGGAGCGCAATCGCCAGGGCGACAGTCGCCGCCCCTGCAATCGCGAACCCGATGATGCGTTCACTACGCGATCCGTCGCCCACGAGAAAGCCACCCACGATGCCTCCGCCGGCGTTCGCGGCCATGTAGACGGACAGGCACAGCGCGACCCAAGCCAGCGGGACCTCATGGAGTTGCCGCGCCGCTTCTGGCGCAAAGGTCTGCACTGCGCTGAGCGCACAGGCGGACAGGAAGAAGAAGCCCCAGCACATCCAGACCGATGGAAGCCGGAGAAAGGCCAGGCCACCGCCGCCCTCGCCCGCCCCCCTGGCCGAATCCGCGCTGGGTGACGGCGGCAAGGCAAGATGGTCCCGCCGCAGCCAGACAAGAAGCCACATGCCCCAGGCCAACAGGGCCGCGACAGCCAGCGAAGCGCGCCAGGAGACGGTCACCGCCAAGGGCACCAGAATGGCAGGGGCAATCGCCCATCCCAGAGCGCCTGAGACACCGTGGAAGCTGTAGGCGTGGCCCAGCCGCGGGGCGCTCACCTTGCGGTTGATGAGGGTGTAGTCAACGGGGTGGAACACGCCGTTGCCAAAGCCTGCAACCACGGCAAAACAAAGCAGCATCGAGTAGCTGGTCGATGCCGCGAACCCCAGCGCGGCCAGTCCCAGCATGCCCAGTCCTCCAAGAAGGACCGGGAGCGGACCGAAACGATCCACGAGAAAGCCAGAGGCCGCCTGGACCCCGCATGAGACGGCGAAAAAAACCGTCATCAAAAAGCCCAGCTCTGTATAGCCGACCTGGAACGCATCCTTCAGCCAGGGAAAAAGAGGGGGTAGCAGCAGTTGGGAGAAATGGCTGACCAAATGGGCGAGCCCAACCACGCCGATCACGCCAGCATCCTGCTGCAGGGGAACGGCGGACGCGGAAGTCGTTGGAGAACTCATCCGCTGATCCTAACGGGAATTGGGGGCCGGGCCGGAAGGCGTCGGTTTGACCATCGCTCCGGCTTGTCGCCGAGGTGCGCCAAATCTTCAAGGGAGGCGCTTTAGGATTCAAAGTAAGGCCTCAGTGGCCTCAGTGGCCTCAGTGGCTTCAGAGGCCTCACAGGCGACAAACCGCCGGAAGTTGCCATGCCATGCGCGGCAAAGTCGGCCCGCAGGCGCGGTATGGTGACGGCTTTGACCGAGTGGCCAACGCTGCGCCAACCCCATCGACTGAACGGAGACAACTCATGGAAATCAAAGGCAAGGTGGCGATAGTCACCGGTGGCGGAAGCGGCATCGGCGCAGCCCTGGCCCGGCGTCTGGCGCGGGGCGGGGCCTGCGGCGTCGCGGTGGCCGACATCGACCTGGCCCGGGCCCAAGCGGTAGCGGACGAGATCAACGCCAGCCAGGGTGACCCAGGTGCCCGCGCTGCGCTGGCCGTCGCGTGCGACGTCGGCCGGGAGATCGAGATACAAGCCCTGGTAGCCGCGACCCGGACCCGATTCGGTCCGATCGACCTCTTCTTCTCCAATGCCGGCATCATCGGCCGCCAGGGCGGAATTGAGCTGGAGGACGGCTTGTGGAACCGGATGTGGGACATCCACGTCATGGCGCATGTGTGGGCGGCGCGCGCCGTGGTCCCCGAGATGGTGACCCGAGGCGCAGGTGGCTTTGTCGTCACCGCCTCGGCGGCGGGCCTCCTCAACATTGTCGAATCCGCACCCTATGGGGTGACCAAGCACGCCGCCGTTGGCTTTGCCGAGTGGCTGCGGATTGCCTACGGTCGCCAGGGCGTTCAAGTGGCCTGCCTGTGCCCCCAAGCGGTCGACACCGAGATGACTCGGGCCGGCGCGGGATCAGCGGGCCTCAACGGTGTGCTGCCGCCGGAGGATGTGGCCGATGAGGCTATGGCAGCGCTGCACGAGGGCCGCTTCTTGGCACTGCCGCACCCGCAGGTCGCCGAGTACATCCAGGCCAAGGCTTCGGCCTACGACCGCTGGCTGGGGGGCATGCAAAAGCTGTACGCCCAGTTCAAGGCCGTGTCGGGGTTGGGCACGCCGGGCTAAGGGCAGGCTGGCATCCGCCAGCCTTGGCGACCGCCTCCCCCCGACCCGGAGGCATCACGGTAGGGTGTGTGGGGTTCAGACTGCCGCCGCCTTCGCTGCGCTGAAGTGGAAGACGCCGGGCTCGCGCACCGGGTCGACCTGGACCTCGATCTCGGTCTTGGGCGGGAACTTGCCCTCGAGGATGAGCCGCGACAGGGGGTTTTCGATCCGCTGCTGGATGGCCCGCTTGAGTGGGCGGGCACCGAACACCGGATCAAAACCCACCTTGGCCAGTTCCTCCAGCGCCGCCTCAGAGACTTGTAACTGCAGGTCCATCCGTGCCAGACGCTGCTGCAAGGTACCAAGCTGTATGCGTCCGATCCGGGCGATGTGCTGGGCATCGAGCCCGTGGAACACCACCGTCTCATCGATCCGGTTGAGGAACTCGGGCCGGAAGTGGTTCTTCAGCTCGCCCCATACCGCGTCCTTCACGTCCTCGTAGGGCTGACCCACCATGGACTGGATCATGTGCGATCCGATATTGCTGGTCATGACGATCACCGCATTCTTGAAGTCCACGGTGCGGCCCTGGCCGTCAGTGAGCCGGCCGTCGTCGAGCACCTGCAGGAGCACATTAAAAACATCTGGGTGGGCCTTCTCCACCTCGTCAAGGAGGATCACGCTGTAGGGCTTGCGGCGCACCGCTTCGGTGAGGTAGCCGCCCTCCTCGTAGCCCACGTAGCCAGGGGGCGCGCCGATCAGTCGGGCGACCGAGTGCTTCTCCATGAACTCGCTCATGTCGATGCGGATCATGTGCTCTTCGCTGTCGAAGAGAAAATTGGCCAGGGCCTTGCACAGCTCGGTCTTACCGACGCCGGTAGGGCCCAGGAACAGGAAGGAGCCAGTGGGCCGGTTAGGGTCTGACAGGCCCGAGCGCGAGCGCCGGATTGCATTGGCTACCGCGGAAATCGCCTCGTCCTGTCCGACCACACGCTGGTGCAGGCGGTCCTCCATATGCAGGAGTTTTTCGCGCTCGCCCTGCATCAGCTTGGACACCGGAATGCCGGTGGCTCGCGCCACCACCTCGGCGATTTCCTCCGCACCCACCTGGGTGCGCAGCAGCTGCGGCCTGCCGGCGGCGGACTTGCCGGTCTCCTGGGCCTGGGCGTCCTTGAGGCGCTTCTCGAGCTCGGGCAGGCGCCCGTACTGCAGCTCGGCCACCTTGTTGAAGTCGCCCTTGCGGGTCAGGTCCTCGATCTGCTTGCGCAGGCGGTCAATCTCCTCCTTGATCTGGGCGCTGCCTTGGGCCTGGGCCTTTTCGGACTTCCAGATCTCTTCGAGGTCGGCCAGTTCCTTGCGCAGCTTGGTGATCTCTTCCTCGATCAGGGACAGGCGCTTCTTGGAGGACTCGTCGGTCTCCTTGCGCACCGCTTCGCGCTCGATTTGCAGCTGAATCAGGCGTCGGTCAAGCTTGTCCATCACCTCGGGCTTGGAGTCGATCTCGATCTTGATCTTGGAGGCCGCTTCGTCAATCAAGTCGATGGCCTTGTCCGGCAGAAAGCGGTCAGTGATGTAGCGGTGCGAGAGCTCGGCGGCGGCCACGATGGCCGGGTCGGTGATCTCGACGCCGTGGTGGACCTCGTACTTCTCCTGCAAACCGCGCAGGATGGCAATGGTCGCCTCCACCGTCGGCTCGCCCACCAAAATCTTCTGGAAACGGCGCTCGAGAGCCGCGTCCTTCTCGATGTACTTGCGGTACTCGTTCAAGGTGGTGGCACCCACGCAGTGCAGCTCACCGCGGGCCAGGGCGGGCTTGAGCATATTGCCGGCGTCCATCGCGCCCTCGGCCTTGCCGGCACCCACCATGGTGTGCAGCTCGTCGATGAAGACGATGGTCTGGCCCTCGTCCTTGGCCAGTTCGCTCAGCACGTTTTTCAGGCGCTCCTCGAACTCGCCCCGGAACTTGGCGCCCGCCAGCAAGGCCGCCATGTCCAGCGAAAGAACCCGCTTGTTCTTGAGGGACTCGGGCACCTCGCCGGCGACGATGCGTTGGGCCAGGCCCTCGACGATGGCCGTTTTGCCCACCCCCGGCTCGCCGATCAGAACAGGGTTGTTCTTGGTGCGCCGCTGCAGCACCTGGATGGCGCGGCGGATCTCGTCGTCGCGGCCAATCACCGGGTCGAGCTTGCCCTGGCGGGCGCGCTCTGTGAGGTCCATGCAGTACTTTTTGAGGGACTCGCGCTGGCCCTCGGCCTCGGCGCTATCGACCTTCTGGCCGCCCCGAATGGCTTCGACCGCGGTGGCAAAGGCCTTGCGCGAGAGCCCATTTTCTCGGGCGATGCGGGCCAGGTCGGTCTTGGCGTCGGCCAGCGCCAGCAGGAACAGCTCGCTGGCGATGAACTGGTCGCCGCGCTTGAGGCCTTCTTTTTCAGCAGCCTGCAGCAGGCCCACCAACTCCCGACCCACCTGGACCTGCTCCTGCCCCTGAACCTGGGGCCGCCTGTGCATGGCGGCCTCGGTGCTCGCCAGCAGCCCGGGAACGTTTACCCCGGCGCGCTGCAGCAGGGCCTGGGGGCCGTCCTCCTGGCGCAGCATGGCCACCAGCAGATGCTCGGGTTCGATGTAGGCGTGATCGTTGGCCAGGGCGAGGGACTGGGCCTCGGACAGGGCTTCCTGGAATTTGGTCGTGAGTTTGTCGAGTCGCATGGATCCGCTCCCGGAGAACGCTCCGATTTGACTCCCAGCTTAGGCCCGGAACGCACTTTTCAAGGCCTGCTGGCATCGGGGGAGCTTGAGGTGGATCAATCCGCGCGGCTGGATGCCGGGAGGATTCGACCCTGACCCCGCCGCCTACTCGGCTATGCTTTCCCGGCTGGCTTCCCCGACCGGCCTGCGTCTGGCGCGAATTTCTGTCTGACCTCACCCCGACCCGAACATGAACCGTCCTACCGTCACCTCCACCCTCCGTCGCCGCCTGCTGGCTGCCTCTGCCCTGGCAGCCACCGGAATGGGCACCACGGCCTTCGCCCAAACCAACACCCCGATACGGCTGATCGTGGGCTTTCCCCCCGGTGGTGGCACCGACGCGATCGCCCGCGCCCTGGCGGACAAGCTCAAGGACCTGCTGGGCGTTCCGGTGCTCGTGGAAAACAAGGCGGGTGCCGGCGGCCAGATCGCTGCCCAGGCTCTCAAGAACGCGGCGCCCGACGGCAACACCCTGTTCCTGAGTCACGATCACAGCGTCTCGATCATCCCGCTGACCATCAAGAATCCGGGATTCGCCCCGGCGACCGACTTCCTTCCGGTCGCCGGCTTCGCCACCTTCGCCAATGTGCTGGCCGTCTCTGGCGCAACGCCTGCCAAATCTCTGCCGGAGTACGTGGCCTGGGTAAAAAGCCGGGGCGGGAAAGACACCATTGGGGTGCCGGCGCCCGGCTCCATACCCGAATTCTTGGTTGGCCTGATAGGCGCCAAATACGGGCTCGACCTTCAAGCCGCTCCCTACCGAGGCAGTGCACCGATGGTGGCCGACATGGTCGGCAACCAGATCAGCGCCGGCATCGCGTCTACCGCAGACTTCATGGAACAGCAAAAGGCGGGCAAGCTGCGCATCGTGGCGGCTATCGGAGACCAGCGCCAGGCCCTGCTGCCCGATGTGCCCACCTTCGCGGAGCTAGGCTTCGCGAACCTGGAAGACTTGCCCTACTACGGCATCTTCGCTCCGGCCGGCACCCCGGCTGCAGTGACGAGCCGCTTCGGCCAGGCGCTGCAGAAGGCACTGGCCATGCCCGATGTGAACGAGCGCCTGGTTGGCCTCGGGCTGTCGGTTGGCTACCAAGCCCAGGCCCAGTTCGCCGCCACCGTGCGAAAGTACGACCAGACGTGGGCCCGCATCATCAAGGCCAGTGGCTTCCAACCGCAGTGAGCGCCTCGCCGGGCCGCTCAGCCATGTGGCGCTTTTCTGCGCCCCCCTGACCCTACTCACCCTTGGGGGCCCTCGGGCGACATCGACCAGCGGCGCGTCGCCGCCTCGTCGCAAACGCGAGCGTCCACCCAGGCGGCGCTGCCGTCCGCCTGGATTTCCTTCTTCCAAAAAGGTGCCTGTGTCTTCAGGAAGTCCATGAGGAACTCACAGGCCAGAAAGGCTTCTCCCCGGTGCGCGGCGCTGACCGCGACCAGCACGATCTGCTCCTGCGGCCCCAGCGCACCCACCCGGTGAATGATGGACAGGGCGCGGATATCAAAGCGCTCGAGCGCCGCCTGCGCCATTGCGGTCATGGATCGCTCGGTCATGCCCGGGTAGTGCTCCAGCTCCAGTGAGCGCAGCGGCTGCCCGTCGCCGCTGTCACGGACGGTCCCGACAAATGTGCTCACAGCACCCACGCCCGGATCGCGTGAGCGCAAGGCGGTGACCTCTGTACTGAGATCGAAATCCTCCTGCTGAACGCGAATCCGGATCCGATGATCAACTCCTCCATCGACCTGCATGGTCATCCTCCCGTCACCGGCGGGAAAAAGGCGACCTCCGCCCCCTCGCGAAGCGGGGAAATTTCCTCGCAGAGGATCTGGTCAAGGGCCACTCGCAGCGGTAGATGCCGCCCCAGGGCCTGGGCGTGCGCGTCATCGCGGGCGATCAACTCATCGCGCAAGTCGCCCAGGGTTGCGGCCCGTGTGGCCACCCTCTCGCCGGGCCCGAGGGCCTCTCGGACAGACGCGAAATACAGGATCTGGACTTGGATCACAGCCAGTCCGCCAGCGCAATAAAGCGCACCATGTCCCCGCGTGCGATGGCCTGGCCCGGCGGGTTATCCACCAGACCATCTGCCCAGGCCACGGAGGTGAGCACGCCTGAGCCCTGGTTCGCAAACAGATCCAGGCCGCCCTGTGCATTGCGTCGCACCCGCAAGAACTCGCGACGCTTGTCCGGCCGCGGCCAATCGAAGCCAGCGGGCAAACGGATGGACGGCGGCGCCAGCTCGGTTGCCCCTTGGAGACGGAGCAGAAAGGGGCGGGCCAGGACCAGAAAGGTCAAGAAGCTGGAGACCGGGTTGCCCGGCAGCCCGATCACATGGGTGGCGCCAATCTGCCCGTAGGCAAAGGGCTTGCCCGGCTTGATCGCCACCTGCCAAAGGTCCAGTCGGCCCAGGGCTTGCACCGCCGGCCGCAAATGGTCTTCCTCGCCCACCGACACGCCCCCGCTGGCCAGCACCAGATCGTGGCCCGCAGCCGCGTCGCTCAAGGCCTGCACGGTGGCGGCTCGGGTGTCGGGCACATTGCCCAGATCGCTGACCTCGCAGCCCGCGCGCTCCAGAAGCCGGCGCAGGAAGAAGCGGTTGCTGTTGTAAATGGCGCCAGCGGGCATCTGTTCGGGCGGCACGGTGCCCGGCATGACCAGCTCGTCGCCGGTCGACAGCAGCGCCACCCGGGGCCGGGCCGCGACCGCCAGTCGGTCAAGGCCCATGCTGGCCACCAGCCCCAACGCCGCAGGCCCGATGCGGTCACCCGCGCGTAGCACCACAGCGCCCTGCTGGATGTCCTCGCCGCTGTAGCGAACGTTCTGTCCCTGTTGGGGCACCTTGGTAAACCGAATCGCGCCCTCCGATGCCGGCTCGGTTTCCTCCTGCATCACCACCGTATCGGCACCGGCGGGCAGGGGCGCGCCGGTGAAGATGCGGGCAGCCGTGCCGAGCGCCAGCGGCGCGGGCGCCGTACCGGCCGGAATGCGCTGGCTGACGGGCAGCACCGCACCGCTTGCGCCGACGTCGGCAGCCCGGAGGGCATAACCATCCATGGCGCTGTTGTCGTGAGGCGGTACCTGCAGAGGCGACACCAGGTCGTGAGCCAATACGCGGCCGTCGGCATGGGCGAGCGGGACGGTCTCGGTACGGCCCAGGGGTCGGGCCTGCGCCAGAAGTTCAGCCAAGGCATCGTCCAGGGGCCGCAAGGCGGGACGCGAGGCCTGACGCGACGCTTGGGGGTCAGGGGTGGAAGCTATCATCCCGCGATTGTGGCGCGTCCGGCAAAAGGACATCCAAGGCCCGGAAAATGCTAGAAGGAGTTCATCCGTGAATTTGCTGTTCAAGGGCCTGGCCCTGCGTGAGGTTCATCTTCCCAACCGCATCGGCATCTCGCCGATGTGCCAGTACTCCGCGGTGGATGGCCATGTGACGGACTGGCATCGGGTGCATTACGGCACTCGGGCCACCGGCGGAGCAGGTCTCCTGATTGTCGAAGCGACCGCGGTAGCGGCGGAGGGCCGCATCAGCACCGGGGACCTCGGCCTGTGGCAGGGCAGCCAGGTCGAAGGTCTGGCGCACATTGCCAGGCAAGCCCGTGCGCAAGGCTGCGTGCCCGCGATTCAACTGGCCCACGCCGGTCGTAAGGGCAGCCTCGCAGTGGGCTGGGAGCCCCAGCGCGGGCTGGACGCATCGGAGGGCGGCTGGACACCGGTCGCGCCCTCGGCCCTGGCATTCAGCCCTGCCTTCCCGACCCCTGCCGAACTGGACGAAGCAGGCATCGCCGCGGTGATCGACGGATTCGCCGCAGCTGCCCGGCGGGCCCTGGAGGCTGGCTTTGAAGCGGTCGAAATCCATGGCGCTCACGGCTACCTGCTGCATCAATTCATGTCGCCCTTGTCCAACCACCGGGAGGACCGCTGGGGCGGCAGCTTCGAGCACCGCACCCGGCTGGTCCGGGAGGTTGTTGGTGCCGTTCGCTCGGCGTGGCCGGAGCGTCTGCCCCTGCTGGTGCGACTGTCCGCCACCGATTGGGTGGAAGGTGGATGGGACATCGAGCAGACGGTGGAACTGTGCCGGGTACTCAAGCACTCTGGTGTCGACCTGGTGGACATCTCCAGCGGCGGCAGCAGCGCGCAAGCCAAGATTCCGGTCGGCCCCGGCTACCAGGTGCCCTTCGCGCAACGCGTGCGCAAGGAGGCCGGCATCCCGGTGGCTGCGGTGGGCATGATCACCGAGCCCAAGCAGGCTGAGGCCATCCTGGCCGAGGGCCAGGCCGATCTGGTGCTGTTAGGGCGTGAAGTCCTGCGCAACCCCTATTGGCCGCTGCAAGCGGCCGAGGCACTGGGCGAGACGCCGGCCTACCCGAAGCAGTACCTGCGGGCGGTACCGTTCAGGCGCAGTGCTGGGTGATGTAGCGCTTGATGCCGTCGACATCCGCCGGCATCACCTGCACCCGCTTGGGCAACTGTTCGATACCCTCAAAGCCGGCGGGCCGCTCCGGCTCGCGGCCCAAGGCCTCGACGATGGTCGAAGCGAACTTGATGGGCAAAGCGGTCTCGAGCACGATCATTGGCACGCCGGGCTGCATTTGCTCGCGCGCCACCTTCACGCCGTCGGCGGTGTGGGTGTCGATGAGGGTGCCAAAGCGCTCGAAGGTGTCCCGGATGGTGACGAGCCGGTTGTCGTGGGTGCTCTTGCCGCTGGCAAAGCCGTAGCGACCCCGGGCTTCGGCCACTTCTGAGGCTAGGGAGAACTGCCCCTTGGCGGCCAGTTCGGGCCCGAACAACCGGCGGGTGCGCTCGCCGTCTCTGCCGAGGAGGTCGAAGACGAAACGCTCGAAGTTGCTGGCCTTGGAGATATCCATCGAAGGGCTGGAGGTCTCGAAGGTGTCGGCGCTGCCGCGCACCCGGTAGGTGCCGGTACGGAAAAATTCGTCGAGAACGTCGTTTTCGTTGGTGGCCGCCACCAGACGCTCGACGGGCAGACCCATCATGCGGGCGACATGGCCGGCGCAGATGTTGCCGAAGTTGCCGGAGGGAACAGCGAAGCTCACCTTTTGTTCGTTCGACTGCGTCGCTTGGAAATATCCGGCGAAGTAGTACACCACCTGCGCCACCAGACGGGCCCAGTTGATCGAGTTGACGGTGCCAATGCGCCACTGGCGCTTGAAGGCCAGGTCATTGGAGACCGCCTTGACGATGTCCTGGCAATCGTCGAACACGCCCTCGATCGCGATGTTGTGGATGTTGGGCTCCTGCAGGCTGAACATCTGAGCCTGCTGGAAGGGGCTCATCCGGCCGTGCGGCGAGGTCATGAAGACGCGAATGCCCTTCTTGCCCTTCATCGCATATTCAGCGGCGCTGCCAGTGTCGCCGGAGGTGGCGCCCAGGATGTTCAGCTCTTCTCCCCGGCGAGCCAACTCGTACTCGAACAGGTTGCCAAGCAACTGCATGGCCATGTCCTTGAACGCCAGGGTCGGCCCGTTGGACAGGGCTTCCAGATAAACGCCGTCCTCGAGCTTGCGCAGGGGCACGATCTCGGTGGTGCCAAAGACTTTCGCGGTGTAGGTCTTGCGGCACAGAGCCCGCAGGTCATCGGCTGGAATGTCGTCGATGTAGAGAGACAAGATCTCAAAGGCTAGGTCGGCATACGGCAGGCCGCGCCAGCGCGCCAGGGTGGCGGCGTCGACTTGCGGGTAGCGCTCGGGCAGGTACAGCCCGCCGTCGGGCGCCAGACCTTCCAGCAGGATCTCGCAAAAACGCTTGCGGTCCGGGTGGCCGCGGGTCGACAGATACAGCATCAGGCGAGTTCTTCCTTGCGGATGCGGGTGATGGGGGCCAGCACCGTGGGCAGGCCTTGCAGCCGCGCCAGCACATCGTTCATCGTGCCCTCGCGGGCGTCATGGGTCAGGATGATGAGGTCGGTCTGCTTCTCGCCCTCGCCGGCTTCGCGCTGAAGCACCGCGTCGATGCTGATGCCGGCGCCGGCCAGAAGGCCGGTGACCTCGGCGAGGACGCCGGTCTGGTCGGCCACGCGCAGGCGCAGGTAATAGCTGGTCACCACCTCGGCCATCGGCAGCACGGGCTGGTCGGACATCTGATCGGGCTGGAAGGCCAGGTGCGGCACCCGGTGCGCCGGATCGCTGGTGTGCAGGCGGGTGATGTCCACCAGGTCGGCGATCACCGCGCTGGCCGTGGGCTCGCTGCCGGCACCCTTGCCGTAATAAAGCGTGGTACCGACGGCGTCACCGTGGACCATGACGGCGTTCATCGCGCCCTCGACATTGGCCAGCAGGCGCTTGGTCGGCACCAGGCTGGGGTGGACCCGCAGCTCGATGCCCTTGTCGGTGCGCTTGGTGATGCCCAGGAGCTTGATGCGGTAGCCCAGTTGCTCCGCATAGCGGATATCCTGCGCCGCCAGCTGGGTGATGCCCTCGACATAGGCCTTGTCGAACTGCACCGGAATGCCGAAGGCAATCGCGGACATGATGGTGGCCTTGTGGGCCGCGTCCACGCCCTCGATGTCGAAGGTCGGGTCGGTTTCGGCGTAGCCCAGGCGCTGGGCCTCCTTGAGCACCACCGCGAAGTCCAGCCCCTTGTCCCGCATTTCGGAGAGGATGAAGTTGGTGGTGCCGTTGATGATGCCGGCCAGCCACTGCAGGCGGTTGGCGGTCAGGCCCTCGCGAAGGGCCTTGATAATGGGGATGCCGCCGGCCACGGCCGCCTCGAAGGCCACCATGACGCCCTTCTTGTGCGCGGCGGCGAAGATTTCGGTTCCGTGCACCGCCAGCAGCGCCTTGTTGGCGGTGACCACGTGCTTGCCGGCCTCGATGGCCTCCATCACCAATTGGCGAGCAATGCCATAGCCGCCAATCAGCTCGATGACGATATCGATGTCGGGGTTGGCGATGACTGCGCGGGCGTCATTGACGACTTGGGCGCTGGCGCCCACCACGCTTTGGGCGCGGGCCGTGTCGAGGTCGGCCACCATGGCCACTTCGATGCCGCGGCCGGCCCGACGCATGATTTCGGCCTGATTGCGCTGTAGAACATTGAAAACGCCGCTGCCGACGGTGCCGATGCCAAGGAGGCCGACTTGAATGGGTTTCATGGCTTGCTGTGACGGTTGCGATACTGCTCAAGGAAGCGCGCGATGCGGTGGACAGCCTCGCGCAGATCGTCTTCATGGGGAAGGAAGACGATACGGAAATGGTCGGGCGACGCCCAGTTGAAGCCCGTGCCCTGCACCAGCATCACCCGGGTCTCCTGCAACAGCTCGAGGAAGAACTGCCGGTCGTCCTTGATCGGGTAGACCGCCGGATCGAGGCGCGGGAACATGTACAGGGCTGCCTGCGGCTTGACGCAGGTGACACCGGGAATGGCGGTGATCAGCTCATAGGCGAGGTCACGCTGGCGGCGCAGGCGACCGCCCGGCTTGACCAGGTCGTCGATGCTTTGGTAGCCGCCCAAGGCAGTCTGGATCGCCCACTGGCCAGGCACGTTGGCGCACAGACGCATGTTCGAGAGCATGTTCAGGCCCTCGATGTAGTCGGCCGCAGCCTTCTTGTCGCCCGAGACCACCAGCCAGCCGGCCCGGTAGCCGCAGGAGCGGTAGCTCTTAGACAAGGAGTTGAAGGTCAGCGTGAGCACGTCCTCGGACAAGCTGGCGATCGCGGTGTGACGCACCTCGTCGTAGAGCACCTTGTCGTAGACCTCGTCGGCCAGGATCACCAGCCCGTGCTGGCGGGCAATCGTCACGATCTCGCGTAGCAGCGCCTCGGAATACAGTGCGCCGGTCGGGTTATTCGGGTTGATGACCACGATTCCCTTGGTCCGGGGGGTGATCTTTTTGCGAATGTCGTCGAGGTCAGGCATCCAGCCATTGGCCTCGTCGCACAGGTAATGCACTGGCTTGCCACCCGACAGAGTGGTGACCGCGGTCCACAGCGGATAGTCGGGCGCCGGCAACAGCAGTTCGTCGCCATCGTTGAGCAGACCGTTGGTGGCCATAGCGATCAACTCGCTGGCGCCGTTGCCCAGGTAGATGTCGTCCAGGGTGACGCCCTTGATCCCCTGCTCCTGGGTGCGGTGCATCACCGCCTTGCGGGCGGCGAAAATGCCCTTGCTGTCCGAATAACCCGCCGAGTTGGGCAGGTTGCGGATCATGTCCTGCTGGATTTCCTCGGGCGCATCGAAGCCGAATACGGCGAGATTGCCGATATTGAGCTTGATGATCTTGTGACCCTCCTCCTCCATACGACGGGCAGCGTCCATGATGGGGCCGCGAATGTCGTAGAGGACGTTAGCCAGCTTGGCCGATTTCTGGATGGTCTTCAAGGCTTTCTCCGGGGCCGTGCGCACGGGTGAAAACCTATAATTTGACCACAGTTGCCCCGCCATGAAGCTTCAACCCGACCGCTCCTCCGTGCCCACCCTGACCGCCCACGGCCCTGGATGGGTGGCCGTTGACGGCGAGCGCATCCCGCATAGCGTGATCGTGAGCGCCCAGGGTGATCGCATCGCTTGGGCGGGCACCCGCTTCGAAGACCTCGGCCCGGCTGAATTTGCGCAACTGGCGACGCTGGATGTTGAAGTCCTGATTTTTGGCAGCGGAAGCAAGATCCGCTTTCCACGCCCGGCCTGGCTGGCCCCTCTGGCGGCCCGCCGGATCGGCCTGGAGACAATGGACACCCCCGCAGCTTGCCGCACCTACAACATCCTGGCACAGGAAGGCCGGCGGGTTGCTGCGGCCCTGCTGGTGGAGCCTCCGAGCTGACCGGCAGCACCGGCCGGACGGCGGTCGAGTCACTTCGGTTAAAATCAAGGGTTCCCGAAATGCCGGGGCCGTCCGCTTGTCCAGATCTGCGTGCGTCCCCGGAAAGCCTCCCCTGTCACACGAGAATTCAAAATGGCGATCGTTGTCAACAAACTCATCCCCGAATTCGAAGCGAACGCCACCGGTGGCATTAAGGTCTCCAACACGACCCATCTGGGACATGTGATGGTGCTGTACTTCTACCCCAAGGACAACACCCCCGGCTGCACCACCGAGGCCATGCAGTTCCGCGACAAGTACAAGGATTTCGTCAAGGCAGGCGCCACCGTCTTTGGCGTCTCGCGGGACAACATGAAGTCGCACGACGACTTCAAGGCCAAGCTGGAGCTGCCCTTCGAACTGGTCGCCGACACCGAAGAAAAAATGTGCCATATGTTCGGCGTGGTCAAGAACAAGATCATGTACGGCAAGAAGGTCAAGGGCATTGAGCGCTCGACCTTCCTCATTGGCGCCGACGGCGTTCTCAAGCAGGAGTGGCGTGGTCTCAAGGTGCCTGGGCACGTCGACGAGGTCCTCAAGGCGGTCAAGCTCCTCAAAAAAGCGGCTTGACCCAGGCCCTCCCCTGCGCACGGGGCAACCCTGCGGGCGGATGGGTGCCCTTGTGTCACCTGCTCTATGCATAATGGGCCCATGCCGTTGGAATTGACGCCTGCCGTCACCCTCGCCGCTCATCAATGCTCCAGCCGCCCGGCTTGCCCGGCGGCTTTTTTATTTTCCTAGCCCCCTCAACGGATTTTTCTCGCCTTATGCCGCTGCCTCCCGCCCCCATCAAACGCGCCGCCCTGTTGCCGCCTGAGGCTTTTGACGCACCGGCGCGCACCCCGCAGCGTACGGGTCGCAAAGCCTCATCCGCGGTCGCTGAGGCCAGTCCCATGGCCCCGCGGCCCCAAATCCAGGATCTCGCGCGTCCGCTTGCCATCGCGGGCCATGACACCGAGCCGGCCTTGCTGGCGGATGCCGAGGAATTGGCCGTGGCTGAACCGGTTCACGCCGCGCAGACGCAAGTGCGGGACACGACAGGCAGCGGGCGCCGAAAGGGCGCCGCCAACGGCAACACCGGCGCTCAGCCCAAACCCCGACGGGCTGCGGCGCGCGCCAGTGGTCCGACCAAGCTGTTCGTGCTGGACACCAATGTTCTGATGCACGATCCGATGAGCCTGTTCCGCTTCGAGGAGCACGACATCTTCCTGCCGATGATCGTGCTGGAGGAACTCGACGGCCACAAGAAGGGCATGACCGAGGTCGCCCGCAATGCGCGCCAGGCCAGTCGCTCGCTCGATGCCTTGGCGGGCACGCAGGGTGCCGATATCACCAGCGGTCTCAAGCTGGCCTCCATCGGCCACGGCGAGGCCGGTGGCAACCTGTTCTTCCAGACCCAGGCTCTGGCCAATCCGCTGCCGGCCAGCCTGCCCCAGGGCAAGGCGGACAACCAGATCCTGGGCGTGGTGCAGGCCCTGCGTGACCAGCAGCCAGGGCGGGAAGTGGTGCTGGTGTCCAAGGACATCAATATGCGGGTCAAGGCCCGCGCCTTGGGTCTGGCCACCGAGGACTACCGCAACGACAAAACCATTGACGACCTGGACATGCTGTATTCCGGGTCGCTGGCCCTGCCACCCGACTTCTGGGCCAAGCACGGCAAAACGGTCGAAAGCTGGCAGTCGGGCAGCCACACCTATTACCGCATTGCCGGCCCCATCGTGCCGGCCCTCCTGATCAACCAGTTCGTCTACTTTGAAGCCCCGGGTGAACCCAGCCTCTACGCCCGCGTGACTGAAATCCGCGGCAAGACGGCTGTCCTCAAAACGCTCAAGGACTACGGCCACCTCAAAAACGCCATCTGGGGCGTGACCACCCGCAACCGTGAGCAGAACTTCGCCATGAACCTTCTCATGGATCCCGATGTCGACTTCGTCACCCTCACCGGCACGGCGGGTACCGGCAAGACCCTCATGGCCCTGGCCGCTGGCTTGACCCAGGTCCTCGATGACCGCCGTTACACCGAAATCATCATGACCCGCGCCACGGTGAGCGTGGGCGAGGACATCGGCTTCCTTCCTGGAACTGAGGAGGAGAAGATGGGCCCCTGGATGGGCGCACTCGACGACAACCTTGAGGTCCTGGGCAAGACCGACACCGGCGCTGGCGAATGGGGCCGGGCGGCAACCAGCGAGCTCATTCGCAGCCGCATCAAGATCAAGAGCATGAACTTCATGCGCGGCCGCACCTTCCTGACCAAGTACCTGATCATCGACGAGGCGCAGAACCTCACGCCCAAGCAGATGAAGACACTGATCACGCGTGCCGGCCCGGGCACCAAGATCATCTGCATGGGCAACCTGGCGCAGATCGACACGCCCTACCTCACCGAAGGCTCCTCGGGTCTGACCTTCGCGGTCGACAAGTTCAAGGGCTGGCCGCACAGCGGCCACATCACCCTGGCACGCGGAGAGCGCTCGCGCCTGGCTGATTTCGCCTCCGAGGTGCTCTGAGGGCAGGTACCTCCCAGCTAGAAAAAAGGGCCGTCACCGGCCCTTTTTCTTTGTCTGCGCACAGGCGCTGCCCACGGGCTCAAAAGTAGTCGCTGCCGCCCCCACCACTGGCGAGGGACTCGAACTTGGTCAGGGGCTTGAGGAAGGCCAGCTTGGAAGTGCCGGTGGGGCCATTACGCTGCTTGCTGATGATAACCTCGGCGACTCCGGGCTCCTTGGAGTCCTTGTTGTAGTAGTCGTCCCGGTAGATGAACATGATGACGTCGGCATCTTGCTCGATGGCGCCGGATTCACGCAGGTCGGACATCATCGGCCGCTTGTCGGTGCGCGCCTCCACGCCACGGGAGAGCTGCGACAGTGCGATCACCGGGCAACCCAACTCCTTGGCCAGCATCTTGAGGCCACGGGAGATTTCGCCCACCGCAGTCGCGCGGTTCTCGTCGCTCATGCTGCCGGACACGCTCATGAGTTGTAGATAGTCGACCACGATCAGCCCCAGCTTGCCGCCGCACTTGCGCGCCAAGCGCCGCGCGTTGGCCCGCAACTGGCTCACCGTAAGACCCGGCGTCTCGTCGATATGCAGCTGGATATTGCGCAGCTTTTCGATCGCCTCGGTCAGACGGGGCCACTCCTCGTCACTGAGCTTGCCCGTGCGCAGATGGCCCTGGTCAATGCGGCCGATCGAGCCGACGATACGCACCGCCAGCTGTGAGGCCCCCATTTCCATGGAGAACACCGCCACTGGCAGCTCTTCGTTTAGTGCCACATGCTCGGCGATGTTGATGGCCAGCGAGGTCTTGCCCATGGAGGGGCGCGCAGCCAGGATGATCAGGTCGCCGGCCTGCAGCCCGGACGTCATGCGATCGAGGTCGTAAAAACCGGTCGGCACCCCGGTGATGTCATTGGGGTTGTCGGCCATCTCCTGAACACGGTCCAGAAGTTCAACCACCAGGGACCCCATGTCCTGGAAGCCCTCCTTCATCCGCGAGCCTTCTTCGCCGATGGCGAAGATCTTCTGCTCGGCTTCGTCCAGAAGCTTGTCGACCGCCTTGCCCTTGGGGTTGAAGGCGGCAGTGGAAATCTCGTCGGAGGCACTGACCAATTTGCGCAAGATGGCCCGCTCGCGAACGATCTCCGCATAGCGCCGGATGTTGCCGGCGCTGGGCACGTACTGGGCCAGCGAGTTGAGGTAGGACAGGCCGCCCACCTCCTCCGCCTTGCCCAGGCTTTGCAGCGCCTCGAACACGGTGATCACGTCCGCCGGGCGGCTGCCTTCCACCAAACCATAAATGGCCTCAAAAATCTGCCGGTGCTCGTAGCGGTAGAAGTCACCTGGCGTGAGCAGATCCGCGATGCGATCCCAGGCTTCGTTGTCCAAAAGCAGGCCGCCCAGTACGCTGGACTCGGCTTCGATCGAGTGCGGTGGCACCCGCAACTGCGCCACCTCGCGGTCACGCGGGAAATCGTCTTCGACGGGGGTCAATACTGCAGACATCTCATTTCACCTAGTCCCGCATGGTATGCCGGCGGGGCCGCCGGGTCACGGGACAACCCTGTGGATAAGCAGTGTCCAAGCAGGGGAAAAGCACGGAACAAGCAAAGAAAAAGCCGCCCGAAGGCGGCTTTTTGCAGGCGGTGGGCGCTCAGGCCGTCTCGCCGTAGACAGTCACAGTGATATCGACCACGACGTCGGTGTGCAGAGCCACCGAAACGGTGCTGTCGCCCACGGTCTTGATCGGGCCATTGGGCATGCGCACCTGAGCCTTGGCGACCGGGAAGCCCGTCTTGCCCAGTTCTTCGGCGATGTCGAAGTTGGTGACGGAGCCGAACAGACGGCCGTCAACGCCCGCCTTCTGGGTCAGCTTCACGGTTGTACCGGCCAGCTTCTCGCCTTGGGCGTGCGCCTCGGCGAGTTTGGCGGCAGCGGCCTTTTCCAGTTCAGCGCGCTTGGCTTCGAACTCGGCCTTGTTTTGGGCGGTGGCGCGGCGAGCGCGGCCTCCGGGGATCAGGAAGTTGCGCGCGTAGCCGTCTTTGACCTTGACGATGGAGCCCAGGTCACCGAGGTTGACCACCTTCTCGAGCAGAATGATTTCCATGGTGTTCTCCTCTTAGATGCGATGCTGGTCGCTGTACGGCACCATGGCCAGGAAGCGGGCGCGCTTGATGGCGGTGTTGAGTTGGCGCTGGTAAATCGCGCGGGTGCCGGTCAGGCGTGCCGGGATGATCTTGCCGTTTTCGGCGATGAAGTCGCGCAGGGTGTCGACGTCCTTGTAGTCGATCTCTTCGACGCCAGCGACGGTGAAGCGGCAGAAGCGCTTGCGCTTGAACAGCAGGGACTGGGTGTTGCGCTTGGGACGCTTGTCCTTGTTGAATTTCTTGAACGTGGCCATGAGGGGACCTCTCGAAAAATCAGATGGGTTGAAACTCTTGAATATGGAGCACGGGGTGCTTGCCGTTGCGCGGGGTGGCCAGGAAACCGGTGAATCGCCACTGGCTGCCGATCACCTGTCTGACCAGTGTCTCTGCCTGCGGCCCGAAGGCCACGGCCCTGATTGCTGCCTTGACCTGCCGCTTGCCACCTGCCTCTGTGACCTCGGACTCGTGATCGAGTTGGAGGTCCAGGGCGGGCAATCCGGCCGGCGTATACCGCAGAGGCTTGGCCTCGGCGATGGCGGCGCTCAGAAGAACCTGGTTCACGCGCGCGGGCGGCGCATCAGCCCTGTTGCAGCTCCGCCTGCTGGGCCTTGCGGGCCTCTTCGCGCTCGACGGTCTTCATCATGGAGGAAGGGCCGGTATCAGCCTTCTTCTTGACCACGGTGAGGTGACGCAGGACGGCGTCGTTGAAGCGGAAGGCGTGCTCGAGTTCAGCCATCACAGCCTGATCGGCCTCGATGTTGACGCACAGGTAGTGGGCCTTGGCCAGCTTGTTGATCTGATAGGCCAGTTGACGACGGCCCCAGTCTTCGACGCGATGGATCTTCCCGCCGCCGGCGGTGATCATTCCCTTGTAGCGCTCGAGCATGGCGGGAACCTGCTCGCTCTGATCCGGGTGGATCAGCAATACGATCTCATAGTGACGCATGGATACTCCTTGAGGATAAAAGCCACCTGCTGTGGGTCTGTTCCCCGAGGGGACCAGCCCTGGGTGGGCCCCTGCGTGGAGGACCCGCCCTGCCCTCGGGACAACCCCGAAGGCGCAGTGTGGCAAGGCAAAGCCGGCCATTGTAGCAGGCGTTCAGGAGGCCTCAGCCGACATCCCGCACCGTCCCCGTCTGTCCGAGCGCCCGCTCGAGCCAGCTGGCAACGACAAGCGCCGCCAATCCCGCCGCGACACCAAACACGCCGCCTGCCACAGGCAGGATGCCCCACCAATCCAGGCCAGCCGCTCGACCGGACCAGGCCAGGAACCAGCTCGAATGGCCGACCATGTAGAACACCGTCGTCCCCAGGCCGGTGAGCATGCCAGCCACCGCGCCCAAGGGCGTGGCCCCGGACCAAAAGATCCCCGCGACCATGGCCGGCACCAGTGCGCTGGCAGCCAGCGAGAAGGAAGCCGTCACCAGACTCAGGATGTCCGAAGGCTTGAACATCGCCACGACGGCAGCCAGCACGGCCATGGCCAACAAGGCGAACTTGGAAAGCACCACCCGCTGCTCCGGCGTCGCGCGGTCGCTCACGTCCTGTGCATAAAGGTCTCGTACCAATGCGCTGCTGAGCGTGAGCAACAGCGCGTCGGCAGTGGACAGCGCGGCGGCCAGACCCCCGGCGGCCACCAGGCCCGACACCACATAAGGCAGCCCGCCGATTTCTGGCGTCGCCAGCATCACGATGTCTGCCCCCAACTGGATCTCGCCAAACTGAACGATGCCGTCGCCGTTGATGTCGCGCACGGAGATGAGAGAGGGGTCCACCCGGCCCCATTGCACGATCCAGGCGGGCAAGGACTCATAGCGTATGCCGGTCAACCCGCTCATGACTTCAAACTTGACCATCACAGCCAAGGCCGGCGCACTGACATAGAGAATGCCGATGAAAAAAAGCGCCCAAGCCACAGAACTGCGGGCCTGGGCCACCGAAGACGCGGTGTAGAACCGGGTCACCAGGTGGGGGAGTCCGACGGTCCCCAGCATCAGGCACAGGGTCAACGCGAGAAAGTTACGGCGCGAGGTGTCGAACTGGGCCCGCTCCGTCGGCGTGCCCTGCGGGTCACCCGCGAAGGCCTGCCCATGCGGGGGCAAGCCACCCAGCGGTCGGGCCCGCTGCTCACTGTCGACGATAAGCTTGGCCCATTGCTCCCGCGCCGCGCTCGCATTGGCGGGAAGGTTCTGCAGGTCCCGCTGGGCCTCGGCCACCTCCAAAGCGTTGGCGCCGGTCGCTTTGAGCAAGCGAACCCGGTCACGCGCCTCGGTCCGCTCGGCAATCAGCGCCGCCTCGACATCGGCCAGCTTGGCTCGGTATTCGGCGGCCCGTCGCCGGTAGGCGGCCTGGACCGACTGCTCGCCGGGCGAGGCCGACAGCTCCTTTTCCAGGGCGGTGATCTTGGACAGTTGCTGGCCATAGACGAGCGGCGCCAGCGGGTTGCCCAGTTGCTTGTAGGCCAGCCAGGACACCGGGATCAGGAACGCCAGCAGCAAGATCACGTACTGGGCCACCTGGGTCCAGGTGATGGCCCGCATGCCCCCCAGAAACGAGCAAAGCAGCACGCCACCGAGCCCGAGCAGGATGCCGATCTCGAACTGGACCCCGGTCAGTCGCGAAGCAATGAGGCCGATGCCATAAATCTGTGCCACCACATACACAAACGAGCACAAAACGGCCGACATCGCAGCGATACGGCGCGGCCAACGGCCGCCATAGCGCAACTGAAAATAGTCGGGGACGGTGTGGAGTTCCAGGCTGCGCAGGTAGGGCACGACCAGCAGCGCGATCAGGCAAAAGCCGCCGGTCCATCCCATGAGGTAGGCCATGCCACCCGGCGCACCTGGCATGCCGGAAAAGCCCTGCAAGTAGAGCGCGCCCGCCAGGCTGATGAAGGACGCTGCACTCATCCAGTCGGCAGCGGTGGCCATGCCGTTGTACATCGCCGGGATACGGCGACCGGCCACGTAATACTCATGCGGGTCCGTGGTGCGGCACCAGATGCCCACGGCCGCATACATCATGACCGAGGCAAAGAGGAACAAGGGGCCCAGCCAGCGCCGAGACAGGCCCGCCTCCTCGGCCTGCAGCAAGCCCCCCAGAGCCAGCAGCAGAACCAGCACATACAGCACCAGGTTTCGGTGCAGGCGACCCAGGGAGTAGGCCGGGGGGGACGGCTCACGCGGGGACATGGGCCACCCTGGTCCGTATCAGGCCGCGGCGAGCCGCTGCCAGGTGTCGATCACGCTGTCGGGGTTGAGCGAGATCGAAGCAATGCCTTCGGCAGCGAGCCACTGGGCCAGGTCAGGATGGTCACTGGGGCCCTGACCGCAGATGCCCACGTATTTGCCCTGCTCGCGGCAGGCAGTAATGGCCATCTTGAGCAGGGCCAGCACCGCCGGATCACGCTCGTCGAAGTCGTGCGCCAAAAGCTCCAGGCCGGAATCGCGGTCCAAACCCAAAGTGAGCTGGGTCAGGTCATTGGATCCGATGGAGAACCCGTCGAAGTGCTGCAGGAAGTCATTGGCCAGGATGGCGTTGCTGGGAATTTCGCACATCATGATGATTTTGAGGTCATTCTCGCCCCGCTTCAGGCCGAACTTGCCCAGTAGTGCCACCACACGCTGGGCCTGGCTCACGGTGCGCACGAAGGGCACCATGACCTGCACATTGGTCAGGCCCATTTCGCCACGTACCCGCTTGAGCGCTTCGCACTCCATCGCAAAAGCCTCGCCGAAATCCGCGCTGATGTAGCGGGCCGCGCCGCGAAAGCCCAGCATGGGGTTTTCTTCCTCGGGTTCGTAGCGAGAGCCGCCAATGAGCTTGCGGTACTCGTTGGACTTGAAGTCCGACAGGCGCACGATGACCGGCTTGGGCCAGAAGGCGGCGGCGATGGTGGCCACGCCCTCGGCCACCTTATCGACATAAAAGGCGCGCGGTGAGGCGTGGCCGCGTGCCACCGACTCCACCGCTTTTTTGAGGTCTTGGTCGACGTTGGGGTAGTCGAGGATGGCCTTGGGGTGCACCCCGATGTTGTTGTTGATGATGAACTCCAGCCGCGCCAGGCCCACGCCCTCATTGGGCAGTTGGGCAAAGTCGAAGGCGAGCTGGGGATTGCCCACGTTCATCATGATCTTGGTCTTGATGGGCGGCATGACGCCGCGCTGGACCTCGGTGACTTCGGTCTCGAGCAGGCCGTCGTAGATGCGGCCGGTGTCGCCCTCGGCGCAGGAGACGGTGACCAGGGTGCCGTCTTTTAGCAACTCCATCGCGTCTCCGCAGCCCACCACCGCCGGGATGCCCAGTTCGCGGGCAATGATGGCCGCGTGGCAGGTGCGCCCGCCCCGGTTGGTGACGATGGCGCTAGCGCGCTTCATCACGGGCTCCCAGTTGGGGTCGGTCATGTCGGCCACCAGCACGTCACCGGGCTGAACACTGTCCATCTCGGACAGGTTGTGAACGATACGCACCGGGCCGGTACCGATTTTTTGGCCGATGGCCCGGCCCTCGGCCAGTACCGCGCCTTTGCCTTTGAGCTTGTATTTCAACTCGGCCTTGCCCTGGGCCTGACTTTTGACGGTCTCCGGCCGCGCCTGCAGGATGTAGAGCTCACCGTCCTGACCGTCCTTGCCCCACTCGATGTCCATCGGGCGGCCGTAGTGCTTTTCGATCAGCACCGCGTAGCGGGCCAACTGCTGCACATCGGCATCGCTGAGGCAATAGCGGTTGCGCTGCTCCAGCGGCACGTCCAGGGTCCGGACCAGCTTGCCGCTGGCCGCCTTTTCCTCGGGCGTGGCAAAGACCATCTGGATCAGCTTGGAGCCCAGGTTGCGGCGGATCACCGACTGCTTGCCCGCGGCCAGCATGGGCTTATGGACATAGAACTCGTCGGGGTTGACCGCGCCCTGCACCACCGTCTCGCCCAGGCCATAGCTGGCCGTGATGAAGACCACCTCTTCGAAGCCGGACTCGGTGTCGATGGTGAACATGACGCCGGCGGCGCCCAGGTCGGAGCGCACCATGCGCTGCACGCCCGCCGACAGGGCGACATCGGCATGGGCAAAGCCCTTGTGCACCCGGTAGCTGATCGCGCGGTCGTTGTAGAGGGAGGCAAAGACCTCCTTCATCTTGTGCAGCACCTGGTCGATGCCCACCACATTGAGGAAGGTCTCCTGCTGACCCGCAAAGGACGCGTCGGGTAGGTCTTCGGCCGTCGCCGACGATCGCACCGCAAAGCTGGCCTGGGGGTTGCTGCCACACAAGGTATCAAACGCAACGCGAATGGCGGCCTCGAGGTCAGCCGGGAAGGGCTGGGCCTCGACCCAGCCGCGGATCTCGGCGCCGGCGGCGGCCAGGGCCCGCACGTCCTCGGTGTCGAGGGCATTGAGACGGGCCTGGATACGGGCGGCCAGC
>CANFQF010000006.1 GCA_947449025.1 Comamonadaceae bacterium
GCGCCACGGCCCTGGGCGATCATCACCGGCAGCACATGCTGCAGGCCCAGAAAGACACCGCGAACATTGATGGCCATCACCCGGTCGAACAGATCCTCGGGGTAGTCCACCAGGTCATGGATCGGGCCCTGCCAGGCGGCGTTGTTCATAAAAACATCGATACGGCTCCAGGCCTGCAGGGCCTGGGCCACATAGGCGGCAACGTCTTGGCTGCGGCTCACGTCGGCCACCGCCACCTGAGCCTCGCCGCCACGAGCCACCACCTCAGCGGCCGTCGCCTCGGCGGCGGCCCGGTCCAGGTCGACCACCAGCACCCGGGCGCCCAGGCGTGCCAGGGCCACGCAGACGGCGCGGCCGATGCCGCCCCCGCCGCCTGTGACCACCGCCACCTGACCGTCGAAATCGAGTTGCATCGCTCAGGCCGCCTGCGGCGCCTCCGATTTCGCGGCGCGGGCCGCCGGCGTCTTGCGCAGCGCGAAGCCGGAATAGCCTTGCTCGGCGCACTCGCGCAGGTGGCGGCGGTAGCCGCGTACGCCGCCGGAGTAAGGCATGAAGACACGCGCCTTGCCCTTGACCTCCGCGCCGTTGTAATAAGAGTCAGTGGTGAGATAGAGCGTCTCGCGGGCGCGCTCGTTCACATGCGCCACCCAGGCCTGCTCGGCCTCGGGCTTGGCCTCGAATTCAACGATGCCCTGGGCGTCCATGGTCTTGATCAGAGCCGCCAGCCAGTCGATCTGTTCCTCAATGGATACCATCACATTGCTCAAAAGCGAGGGGCTTCCTGGGCCGACCACGATCAGCATGTTGGGGAAGTCGGAGACCGACACGCCCAGTTGGGTCACAGGGCCGTCTTCCCACTTCTGGCGCAGCGTGATGCCCTCACGGCCCACGATGCTGGGCTTGAAAAGAGAGCCAGTGAAAGCGTCAAAGCCGGTGGCGAAGATGACGATGTCAAATTCGTGCAGCTTGGCGGCAGTGCGGATGCCCTCGGGGGTGAATTCCACGATGGGCGACTCTTTCACGTCGGCCAGCTCGACGTTGTCGCGGTTGAAAGCCTGGAAGTAGCCGCTGTCCACCGAGGGGCGGCGCGCAGCGAAGTGGTGACCGCGGGGAATGAGCTTCTCGCGCACCTCGGGCTTGTCGATCACCGACCCGATCTTGCGGCGGATGAACTCGGCTGCGGTCTGGTTGGCCTCGGCATTGAGCAAGATGTCGTAATAAGCCAGGGCAAAGCCAAAGCCCACCCGGTGCCAGGCCGCCTCATAGACCTTTTCCCGCTCCTCGGGGCTAACCTCTAGCGCCGACTGGCGGTTCACTGCAAACCCGAGGCCGGTGGGAGAGTTCCAGGCGCGCTCGCGGCGCTCGCGGTACTGGGCCTTGACCTGGCGGTCTTCTTCCTCCGACACCGGCGTGTTGGCCGCGGGAATGCTGTAGTTGGCGGTGCGCTGGAAAACCGTGAGGTGGGCCGCCTGCTTGGCGATCACCGGCGTCATCTGCATGCCCGACGAGCCGGTTCCGATGATGGCCACGCGCTTGCCGGTGAAGTCGATGGTCTCGCCACGGGGCCAGACACCGCTGTGGATGATGCGGCCCTTGAAGCCGGCCTGCCCGGGGTAGTCGGGGGCTTTGGTGGTGGACAACTGGCCCACGCACATCACGAAGTAGCGCGCGCTCCACTGGCGGCCGTCCACCGCGGTGATCGTCCAGCGGGCGGCTTGCTCGTCGTAGCGCGCCTCGGTCATGCGGGTACTGAGCAAGATGTCCTTGCGCAGGTCGAAGCGGTCGGCCACGTGGTTGATGTAGCGCAGGATTTCGGGCTGGGTGGCGTAGCGCTCGCTCCAGCGCCACTCCTGCTCCAACTCCGGAGAGAAGCTGTAGGAGTAGTCGTAGCTCTCCACGTCGCAGCGGGCGCCAGGGTACTGGTTGTGGTACCAGACACCGCCCATGCCGTCGCTGGCCTCGAGCACCAGCACCTTCTTGCCCTGTCCCCGCAGCGTGTGCAGGGCCCGCAGCCCGGCAAAGCCGGCGCCAATCACGATCGCATCTACTTCTTGCATCTCTTATCCCTTGGGTGGCCACCTGGCGCTAACGGTCCCGGCGGCTTCAGCAATTTTCCAGGCAGTAGTTCAAGCTACTAGCCGGTATTTTTTCGATATTCTAGGTATGAAAATCCGACCCGCCGCAAAAAGTTCATCGGTGAATACCCTTATCCCAGCCGGTAGACAAGGCTACCGGTGAGTATTATAGTGCCAGCCTGCCATGCACACATCCCAGAGCACCGCCCCTCTTTCCGCCGCCGCAGTTCCTGTCTCGCAGCGCCAGGAGGCCCTGCGCCTGCGCTTTCCAGCCTGGCAGGCCCGCACACTCGACCAGCTTTTTGACGCTATCGCGGCGGAGTTCCCACAGCGCCCCTGCGTTGTGACCGACGAGGGGCGCTGGAGCTACGCGCAGGTCAAGGCCCAGTCAGAGCAGCTGGCTGCAGGCTTGGCTGCTGCGGGTGTCCGACCCGGCGATCACGTCGGTCTGCTCATGGCCAACTACCCGGCCTTCGTCGCCACCAAGCTCGCGATTGCGCGGGCTGGCGCGGTATGCGTGCCAATCAATTTCCTGAACCGGCGCGACGAGTTGGGCTATGTGCTGCGCCAGTCCGACGCGGTGCTGCTGATCACGATGGACCAGTTCAGGGGCCTGAACTACGAGCAGTTTCTCGACGAGCTAGCACCGGGCTGGGCGCAGCAAGGCGGCGGCGAGACCTTCCCGAGGCTGCGGCAGGTAGTGGTGTTTCCTACGGGGGAAGGGCCGGGCCCCCGCGAGGGCGCTGCGCAGTTGCAGGACTTCGGCGTCGGCCTCACTTGGCAGCCGATCGCGCAGCGCGACCCCGCCAGTAACTGCGACATCATCTACACCTCCGGCACCACCGGCGCGCCCAAGGGCGTGATGATCACCCACGACATGATGCTGCGCACCGCCTTCGGCAGCGCCTGGGGCCGCGCCTTCGAAGACGGCCGCCGCATCTTGTTTTCGCTGCCGATGTACCACGTCTACGGCTATGTGGAGGGCATGCTGGCGGCGCTCTTCGTCGGCGGCTCCATCGTGCCGCAGCTGCGCTTTGACGCCGCCGAGACGCTGGACGGAATCGAGCGGCATGAGGCCAGCGACGTGCTGCTGATTCCCACCATGACGCTGGCGCTGGTCGACGAGCAGCGCAGGCGTCGCCGGGCCCTGCCCTCCTTGCGTTCGATGATCTCCTCGGGCGGCCGCTCACCGGCCACCCTTTGGGCGCAGATCGACGAGTGGCTCGGCCCCGTGGAACTCACCACCGGCTACGGCATGACCGAGGTCACGGCCTCCAGCACCGTCACCCGCCCGGATGATCCGGCCGAGCGGCGCCTCACCACCAATGGCCGTCTGCGCGATGTGGGCCCCGCGGGTGACCCGGCCCTGGGCGGCCGCTTAGTGGCCTACCGCGTGGTTGACCCCGAGACTGGCCACATCGTGGCCCCAGGCGAGGTCGGCGAACTGCAAGCCCGGGGCCCGGGTGTGACCGCTGGCTACTACAACAAGCCGGAGGCGACTGCCGAGGCCTTCACCGCGGACGGGTGGCTGCGCAGCGGCGACCTCGGGCGTATTGACGCCGACGACTACCTCACCCTGGTGGGCCGACGCAAGGAGTCCTACCGCTGTGGCGGTGAGCTCGTGATGCCCACCGAGGTGGAAGACCTGCTGGTCACCCACCCCGCCGTGCTCCAGGCCCATGTCGTGCCGGTCCCGGACGAACGCATGGGCGAGGTCGGCGTGGTCTTCGTGGTGCTGCGCGAGTCGCCGCAGGTGAGCGACGAAGACATCCTGGCCTTGTGCCGCGAACGGGTAGCCCGCTTCAAGGTGCCGCGCCATGTGCTGCGGATTCGCGCCGAAGACATACCCGCCACACCCTCGGGCCGCGCCCGCAAGTTCCTGCTCACGCAAATCGCGATTGAGCGGCTGGGGCTCACGGCCTGAAGCACCAGCACCCTCTCACCTCTACCAACCGACTTCGCACGGGCCGCAACCGGCCGGGCGACGCCGGACCCCGACAAGACCCACGAAAAGGACTCCATGACAGACACCCTCCTCGGACGCCCCGTGCACGGGCTCATCACGCGGGACACACCGGTGGGCCACCCACTGGTCGGCGTGAAAAAGCGCGCCCTGATCCAGCTCATGGGCTCCCGCCTTTGGGGGCGCTTCAACCCCAACCACTGGGACCCGGTGTATGCCGCCCAGACCGGCTTGGCCGCCCCCATCCAGACCGGCGAGATGTCCTCGGCCTATATCGCCGAGATGTGCGTGAACCACTTTGGCGCCAACTTCCTGCGCGGCGCGCGGGTGGTGTGCAAATACGTCGGCTCGACTCTGGCCAATGAGGTGATCACCACCCACGGCGTGGTGCGGGAGAAAACTCCCAAGGGCAAGGGCTTTCGCTTCACCGTCGACGTCTGGGCCGAGAACGAGGCCGGCGAGAAGAAAACCGTGGGCTGGGTCGAAGTGGACGTGGGCGTCTGAAGGAAGCAATCGAATGACTGAGAACAAAACTCTCCCCGCTACCGACGCCCTGACTCCGATGACCGAGATCCAGGTCGGTCAGGTGCGTGACTTCGTGGACAGCCTGGCCGAGGAGTCGCAGACCTACTGGGACATGGTGACCATCGGCGACGAGCTCTCGCGCGAGCTGCACATCACGCCCGAACTCGTCATTCTCTACGCCGATGCGGTGGAGGACTTCAACCCCTGGTACGAGGGCTGGAAGATGAACACCTGGCAGATTCCAGGTGAGTCGCCCTTCGGCCCCGCGGTGGTGCCACCGCTGCTGGTCTCGCACTTTGTGCTGTCGGTGCAGTTTGACCACACCAAGCCCTTCGCAGTCGGCTCCATCCACACCTTCCACGACTCGGAAATCCTCGAGCCGATTCCGGTGGGCGCCACCGTGCGCATCACCACCCGGGCGATCGACAAGTTCATCAAGCGCGAGCGCCGCTACGTGCGCCACGAAGTGCATGTGACCGATGTGACCAGCGGCACGCTGTACATGCGCGAAGTACGCGACATTCTTTCGCTGTGAGCGGCGCCATGCAAGCTGCGCCAGTCGTGCAGGGCCTCTTCGAGGGCCAGGGCGACGCCACCCGGCTTTTGGCCTCACGCTGCCGCGGCTGCGGCTCGGTGTACTTCCCGCGCAGCCTCAGCTGCCGGCATCCGCGCTGCACTGACAAAGCGCCACAGGACATTCTCCTGGGCCCCCACGGCACCGTGTACAGCTTCACGGTGCAGGCTTACCGGCCACCACCGCTCTTCGTCATGGACGACTGGGCCCCCTACGCCCTGGGCCTGATCGAGCTACCCGAGGGCCTGCGGGTCATGGCCATGCTCACCGGCCGTGCGCCACAGGACTGGCGCATCGGCGAGCCGGTGACTTTGACCACGGGGGTGCTGTTCCGGGACGCCGAGGGACGTGAGGTGCTTACCTTCCAATTCAGGCCGCTCGCCATATCCACGGCCACTGCTGCCGAGGGAGCTCTCGCATGAGGCCGGTCTACGTGCTGGGCGCGGGCGCCCACCCCTGGGGCAAGTTCCCAGACAAGCCCCAACTGCAGTTGGCACTTGACGCACTGGCCGAGGCGCTGAAGGACGCGGGCCTGGCCTGGGCCGACGTGCAAGGCCTGGTCGCTGCCAGCTCCCGCTTCGAAGGCGGGATGGGCTGGGGCCTGCATGCGAATGAAATCCTGCAGGCGGGAGGCGAGAGCGGCATTCCCGCGATCAACGTGGGCGGTGGCTGCGCCGCCGGGGCGATTGCCATCCACGAGGCCTACGCCATGGTTGCCAGCGGCCAGTGCGATGTCGCCACAGCCGTGGGGGCCGAGCGCATGCCCAAGGGCTTCATCCCCCGCCCGCCGGGGCTGGCCGACGACATCAGTGACCCGGACTTCCTGCGCTGGGTGGCGATGGGCGCCACCAACCCGGCCTACTGGGCACTGGAGGCGCGCCGACGCATGCACGACTTCGGCACGCGCGCGGAGACCTTCGCCGCCGCCTCTTCGCTGATGCACCAGCACGCGCTGGGCAACCCCCGGGCCCGCTACCGAAAAGCCTGCTCGGTGCAGGAGGTGCTGGCCTCCCCGGTGGTGAGCGACCCGCTGCATTTGCTGGAGATCTGCGCGGTGAGCGACGGCGCCGCTGCTCTGGTACTGGGCACAGAAGAACAAGCCCGCCAACGCGGCGGCCCGATGGTGCGGGTGGCCGGCTGCGCCGCTGCCACCGGCCAGTTTGGCGACCCGGCCGCGCGCATACCCACCGTCTCACAAACGCTGTTGCCCGGCGTTTCACACACCAGCGAGGTGGTGGGCGCGGTCCAGCGCGCCATGGCCCAGGCCGGCGTATCGCATGCCGACGTCGACCTGATCGAGATGGCAGACAACACCGCCTGGCATGTGCTGGCCTGGCCCGAGCTGTTCGGCTTTGCCGAGCCGGGTGAGTCGGACCGCCTGGTCGCCAACGGCGGATACGGCCTCGCCGGCCGCTTGCCGATCAACCCCAGTGGCGGCTTTCTCTCGTTTGGCGAGGCCACCACGGCCCAAGGCGTGCTGCAGGTGTGCGAGCTGGCCTGGCAGCTCCGGGGCGAGGCCGCGGGCAGGCAGGTCGAAGGCGCGCGGGTCGGTTTGAGCGCGGTGTTGGGGCTGGGCGCCAATGGTGCTTCGGTGGTGCTCACGCGATGAAGAACCAGGTGCACCACGTGCTCCAGACAGGCATTCAACCCTGCAGGTTCGCACTGGGTATTGCGATCCCAAAGCCAAGGCGTGACGCGCCCTAAAATCCTTCCTAGGCATTCGCGCGGCGGCACGTGAGAGCGCACCTGAACCCCCACCTGAGCCTGCAACGACCACAGCCGCAACTTCTTTCTTTTCCCTCCACAAATTTTTCGACCATGAGCACTCGACACATTGGCGTCATCGGCGCCGGCACCATGGGCAATGGCATCGCGCAGGTCTGCGCCGTCGCCGGCCTAGACGTCACGATGACCGACATCTCGGACGCGGCCCTGCATAAGGGCGTAGCCACCATCAGCGGCAGCCTCGACCGGCTGGTGCAAAAGGAAAAATTGACACCTGAGGCCAAGGCCCAGGCCTTGGCACGCATCAAGACCTCCACCTCTCAGGCCGACCTTTCCAGCTGTGGCCTGGTGATTGAGGCTGCCACGGAGAACCTGGAACTCAAGCTGCGCATCCTGCGCGATCTGGAGAAGGTGGTCGGCCCGGATACGGTCATTGCCAGCAACACCTCGTCCATCTCCATCACCCAAATGGCCGCGGTGCTGCAGCACCCCGAGCGCTGCGTGGGCATGCACTTTTTCAACCCGGTGCCGGTGATGGCGCTGATGGAAGTGATCCGCGGCCTGCAAACCTCCGACACCACCCACCAGGTGGCAGTGGAATTTGCCCAGGCGGTGGGCAAGACCCCGATCACGGTCAAGAACGCGCCGGGCTTTGTGGTGAACCGCATCCTCTGCCCCATGCTGAACGAGGCCATCTTCGTGCTGCAGGAGGGCCTGGCCTCCCCCGAGGAAATCGACGCCGGCATGCGCCTGGGGTGTAACCACCCGATCGGCCCGCTGGCCCTGTGCGACATGATCGGCCTGGACACGCTGCTGGCGGTAATGCACGTGTTTCACGAAGGTTTTGGCGACCCCAAGTACCGCCCGGCGCCTCTCCTCAAGGAGATGGTCGACGCTGGCCGCCTGGGCCGCAAGGTGGGACGGGGCTTTTACGATTACGCGAAGAAGTAGGCGCCACCCGACCAGAGTCAAGGGCCCCTCGTGGGCCCTTTTCCATTTGACCTGCTTTGCTGCCCTCGGTTGGCGTTGGCGTGCGACGCTCGCTGGCCTTTGCGCTGCAGGCCATGGGAAAAAGAGAAGTTTGAGGGGAGAAGGCCAAGAGCAAATCGCCTACAGGTCAGCCCCAGCAGGCAATTGAGTGGCCTCAGTGAGAGGGCCGCCCGGCGGTGTTACCGCCATCCACGGGGACCACCGCACCGGTGACGAAGCTGGCATCGTCCGAAAGCAGGAAGGCGACCACCGCCGCCACCTCCTCGGGCTCACCCACCCGCCCCAGTGGATAGGCGGCGCGGATACCCTCGGCCTTGCTCGGGTCGGCCAGGGTGCTGGCGATCATAGGGGTGCGGATCAGGCCGGGCGCGACCGCGTTGACCCGGATGCCCATGGGCCCGAGTTCCACGGCCATGGCCTGGGTGATGCCCGACACGCCCATCTTGGCCGCCACATACGCCAGCCGGTTGGGGAGGGCGCGGATACCTGCGGTGGAGGAGATGTTCACGATCGCGCCTGAACGGCTGGCCGACTGCATCGCACGCACAAACGCCTGGCAGGCGTTGAAGGTGCCGTCGAGGTTGACTGCGAGCACCCGCTCCCAGGCCTCGGGAGTCCAGTCCATCAGGGTGCCGATGCCGCTGGCGGCACCGGTCACGAGTACTGCGCGGTCGTCGAACTGCTGCGTGGCGTTACGCCGGCCCGCCGCTCGCGCTGTCGCTCGAAGCCGGTGCCGGCCGGTGAAACTGCGGCCAGCGCTTGAGAACCAGCGGGCCGTCAGAGGCATAGGCATAGCAGCCGTCGATCTGGCGCGGCTTGCCGTTTTCATCGACCCGATCAGGACCCTTGATCAGGAGGAAGCCCAGAGACTGAAAGACAGCGGTTGCCATCGGGGTGAGAATTTCCATCAGGTGGGTACAGCTGCGCGCACCGGAGAGGCGGCTTCGGACCTCGCTGTTCCAGCCCTTGGACATGCGCAGGCCCACCAGGGTTTGCAGCGCACGGCCACCCTCAGGGCAATGAGAAAAAGGCGCGTAGTCGGTGAAGGTCTCGATTTCGCGCACCACCATGCCAAGGTCGTAGACAAGGCGCACGCCCATGTCGTGGATCGCATCGCCAGCGGGCACCGAGCGGCCCTCGCGGTGATGAAAGTCCACGGTCTTGCGGTCGACCACCCGGCCCTCGATCTCGAACAGACCGTCGCTGCGCTGGTAGGCAGTGAAGTCGATCTTGCGGGTGTGCAAGACCTCGCGGGTGACCGCGCTTCTGGGGGCAACGCCCGTGGAGGTGGGGGTGGTCATCGTGATGCTCGCTGGATATGTCGAGTGGGATCTTGGCTTAGCCGAAGGGTCAACGGGTCGTTCGGGTGGTTCGCATGGTCCGGGTACTGGGGGTGGTCCGGTCGCAGTGAGCGACTTCAGGCGCCCACAAGACCGGCCTGGGCCAGCGTCTGCCGTGCCAGCCGGACGACCGGCAGGTCCACCATCTTGCCGTCCAGGCTGAAGGCCTGACCGGGGTGGGCCGCGTCGGCCTCGACAACGCGTCGGGCCCAGTCAACCTCGGCGGCCGTGGGCGAGAAGGCCTCGTTGACCGGGCCGGCCTGCGCAGGGTGGATGCAGAGCTTGGCGCCAAAGCCGAAGGCACGTGCGCGCCGGGCGTCGGCGCGCAGCCGCGCCTCGTCGCTGGTGTCGACCGTCACCCCATCGACCGGCGCGGGCAGCTGCGCGCGGCGTGAGGCCGCTACCAGCGCCAGGCGCACCGGTGTGAGCTCGGGCTCCTCCGGGGTGCAGCGCATGCCCAGATCGAGCTGGAAGTCCAGGTGGCCGAAGGACAGGCGAGCCACCTGCGGCGCACGTGCGATGGCGTCGACCGCGTCCAGCCCCTCCAACGACTCAATGAGAGGCACGAGCCGGGCGAGCGGGCCCAGCACGGCGGCCAGGGCGGCGATACCCTGCGCCGAAGCGGCCTTGGGCACCACCACACCGCCCAGGCCGCGCGCCACCCAAGGCGCGAGCAGGGCCAGATCGTCGGCGTGCCATTCGGTATCGGCGGGATTGATGCGGACCAGGGCGCGCGCCCCTTGTTCAGGGGTGAATGCGGCCAGCCCTTGCGAGAGCTGCTCACGGGCTTGCGCCTTTTGATCCAGGGCTACCGCGTCCTCGAGGTCGAGAATCACGGCGTCGGCGGCAGAGGCCAGTGCCTTGGCAAAGCGCTCCGGACGCGAAGCGGGAACGAAGAGGAAGCTGCGTGCGCGAGTAATGAGAGAAGTCATGGTTTCACGTCTGCCTGAGTCGTCGCCCGCGGCGGCCGGGGTCACCAGCGATAGGCCACCAGGAGCAGAGCCATCGGGAAGCGGGCTCGGTTGCCAACTTACCCGAACTGGATTTCCGCCTGCATGGTGAGCCAGCCCTCATGGTCCTGTGCCCACAGGCGGGCACTGCGTCCATCTACCGCGGGCGCACCACAAACCCGAAACGGATGCAGATCGGTGGTCGGTCGAACCGCACGGAAGCTAAAGCCGGTCACACGGGCCTCGGGCCGCTCGCGCCGGGCCAGGTCGGCCAGCAGGGTAGCAATCAGCGGGCCGTGCACCACCAGGCCAGGGTAGCCCTCGGCGCCGGTGGCATAAGGCCGGTCGTAATGGATACGGTGGGCATTGAAGGTCAACGCCGAGAAGCGGAACAAGAGCACCGGGTCAGGCACGATTTCGCGCGACCAGGTGGCGTCGCTGGGCGCCGCCTGAGGCGCCGGCACTGGGTCGCCGGCTTGCGCAGGCGCGCGGTAGACGATGTCTTGTTCCTCGGTCAGCGCGAGCAGGCCGCCAGCGCGGACTTCGTGGCGCAGCAGCAGGAAGACCAGGTCGCCGCTGCGCCCGGACTTGTGGGTGACCGACTCGATGCGGGTGCTGCGCTCCAAGGCGTCGCCCACACGCAGCGGCGCATGCCACTGCAGGCGGCCGCCAGCCCACATGCGGCGCGGCAGCGGCACCGGCGGCAGGAAGCCGCCGCGACGCGGGTGACCGTCGGCACCAATCTCGCGCTGCGGGGCGCGCGGCAGGAAATACAGCCAATGCCACAGAGGCGGCAAGGCGGCGCCGGAAGATGCGGGTGTGTCGGCATCCCGGTCCAGCGTCGCAGCCAGGGCGCGCACCGGGGCGGCGCCCGCGGGCTCTTCGAAGGATTCGCTGCGGCCCTCCCAGGTGCGCAGGTGGGCCAGCAGCTCCGGGGTGATGCGCACGGGCTCGGGGGTCTGCGTGGCATCAGCCATCAGACCACTCCCTTGGCGCGCAGCGCCGCGATCGCCTCCGCGGAATAGCCGATCTCCTGCAGCACCTCGTCGGTGTGCTCGCCGCAGGAGGGCGGCCGGCGGCGGATGCTGGGCGGCGTGCGCGAGAGCTCCACCGGGGTTGCGGTCAGTGGCACAGGCCGCGGGAGGCCGGGGAAGTCGATCGGGCGCAGCGCGTCGGCAGCCGCGATGATGGGATCGGCCAGGGCCTCACGCGGGGAGTTGACGGCTCCTGCGGGCACGCGCCCGGCCTCCAACTCGGCGAGGGCCTGCGGCCGCGTGCGCACCGCGCACCAGTCGGCCATCAGGCGGCTTAACTCCTCGCCATGCTCGCCGCGGGCCAGGTCATCCTGCAGGCGCGGATCGTCGGCCAGCTCGGGGCGGCCCACCACGCGGGCCCACCGCTTGAACATGCCGGCGCCGATCACCTGCGCAATGATCCATCGGTCGTCGCTGCAGCGGAACATGTCAGAGGGCGCGTAGTGCGGCGCCCGGTTCATGGTGGCCTTTCGATCGACGCCCAACGCGGCTTCCTCAATGAGGCTGCCGCTGGAATAAGTGAGTGCGGTGCGAAGCAGGGAGGCGCCGACCTCCTGACCCATGCCGCTGGTCTTGCGTTCGTAGAGCGCCATCATGGTGCCGAGCGCGCAGGCCATACCAGTGCCGAAGTCGACCACCGGCGCCATCATCTTCACCGGATGATCGGGCAGGCCGCTCATATGGACCGCACCGCTCATGCACTGGGCCACGCCGTCAAAACCCACACGGTCACTGACCGCCTCGCTGGTGCCAAAGGCGGTGGAGGCGGTGAGGATCACATCGGGCTTGATGCGCCGCAGGCTTTCGTAGTCCAGACCGAGTTTGACGAGCGTGCGCGGGGGCATGTTGGCGATCACAACGTCGGCGCGGCGCACCAGGTCATGCAGCACCTGCTGTCCGTCGGCGGTGTCGATTTCCAGTGCAATCGATCGCTTGTTGCGATTGACCTGGAGGAACTGTGCGCCCTCGCCTTGCGAGGAGACCGGCAAGATGGTGCGGTCTTCGGCGCCGCCCACACGGTCGACGCGGATCACGTCAGCGCCGTAGTCGGCGAGCAGCGCGGCGCAGTACGGGCCGGCGATGAAGCGGCCCAGGTCGAGGACGCGAATGCCTTGCAGGACAGTCATGTGCTTCCCCGCCTATCAGCCGTAACGGCCGCCGGTGACATGCAGCACCTCGCCCGAGATGAAACTGGCCCGCTCGCTGGCCAGGAAGGCCACCGCGTCGGCCACGTCGTCCGGTCGGCCCGAGCGCTTGACCGGTTGCACGGCCAGCGCACGCTCCTTCAACACCTCGTAGGTGTCGAGCGCGCGGATCATCTCGGTTTCCATGAAGCCAGGCGCCACGCAGTTGACGGTGATGCCGTAGCGCCCCTCCTCCATCGACAGCGCCTTGGCCATGCCGATCAGACCGGCCTTGGCAGCGGAGTAGTTGGCCTGCGTCGGGTTGCCGAAGTGGGCGCGGGAGCTGATGTTGATCACGCGGCCCCAGCCCTGCTCGATCATCTTGGGCATGACGGCACGGCTGGCGAGAAACGCGCCCTTGAGCATGACGTTGATCACCAGGTCCCAGTCGTCCTCACTCATTTTGACCAGGTACTTGTCGCGCGGGGCGCCCGCGTTGTTCACGAGGATGTGCACGCCGCCAAAGGTGGCTACCGTCTCCTGGACGAGCCGCTCGACGTCGGCCTGTTTGGTGATGTCGCCCACCACGCAGTGGGCCTGCAAGCCCTCGGACCGCAGGGCCTCGGCGGTTTTGTTCGCGAGTTCACCATTGATGTCGGTGATCACCACCTTGGCGCCCTCCTGGGCCAGGCGACGCGCCGTGGCAGCACCGAGGCCGCGCGCCGAACCGGTGACGATGGCCACCTTGTCTTTCAGTCCGAGATCCATCTCACAGTCCTTTCGAATCCTCTTGCCGGCGACCCAGAGGCGGCAGCGGTAGCCTGCCAAAACTTGCCGGACGAACGATCAAAATATATCATGCATTACTCGCTCGCCCCCTCTGGAGAACACCCCATCATGCCCGCTCCCCTCCCCTCCCACCGACGCGCCGTCGCCTTCGAGACTTTCGGCTCGCCCGAGGTTCTGCGGGTCATGGAAGTGCCGGCCTATCAGCCGCAGGCGGGTGAGGTGCTGGTGCAGGTAGCAGCCGCCACCGTCAACCCCACGGACCTCTTGATGCTCGGCGGCAGCCAGGCCGCCCGGATGCGCGATCTGGTGCCCCCCTACATCGCCGGCATGGAGCTCGCCGGCACAGTCGTCGCCATTGGAGAGGGCGTGCAAGGGCTCAGCACGGGGCAATCAGTCATCGGCATCGTCAATCCGCGTCGGCCACAGGGTGGCGCGCAAGCGCAGTTCGTCTGCCTGCCAGCGGCCTCGGTGGCGCCACTGCCAGCGGGCACCGACTTGGTAGCCGCTGCCACCCTGCCAATGAACGGCCTGACCGCGTGGATGTGCCTTGAGTTCATGAACCTGCCCGTGGGCGCCTCCTTGCTGGTGACAGGCGCAGCCGGTGCGGTGGGCGGCTTCGTGATCGCGCTGGCCCGACGCGCCGGTCTGCATGTGGTGGCTGACGCCAAGGACGAGGATCGTGAACTTCTCACCCGCCTGGGCGCCCACGAGCTAGTGCCGCGCGGTGAAGGCTTTGCCACCGCGGTACGGGTGCGCTACCCGGCCGGCCTGGACGGCGCGGTCGATGCCGCCCTGCTCGGGAACATCGCGGCCGGCTTGGTGCGCCAGGGCGGCGCCATGGTGTCGCTGCGAGGCAGCCAGGACATCCAACGAGAGGATATCCGTCACACCCATGTGTCAGTGCTGCAGGAGGCCAGCAACCAGCAGGTCCTGCGCTGGCTGGTCGATCGGATGCAGGACGGCACCCTGGCCATGCGCGTCGGCCGGGTGCTGCAGATGGCGCAGGCCAAAGAGGCCTATGCGCTGGTGAACCAGGGCGGGCTGCGCGGTCGGGTGGTGCTCACGCCCTGATCGCCCGATGTACGCCCCGCCCCCACCACAAGGGCGCGGCAGGTAGGCGCGCCCCTCGGGGCGCCCGCCTCACTCGGGCTGGATGCCCGCGCGGTTGACCACTTGACGCATCACGCCGAGGTCCTCGTTCCACAGACGCGTCTGCGCGTCGCCACACAGTACCAGCGGGATCAGGTCACGCTTTTCCATGTTTGTCTGGGCGGTCTGGGACTTCAGGGCCTGAGACATCAGGTCACGCAGCTGGGCGAGCACCGCCGGCGGCGTTTTCGCTGAGGTGTAGAAACCGAACCAGACCTGGATCTGGTAGCCAGGCACGCCCGCTTCGCTGGCAGAGGGCACATCCGCCAGGGCCTTGAGCCGCTGCGAGCCCGCCAGGGTGAGTGCGCGCACCTTGCCGGTTTGATAGAAGGGCATGGCCGACACATGGTCAATGAAGATCATGTCGACCTGACCGCCGCCCACGTCGGTGAGCGCCTGCACGCTGGAGCGGTAGGGAATGCCGGTGAGCTTGATGCCCGCGGACTGCATGAACAGCTCGCCCGCCAGACGCTGCACCGTACTGGCATAGCCGAAGGTGATCTTGCCCGGGTCGGCCTTGGCAGCAGACACCAGATCGGCCACGGTCTTGTAACGGGACGCCCCGGTGATATTGAGCACATTGCTGGTACGTGCGAAGGTGCACACTGACGCGAAGTCCTTCACCGCGTCATAGGGCATGCTCTTTTTCATGAGCGGGTCCAGCACGGTCAGCGAGTTGCTGGTGAACATGACGGTGTGGCCGTCGGCAGGCGCATTGAGCACCGCCTGTGCGCCCATGGCTCCCTCAGCGCCCAACCTGTTGTCAATGATCACGTTCTGCTTGGCAATTGCCGAGAGCACCTGAGCGAACTCGCGGGCGTTGACGTCGGTGGTCGTCCCGGCGCTGAAGGGAACCACCACCGTGATCGGCTTGCTGGGAAAGGTCTGAGCGGTTGCGGCGCTCACCAGGGCAAGGCCCGCCAGGGCCAAAAGGGACATTCGTTTGAACATGCGTGCCTCCAAATGAAAGACGGGGGAACCAGGGAACAACGAAAAGAACCAGGTCAGACCAGTGCGCGGGTCTGACCACCATCGAGTTGCAGGTTTTCGCCTGTCATAAAACCCGAATGGACCGAGGCCAAAAAGGCCACCATCGCCGCCAGTTCCTCGGGCTGGCCGACCCGCTTCATCGGCACCGACTTGATGCGCTCTTCCAGGTTGTGGAAGGTGCTGAAGGTCGGGGTGATGACCGTCGCCGGCGCCACCGCGTTGACCGTCACCCCGGTGTGCGCCAGTTCGAGCGCCAGGTGCTTGAGGGCCGCCTGCACGCCGGCGCGGAAGATGGTCGACAGGGCATGCCGGACCATCGGCTGCTTGATGCTGGCCGAGGTGATGGCGACGACACGTCCCCAGCCCGAGGCGACCAGCAGGGGGGTGATGCGGCGCAGGATCAGCAGCGCGCCATGCAGCTGCTGCTGATAGGCCTGGTCCCAGCGGTCCTGCTCGGTCTCGTCGAGAAAATCGCGCATGGGGCTGGGCGGTCGCGGGGTGTTGAGCACCAGAATCTGCACGTCGCCCAGAGCCGCCGATTGCGCCCCGAGGCGGTCGACGTCTTCGGCGCTGGTGATGTCACCGGAGCAGGTCTCGACCGAGACCCCGTGCGCCGCACGCAGCGATTCGGCGGTGGCGGCCAGCCGAGCCGCGTCGCGCGCGAAGATGAGGAGGTTCACTCCCTCCTGCGCCAGACGCTCGCACACCGCAAGGCCCAAACCCTGGCTGCCGCCAATGACCAGCGCGCGCTTGCCTGCAATACCCAGATCCATGTTGTCTCCTCTTTGTTGTTGTCTCGTGCCCTGCGCGGACTCGCCCGAACGCCTGGCTTGACCTCTGGCGTGACCTCAGCTTCACGCCGGCTGGGTGATTCAGCGGCCCACGCCCAGGTTCTTCGCAATCTCGTCGAGCCGGCGGCGCTTTTGATCCAGCGTCATTTCGAAATCGAGCCGGCCCTGCAGCGTCTCGGAGGGCACCACCAGGGTGTCGAAGCCGGCGTCGACATAGGGCTGCATCTGCTCCTTGGACGGCTCGCCCCACACGCGAGCCTGGAAGGAGTAGGGCGTGGTCAGACCCGCGTCGGCGCGGATCTTGTCAATCGCCTGCTTGTAACCAATGGCCTCCTCGGGGCGCACCATCGGCCCGTACCAGCCGTCGCCCACGCGCGCGGCCCGCTCCAGCGCCTTGGGCATGGTGCCGCCAAATACCATCGGCACCCGCACCGGCCATTCGGTCACGCGCAGTTCCTTGAAAGGGAAGTGCGGCCCGTCGTTGCTGACCCACTCGCCGTTGAACAGGCGTGGCAGCAAGGGCACCGCCTCGTTGTAACGCTTATGGCGTTGCTCAAAGGGAATGCCCAGGCCTTCGGACTCCTCTTTCCACCAGCCGGCGCCCATGCCCAGCTGGAAGCGTCCGCCGCCAATCTGCTGCGCGGTGATCGCTGCGCGTGCAGTCGCCACCGGATGGCGCAGAGACATCAGATAAATGCCGGTGGTGACGGTCAGCTTTTCGGTGCCGCCCAGAATGCCACCCACCATGGTCCACATGTCATACATCTTGCGGGCCACGGTGTGCACCGGCACAAAGGTTTTGCCCTCGTCATGCGGGTGGGCCGACTCAAATTCACGCGGCTCCAGAATGTGCTCACCGAGCCAAATGCCGTGGAAGCCCAGGCCTTCGGCATGGCGGGCCAGGGGAACGATGTCGTCAGGGCGAATGCCATACGTGGCGAAGCCAAATTTCATGAACAAATCCTGTTTGCGAGCGGCGCTCGAAGGGGAGCTTGCAGCTTAAAAAGGGCGGGCAGCGCCGTCCAATGGTGAATTTGAATACGCAATATCAAGGCACCGAATCTCGTACACCCGGGTCGGCTACGTCTGCGCCGGCAAGACCGTGCCAGGCCTCGCCCAGCGCCTCGGTAAAGCAGGCCAGCACCTCGTCGGCCGCCTGCGCCGAGCGGTGGACAAAGCTAAGGGGCAGCGAGGCTTGGAACTGGGACAACTCGTAAAACCGTCCTGCAGCAGCACCGGCATTGGCCTCCATGCGCTGCACAAAGCCGATGCCCATGCCGCCCGCCACCATGGCCCGAAGCAAAGACGCATTGCTCACTTCCACCGCGCCGCGAATATCCAAACCCTCTTCCCGAAACAGGCGTTCGATCAGCTCCTGACTCGGGGTGCCGCCACCGGTGACCACCCAGGGCTGGGCCGCAATCTCGGCGGGGCGGGCATGCTCGAGCCGATCGCGCCAGGCGGCCGGCGCCACCAGCACATAGTCCAGCGCCCCCATGGGGTGACAGACCAAATCATCGCCACGCACCGTGCCCACGATGGCGCCGCCATCCAGTTCGCCCGCCTTGATCGCCTGCCGGATCGAGCGGGTGTTGCCCGCTTCCAGCGACAGCTCGGTCATGGGAAAGCGTTCACGCATCACCTTCATGGCGCTGGCCAGGGAGGCCAGCAGCCGGGGGTTGGCAATGGTGCCGATGGACAGCCGGCCAGCCGGCACGCCGGCGAGCTGGCGCGCGCGCTCATTGAGCTCGTGCGAGGCCTGCACCACCTGGCCGGCCCATTCGGCAATGCGCTGGCCGGCGGGGGTGACCTCCAGGCCCCGGGCAGTGCGGCGAAACAGGGTCAGGCCGAAATGCGCCTCCAGCGCCCGGATATGGTGGCTGGCCGTGGGCTGGCTGATATGCAGCCGCTCTGCGGCGCGGGTGAGATGCCCCTCCTGCACCACGGTGACGAGGGTCTTGAGCTGGGTGAGGTCGTACATGGGTAGCGCCCGTCTGGCGCCTGCGGGCGCGACAGCCCGGGGGTGGCGCTGCATGATGCATCGTGTACGTCAACCCGGCATCCGGGCGTACCCTGAGGCCACCTTCCGCAGGTCATTCGCAGATCCGATAGGCCCTATCCGAAAACATCATTGGACGCTCCTACAGGGGGCACCTAACCTCCCCTCCAACCACCGCCACCCGGTTCGGTGGTGCCGGACCCTGTACAGACGCCCCATGCCCAACTTCCGCACGACCGCCGCCAGACACCGCCAGGTGCCGCCCTGTGCCGCGTCTTCTGGCGCGGAACTGCAAGGCCCCTGCGACGTGGAGACGCCCCGGTGAGCCAGGCAAGCGACGCACGCAGCCTGACCGAGGCCCTGACCCGGCAGCCGCTAACCGAGCTGCTGGCTCAGGCCCGCGCCCAGAGCATCGCCGCCCATGGCTCGCGCGTGAGCTATTCGCGCAAGGTCTTCATTCCGCTCACCCGCCTGTGCCGCGACAGCTGCGCCTATTGCACCTTTGCCACCACGCCGTCCAAGGTGCAACGGCCCTACCTTCGCCCTGAGGAGGTGCTGGCCATTGCCCGTGCGGGCCAGGCCGCCGGCTGTCAGGAGGCCCTGTTCACTCTGGGCGACAAGCCCGAGCTGCGCTACGAGGCCGCGCGGGAAGACCTCGCCCAATTGGGCTACAGCAGCACCACCGACTACCTGGCGGCCATGTGCGCGCTGGTGATGGCGGAAACCAGCCTGCTGCCACATGTGAACGCCGGCGTGATGAGCGGCGAGGAAATGCTGCGCCTGCGCGAGGTCTCGATCTCGCAGGGGCTGATGCTCGAATCGACATCGGACCGCCTGTGCGAGCGTGGCGGCCCGCACTTTGGCTCCCCGGACAAGACACCTGCAGTGCGTCTGGCCATGCTCGAGACCGCGGGAACGCTGGCCATTCCGATGACCACTGGCATCCTGATCGGCATCGGCGAAACCCGCCAGGAACGGGTCGAGGCGCTGCTGGCCATTGCCGACCTGCAACGCCGCCACGGCCATGTGCAGGAAGTGATCGTGCAGAACTTCCGCGCCAAGGCCGGCACCCGCATGGCCGGCTGCGCCGAACCCGACCTGGACGACCTGCTGTGGACGGTGGCCGCAGCCCGCCTGGTGCTGGGCGCGCAGGCCAACATCCAGGTGCCCCCCAACCTCTCCGACGCCAGCTTCGGCCGGCTGCTGGAGGCCGGCATCAACGACTGGGGCGGCATCTCGCCGGTGACCCCGGACCATGTGAATCCCGAGCGCGCCTGGCCCGCCATCAATACGCTGCGCCAGGTCACCGAGGCGGCTGGCTACGAGCTCGTCGAGCGGCTGGCCGCCTACCCGGCCTGGTGCCAGGACGCAGACCGCTGGCAGGCCCCCGCGCTCGCAACCACGCTGCGCCACCGGGTGGATTCGGAAGGCTACCCGCGCAGCGACGCCTGGGTGACGGGGGCCGGTGAGCCGCCGCCGGCGGCCATGGCGCCCCCCGCACTGACCACCAAGCCTTGCACCCCTGGCGGGCCGCTGCGCGAGGCCCTGGCCCGCGCCCTGGACGGCCAGGCCCTGGACGAGGCCGGCCTGGTGACCCTGTTTGGCGCCCGCGGCGACGGCTTCCACGCCGTCTGCCAGGCCGCCGACCGACTGCGCCGCAATACGGTGGGCGACACCGTGCGTTACGTGGTCAATCGCAACATCAACTACACCAACGTCTGCCAGTACAGCTGCAGCTTCTGCGCCTTCGCCAAGGGCCGGGGCGCGCAGGACCTGCGCGGCGTGCCCTACGACCTGGCGCAAGAAGAAATCGCGCGCCGGGTGTCCGAGGCCTGGGCGCGCGGCGCCACCGAGGTCTGCATGCAGGGCGGCATTCACCCGGCCTACACCGGCGACACCTATGTCGAAATCTGCCGCACCGTGAAGGCGGCCCAGCCGCAGATGCATGTGCACGCCTTCTCGCCGCTGGAAATCCTGCACGGCGCGCAGACCACCGGCATGGACCTGGCGGGCTTTCTGACCCGGCTGCGCGACGCGGGCCTCAGCACCCTGCCCGGAACCGCCGCCGAGATATTGGACGACGAGGTACGCGCGCGCATCTGCCCCGACAAGCTCAATACCGCGCAGTGGCTGGAGGTGATGGAGACCGCGCACCGCGTCGGCCTGCGCAGCACCGCTACGATCATGTTCGGCCATCTGGAAAAGCCGGTGCACTGGGCGCGCCACCTGATGCGGATCCGCGCGCTGCAAGCGCGCACCGGTGGCTTCACCGAATTCGTGCCCCTGCCCTATGTGCACATGGAGGCACCGATGCACCGCAAGGGCCTGTCCCGGCGCGGCCCCACCTTCCGTGAGGCGGTGCTGATGCACGCGGTGGCGCGGCTCGCGCTCCATCCGGTGCTGGCCAATATCCAGACCTCCTGGGTCAAGATGGGCCCGGAAGGCGCCATGGCCTGCCTGCAAGCCGGCGCCAACGACCTGGGCGGCACGCTGATGAACGAAAGCATCTCGCGCGCGGCCGGCACGGTGCACGGGCAAGAGATGCCGCCCGCCGTCATGGACGCCCTGATCCGCCGCGCAGGCCGCGAGCCGGCGCAGCGCTCCACCCTGTACGGCACCCCGCCGGCCGAGCGCTGCGCCGCCTCGCGCGCGGCGGCGCCGATCGCGCCCGTGGTGCTGACGCCCCTCGCACGTCGCCCACGCAGCGTGTCGCAGGCTCAGACCTCACCCACCCCCTGAGTGCCGCAGACTGCGGCCCCCTCCCCCACGCTGGAAGTAAGCTCGATATGACCCCCACCCCCCACACCATCGCCGTCATCGGCGGAACCGGCGCCGAAGGCAGCGGCCTTGCAATCCGGCTGGCGCATGCAGGCCACCGCGTCATCATCGGCTCGCGCGACGCAGCCAAGTCAGCGCAGGTCTGCGCAGAACTTGCGGCGCTCTCGCCGGGGGCGCAGCTTGAAGCCGCCAACAACCGGGACGCTGCTGCGGCGGCGCAGATCGCCATCCTCACCGTGCCACATTCGGTGCAGCAGGCCACCGCCCTGGACCTGCGGGAACAGCTCGCCGGCAAGATCCTGATCGACGCCACCGTGCCGCTGGTGCCGCCCAAGGTCGCCCGGGTGCAACTGCCCGAGGGCGGCTCTGCGGTCGCCGCGCTGCAAAAGCTGCTCGGTGATTCGGTGCGCGTGGTGGCTGCCTTCCAGAACGTGTCGGCACATCACCTGCGCGACCTCACCCATTCGGTGGACTGCGATGTGCTGGTGTGCGGCGACGACATCCCCGCGCGCGAGACCGTCATCGGCCTGGTGCGTGACGTCGGGCTGCGCGGCGTGCACGCGGGCCCGATTGCCAATGCCGCCGCCGCGGAGGCGCTCACCTCGGTGCTGATTGCCATCAACATCCGCTACAAGGTTCCGGGAACCGGCATCCGCATCACCGGCCTGCCCAGCGCGTGACCGGAGCGCAGGCTCCGACGTATTGAACTGCCCGCCATCAGTCGCCCGCGATGAGCCCCCCGCAATTGCGCCTCTTCGCCCTGCCCGGCCTGCCGGAGGTGCACCCTGGCGACGACCTGAGCGCACTGATCGTGGCCGGCCTGGGCGCAGCCGCGGAGACGCTGCAGGCGGGCGACGTAGTGGTGATCGCGCAAAAAATCATCTCCAAGGCCGAGGGCCGGCTGGTCACGCTGGACTCGGTGCAGCCTTCGACGACCGCCCGCGAGCTGGCCGCGCAAGCCGACAAGGACCCGCGGCTGGTGGAGTTGATCCTGCAGGAGTCGTCGGAGGTGCTGCGTTGCCGCCCGGGCGTGATCGTCGTCGAGCACCGCCTGGGCTTTGTCATGGCCAACGCCGGTATCGACCAATCGAATGTGCAGCAGGCAGGCGCAGGTACCGCGCTGCTGCTGCCGCTGGACCCAGACGCCTCCTGCGAACGCATTCGCGCTGCGCTGCGTGCCGCTACCGGCGCCGAGGTGGCCGTGCTGGTCATCGACAGCCATGGCCGCGCCTGGCGCCAAGGCACCGTCGGCGTCACCATTGGCGCCGCCGGCATGCCCGCGCTGCTGGATTTGCGGGGCCGGCCAGACCGCCACGGGCGCACCCTGCGGGTCACCGAGGTGGGTCAAGCGGATGAAGTTGCCGCCGCCGCATCGCTTCTGATGGGGCAGGCCGACGAGGGCACGCCGGTGGTGGTGGTGCGCGGTGTGCCGCAGATGGCGGGCATCCCCTGGGGAGCAGGCACCGGCAAGGCGCGGGACCTGGTGCGTCCGCGCGAAATGGACATGTTCCGATGAAACGCCGCGAGGAGACCGCCGCATGATCATCGCGCTCGCAGGCGGCGTGGGTGGCGCCAAGCTCGTACACGGTCTTGCACAAACGCTGCCGCCCGAGCGGCTGCTGGCGGTGGTCAACACCGGGGATGACTTCACCCACCTCGGGCTGCCAATCTGCCCCGACCTCGACACCGTGATGTACACCCTGGCGGGCCTGGCCAATCCCGAAACCGGCTGGGGCATCGCCGGTGAGAGCTGGCGCTTCATGGACTCGATGGCGCGCCTGGGCGGCGAGACCTGGTTCCGCCTGGGCGACCAGGACCTGGCCACCCATGTGCGGCGCAAGGGCCTGCTGGGCAGGGGGCTGTCCCTCTCGGCGGCCACGCGGGAGTTAGCCAGTGCCCTCGGCGTGAAGCACCGCATGGTGCCTGCGACCGACGACCCGCTGCGCACCCGCGTCGCGACGGATGCGGGCGAGATCGAATTCCAGGATTACTTCGTTCGGCAGCAGTGCCGGCCGACGCTGCGCGGCCTGCGCTTCGAGGGCGCCGCGCAGGCGCGGCCCTCGCCTGCCTTCGCCGAAGCACTGGCAGACCCGGCGCTGGAGGCGGTGGTGATCTGTCCGTCCAACCCCTACCTCAGCATAGACCCGGTGCTCGCGATTGGCGGGGTGCGCGAGGCCCTGGCCGCGATAGAGGTGCCGGTGATCGCGGTCTCACCCATCGTCGGTGGACAGGCGATCAAAGGGCCGGCAGCCAAGATCATGCGCGAGCTCGGGCGTGAGCCCAGTGCGCTGGAGGTGGCGCGGCATTACCGTGGCCTGGTCGATGGCTTTGTCATCGACACCGCAGACGCTGGTGCCGCAGACGCGATTGCGGCCCTGGGCATGACGCCCCATGTCACCGGCACAGTGATGAAGAGCGATGCCGACCGAGCCGGCCTGGCCGGCGACGTGATCGCCCTGGCCGCTAGGCTGCAGCAAGCGGCGGCGCAGGGCAGCAGCACCCGACGGAGGGCCGCATGACACCCTGGCTGGTCCTGCCGGTCAAATCCCTGGCGGACGGCAAGAGTCGGCTGGCGCCGCACCTTGCGCCCGATGCACGGCGCGCCCTGAACACCCGCCTGCTCGAACGCTCGCTGGCGCTGGCTACCGGCTTTGCTGGCACGCACCGTACCCTCGTGGTGAGCCACTGTGAGGAGGTACTGGCCCGCGCCAGCGCCGCTGGCGCTTACGCCCTGCGCGAGCCGCACCCCGGTCTGAATGAGGGCCTTTCGCATGCATGCGAACTCCTGGGTCGGCGGGAGGGCGAGCGGCTGATCGTGCTGGCCTGTGACCTGCCACTGGCCACGGCCGAAGACTTGGCATCACTCGCGGCGCAAGACGGCGTGGTGCTGGCCACCGACCGCGCCGGCACCGGTACCAATGCGCTCTCGCTGCCCTGCGGCCTGGCGTTCCAATTCCGCTACGGCGTGAATAGCCGACAACTGCACACCGAAGAGGCCGACCGTCTGTCCCTGCACTGCCAGACGGTGCAACGGCCCGGGCTGGCTTTTGACCTGGACACCGCCCAGGACTGGCGGGATTGGGTCGAAGCCTGCGGCCCGCAGCCCTGGGCACTTCAGGGTCTGATGAACCTGGCCTGATGAAACTCGCCTGAGGAGACGCCGATGCAAGCCGCTTGGTACGAGCAAACCGGATCCGCCCGCGACGTGCTGCGGATCGGGGAGATGGCGACACCCACACCCGGGCCCGGCGAGTTGCGGGTGCGTGTGCACTGGTCGGGCGTGAACCCCACCGACGTGCGGCGTCGCGCCGGCGGCAGCGGCCCGATTCCCTTTGCCCGCGTGGTGCCACACATGGACGGCAGTGGCGTGGTGGACGCAGTGGGTGCTGGCGTCGACCCGGCCCGCGTCGGCGAGTCGGTCTGGCTGCACCGGGCTGCGTGGAAGCGCCCAGGGGGCAGTTGCGCCGAGTACTGCGTTGTGCCGCAAACCCATGCAGTGACGCTGCCGCCCGGCATCGACCTGCGGGCCGGCGCTACTTTGGGCGTGCCCGCTCTGACCGCCCACCGTGCGGTCTTCGGCTTTGGCGCGGTGCGCGGGCGCACAGTGCTGGTGACGGGTGGGGCCGGCGCAGTGGGTTTTTATGCCATCCAGCTCGCACGCTGGGGCGGAGCGCGGGTGATCGCGACGGCCAGCGACGAGACCAAGCAGGCCGAGGCGCTGCGCGCCGGAGCTGAGGCGGTGATCGACTACCGGCGCGAAGACGTCGCCCAAAGCGTGCGCGCGCTCACCGCTGGCGCCGGTGTCGACCACCTGGTGGAGGTGGACTTCGGTGGCAACCTGGCGGCGACGACCGAGCTGATGAAACCCTACGGCACCATCGCCGCCTATGCGTCGATGGGCGACAGGACGCCGGCCCTGCCCTTCTACCCCATGCAGCTGCGGGCGCTGTCGCTCATGATCGTTGCCCTGTTCGACCTGCCCGCGCCCTTGCAGGCCACGGCTTCGACCGAGGTGAGCCAATGGCTGCGAGAAGGTGCGCCGCGCTTCCCGGCGACGCGCGAATTCAGCCTGGCCGAAGTGGCCGAGGCGCATGAGGCCGTCGAGCAGGCAAGCACGGCCAGGGCTCTGCTGCGTTTGGCACCCTAGACAACATCGACCCACCACACCGACAGACACGAGGCATCTCCATGACCGAACCCGACCTCACTCCCGCCCTGCGACGACTGATCGACAAGGACGAGATCCGCGACGCGATCTGCCGCTATGCGCGCGGCGTCGACCGCGGCGACTGGGACCTGGTGCGCACCGGCTACCACCCAGACGCCTATGACGCCCACGGCGACTACCGGGGCGGCGTCGACGGCTTCATCGCCTGGCTCGACGAGCGCTTCGCGGGCGTCGACAACTCGATGCACTTCCTCGGCCAGAGCCTGATCGAATTCAAGGGCCCTGACCTCGCCGTGGTCGAGACCTACTTCGTCAGTCGCCGGCTGGTGCCGCCAACCGGCGACGCGGCAGCGGCGGCGGGCCCCTCGGACGCCATGGTGCGCGAGGGATGGGGGCGCTATGTCGACCGCTTCGAGCGCCGCGAGGGCCAGTGGCGGGTGGCACACCGCACCGTGGTGTTGGAAGCGCTGTCCAGCGCGCTGGCGCTCGGCGGCAAGCGAAACGCCACGGGCAGCTGGGGTCACCGGGACCGAAACGACCGCCTATACGCGCTGCAGGCCGAGATGGCGTCCGAGATGGCACCCGGGGATGGCGCCTGATCGGGCCGCTGAACCGAACTTGACCCTCACCCTGACCCTGAGCTCACCGCCAGCCCCGCGCTGAAGCAAAAAAGAGAGAACAAGAGGCCCCACCATGACCGCCCCTCACACCCCACATGACAACATCGAGGCGCTGGACTGCCCGCCGCTGGAGCAAGCCACCGTTGATTTCGTCCAGCGATTTGACGCTACGCAAATCGACAGCGGTGTGCGGGCCGCGGTCAGTCGCGTGATGCGGGACCAGTTGGCGGTGCAGATCGGCTGCTCGCAGCTGCCCTGGTCCAAGCAGGTTCTCACCTACGCCAGCGCCAACGCGGCGCCGGGCCGCAGCTTGGTCACTGGCAGCGCGCTGCGCCTCAATGCGGCCGATGCAGCCTTTGTCAATTCGACCTATGCCAGCGGCTTCGAGTACGACGACACCCACCTGGCCAGCAACAGCCACCCGGCCTGCTGCGTGGTGCCGGCGGCGCTGGCCATTGGGCAGGAGCAAGGCGCCACGCTGGAAGACATCCTGCCGGCGCTGGTGGCCGGCTACGAGGTCTACACCCGCATCGGCATGCTCGCCGCGCCCGAGCTGGTCAAAAGCGGCTTCCAGCCGCATCCGGTGCTCTCGGTGTTTGGCGGCGCTGCCGTGGCCGCCAAGCTGCGCGGGCTCAGCGCCGCGCAGACGCTCAACGCACTGGGCAGCTCGCTGAGCTTTGCCGCAGGCACCTTGGAACCCACCTCCACGGGCGGATCGATCAAGCGATCGCAATCGGGCATCGGCGTGCGTGGCGGCATGGTGGCGGCCGAACTCGCCCGGGCCGGCATCACCGGGCCGCGGGCCTTTCTCACCGGGCACAAGGGCTTTTACGCCACCTTCGTCAAGCGGGGGCCGGGCGAATCCCCCGAGCGGGTCTTCGCGCCCGGGCAGCCGCTGCAGATCCACCAGGTCTGGCTCAAGGCCTACTGCTGCTGTGGCTGCATCCACCCCTACCTGGACGCCATCGCGCCCTTCGTTCATCGCCTTGACGAGATCGAGCGGGTCTCGGTGCGGGCACAGACATCGAGCTATCTGCTGGCGTGCTCCAACGCCAACACCTTCAATCCGGGGAACATCGAAGACGTTCAGTTCAGCCTGCCGGTGCAACTGGCGTTCGCGATGCTCGGCTTAGGCAACGACTACCGCAGCCACATGGACTACATGGCCGGCACGATCGACATGGACCGGGTGCGCGCTGTGATGCAGCGCATCGAGGTGGTCAAGGCGCCCGAGCTCGATGCGCAGCACCCCGGCAAGTTTGTGGCCGATCTCACCGTCCATTTGCGCGGCGGCGAGTCACACCAGGTGCTGGTGGACACACCGCTGGGGACACCGGGCAATCCGCTGTCCGAGGCGCAGCAAGACGCCAAGTTCATGGCGCTCACCGCTGGCGTGCTGGGACAGTCGCGTGCCCAGACCCTGCTGCAAACGCTGCGTGAGTTCGACACCCGCCTGCGGGTCGAAGACCTGCTGGCCATGTGCGCGCCTTGAGCCTTACCCAGGCGGCGGGTTGGCCTGCCTCCGGCCTATTTCTGCATAATGCATAGTTAGGCCGAACCACACCTCGGGTGTGGCTTCGTTCGCCTCTACTGGCCTTTATTTCGCAGGGGATCCGGATGCTCAAGTTTTATTACTCACTGGCGCCCAACCCGCGCAAGGTCTCGCTCTTTCTGGAAGAGGCGGGACTGCCTTTCGAGGCAATCCCGGTCGACACCCGCAAGGGCGAGCAGCACCTGCCCGCCTTCACCGCGCTCAACCCCAATGCCAAGGTGCCTGTGATCGTTGACAGCGACGGCACCACCGTGTTCGACAGCAGCGCCATCCTCTTGTACCTGGCCGAGAAGACGGGCCGCTTCCTGCCGGCACCTGCGGCGCGCGGCGACCTGCTGTCCTGGCTGTTGTTCACCGCTTCGGGCATCGGGCCCTACACCGGCCAGGCGATCCACTTCAAACGCTACGCGCCCGAGACCCTGCCCTACGCGGTGCAGCGCTATGAGTTCGAAGCCTGGCGTCACTGGCGCATTCTTGACCGCCACCTGGCCGACCGCGCCTGGATGGTGGGAGATGACTACAGCATTGTCGACATGGCCGTGTGGGGCTGGGGCAAGTCGGCGACGAGCGCTTTAGGCGAGGACGCCTGGGAGCAATTGCCCCACCTCAAGCGACTGCTGGACACCATCGACGCCCGGCCCGCGGTGCAGCGCGCACTGGCAATCAAGGACCGCTACCAATTCAAGACCGACCTGGACGACCAGGCCCGCCAGGCCATGTTTCCGCACATGAAGCGGCCGTGAGGCCGCGTATTGTTTTCTGCGGCCCTGTGGGCCCCCACCCATTGCGAGAGAAGGAATTCCCATGACCACCTTGACCGAACAACTGGCGCAGTTCGCCGCCCGCACCACCTTCGACACCCTGCCCTCTCTGGTGGTGCGCGAGTGCAAGCGCGACATTCTTGACGCGATCGGCTGCGCGCTGGCCTCCAAGGGCCAGCCCAAGTCCGATAAGGGTATTGCCGCCGGATTGCGCATCGGTGGCACCGGCGGAGAGGCCACCGTGATCGGCACCGGGCGGCGCTCGTCCATCTTCGGTGCGGCCTTCGCCAACGGCGAAATGATCAACACCCTGGATGCAGATACGGTCATGCCGCCCGGCCATGTGAGCCCCTATGTGCTGCCCGGCGCCTTCGCCACCGCCGAGTCGCTGGGCCGCAGCGGCAAGGACATGATTGCCGCGACTGCGGTCTCGCACGAGATGTCGGTGCGCTTCGGCCTGGTGATGGACCAGACCCGCGACCACCAGGACGGCAAGGTGACCACCGCACCCATCCTGGGCTACAGCGCCACGATCTTCGGCGCCGCGGCGTCGGCGGCCAAACTCAAGGGCCTGCCGGCCGACACCATCGCCCACGCGCTGGGCCTGGCCGCGGCCATCACGCCAGTCAACGCCCATGGCGCCTGGCTGCGGCACTCGCCGCCGTCCACCATCAAGTACCTGCTGGCTGGCGCATTGGCGCAGTCGGCGCTCACCGCCGCCGAAATGGCCGAACTGGGTCACCGGGGCGACCTGCAAATGCTCGACGACGTCGAGTTCGGCTACCCGCGCTTCATCGGTACCAAGCGCTGGGACTCCCAGGGGCTGGTGGAGGGCCTGGGCAGCGACTGGCGCTTCCCCTCGCGTCAGTTGTTCAAGCCCTATCCGCACTGCCGTGTGATGCATGCGCCGCTGGACATCGTCATCGACCTGATCCACCGGCACGACATTCGGGTCGAAGAGATCGAATCCATCACCGCCTGGGGCGAGGCATGGGCCTATGTGCTGCCCTCATTCACTTTCGACACGATTGCACGGGTAGAGGACGCTCAGTTCAGCTTCACCCACGGCCTGGCGGTCGCGGCCCACCGCGTGCCCGCCGGCCCGCGCTGGCAGGACCCGAAGGTGGTGTTCGACCCCTCGGTGATGGCGCTGCGGGACAAGGTACGCCTCGAAGTCCACCCGGACGCAGTCGGTGCCATGGAGGGCAATGCCTCCAGCCGCCCGTCGCGGGTGACCATCCGCGCGCGCGGGCAAGATTTCTCCGGCGATCGCCAGTTCCCCAAGGGTACGCCCTCGCCTGACCCCAGCACCTACATGAGCGACGAGGAGCTGGTGGCTAAATTTCGCGCCTTCACCGACGGCCTGGTAACAAAGGCCACCGCCGACCAGGTGATCGACTCCGTGCTCGCACTCGAGACGGTGCCCGACTTCTCGGCGGTGATGCGCGCGCTGGTCTGGACTGGCCAGGGCGATGCGGCATGACGCTGGACGCATCCACCGAGCGCCGGCTGCTGCAGCTGCTGGACGAGCGCGATATCCGCGATGTGCTGACCCGCTACTGCCGCGGGGTCGACCGCTGCGATGCGCAATTGATTGACAGCTGCTACCACCCGGACGCGATGGACGACCACGGCACCTGGCGTGCCTGGGGCCGCGACGCGGGGGCGACCATCGTGGAGAAGGTACGCCCTGGCAAAGACGTCGCCATGCACTTTATGGGCAATGTGCATATTGAGGTCGAGGGTGACACCGCCTTCACCGAGTCCTACCTGATGGCCTATCGCACCTTTCAGCGTGAGGGGCAGGACTACACCCGGGTGCGGGCGCTGCGCTTCGTGGACCGCTTCACCCGCCGCGAGGGCCAGTGGCGTATCTCCGAACGGGTGGTGGCCGACGACTGGCACCGGGTCGACCGGGTGGCCGAAACCATGGCCGAGGCCGGCCAATTTCGCCAAGGCAGCAAGGACCGGGAAGACCCGGTCTACGCCATCCGGCGCGGGCCGCTGGCGCGGGTGCCCGGTCAAGCGACCTGAAAAGCGGGGCCAAGCACGGGCACTGGCATGGGCCCGCAAGGCGAGACCCCAGATGTCTCAGCGTGGCCCTGCCTGAGCCACGCCCGCCACGCCCGCCTCAACCGCCTCAGCGGGCGGCGGTCAACAGCCCGCGGCCGATCACCTGCGCCTGAATTTCCGCCGCGCCTTCGAAGATATTGAGGATGCGCGCATCGCACAGCACCCGGCTGATCTCATACTCGAGCGCATAGCCGTTGCCGCCGTGGATCTGCAGGCCGTTGTCGGCATTGGTCCAGGCCAGTCGGGCCGCCAGCAGCTTGGCCATGCCCGCCTCCACGTCGCAGCGGCGCCCCTTGTCCTTTTCCTCGGCGGCAAAGTAGGTCAGTTCGCGCACCAGCGCCAATTCGGCCACCATCAAGGCCAGCTTGTCGGCCACACGGGGAAAGTCGATGATCGGCGCGCCAAACTGCTTGCGGTCGTTGGCGTAGCGCCAGGCCAGGTCGAAGGCGCGGCCGGCCACACCGACCGCCCGGGCGGCAGTCTGGATGCGCGCTGCCTCGAAGGTCTGCATCAGCTGGCGAAAGCCCTGGCCCCGCACGCCACCAAGCACCGCTTCAGCGCCGACCTCGAAGCCGTCAAAGGCAATGTCGTACTCGCGCATGCCGCGATAGCCCAGCACCTCGATCTCGCCGCCGGCCATGCCGGTGGCGGGGAAGGGGTTGTCACGCGTGCCGCGTGGCTTGGGCGCCAGGAACATGCTCAGACCGTTGTGGTCGGTGCTGCCTGGCTCGGTGCGGGCCAGGAGGGTCATCAGGTCGCTGCGCGAGGCGTGGGTGATCCAGGTTTTGTTGCCGTCGATACGCCAGCCACTGTTCGTCGGGGTGGCGCGGGTGCGCAGCGACCCCAGATCAGAGCCCGTATCGGGTTCGGTAAAGACTGCTGTGGGCAACACCTCGCCCGTGGCGATCTTGGGCAGCCAGTGGGCCTGCTGCGCGGGCGTGCCGCCACACAAAATGAGTTCGGCCGCAATCTCCGAGCGGGTGCCCAGCGAGCCTGCGGCAATCCAGCCCCGGCTCAATTCCTCGGTCACGATGCACATCGCCCGCTTGCCCAGGCCCAGGCCGTTGAAGTCGCCCGAAATGCTCACGCCGAACACGCCGAGCTCGCCAAGCTGGGCGACCAGATCGTCGGGAATCAGGTCGTCGGCCAGGTGCCACGCATGCGCGTGCGGGGTGATCTCTTTTTCGGTAAAGCGGCGGAACTGATCACGAATGAGGTCGAGGTCCTCGTCGAAGGAGGTCTCGCTGATCGGACGGTCGGCGCGCAGGTGGTCGATCAAGGCGCGGCGGGTATCGGGTGCGGCGGACCGGGCCATCAAGGCAGCGACCGCAGGCTCCGTAGCCAGGGCGGCAGCGGCACCGGCCAGACCCAGTTCCGCCGGCCGGAAAATTTCGGTCTGCGACATCGGGATGCCGCTCGTGAGCTGGGCCAGATACTCGCCCACGCCCAACGTCAACACCAGTTCTTCCCCCTGCTGCAAGCGGCCCTGAGCGGCCAGACGCTCGCCCCAGCTGGCGGCGCTGTGAATGGCCTCGACGGTGGTCGCCACCCAGGCCAGGCCATGGAGCGCACGCTGGTGCGCCTGCAGCAAGGCGGCCTGGGGCTTGCCGCCCTCGGTGCAGCGCTGGGTGACCACCCGCCGGGTATCGGCCAGGTAGGCGCGGGCAGCCGCTGCAGCGGCCTGGAGTTGCTGGATCAGAGGGGAGGACGCGCTCACGTGATTGGCCTTCAGGCGATGAGGCCCGCGTCGTGCAATTGGCCGATGCGGGTGGGGGACAGGGACAGAACTTCGGCCAGTACCTGGTCGGTGTGCTCGCCCAGGTGAGGCGCACGCTGGACCGGCAGACGCGGCGTGGCGTGAAAGGTGGCGGCAGCGCCAGGCGCCGGGTAGCGCAGGCCGCTGGGGTGCTCGAGCGACTCGAACAAGGGCGCGGCCAGCGCCAGACGCGGGTCGGTATCGACTGCGGTACGCAGGGTTTGGTAACTGGACCACAGCACGCTGCCCGCCTCGAAGCGCTCGCGCGCCTGCGCCAGGCTCAGCGCCCCGATGGCTTGTTCGAACAGCGGGAACAGCGCGAGCCGGTGCGTGAAGCGCTGCCCTTCCTCGGCAAAGTCGGCATGGACCTGCGTGGCGATGGCGGCCACCTGTGCCTGCAGATCCAGCGCCTTCACCAGGCCGCTCCACTGGCGAGCGGTGATGGCCACCACCATCACCCGCTGCCCGTCGGCGGTAGCAAAGTCGCGGCCAAAGGCGCCAAAAAGCGCGTTGCCGTAACGGGGGCGGTCGCCCGTGGTCAGGGCCTCGGCCAGTTGGCCGGTGTGGCCTAGGCAGGACAGCGCGATGTCCGACAGGGGCACGGTCACCTCCTGGCCCTGACCGGTACGCAGGCGGTGGCGCTCGGCGGCCATGAGGGCGAAGGCGGCGTAGGCACCGGTCACGAGGTCCCAGGCGGGCACCACATGGTTGACGGGCTCCTCGGCGTTGCGGTCTGAGCCGGTGATCCAGGGCATGCCCAGGGCGGCGTTGACGGTGTAGTCCACCGCCGGGGCGCCGTCGCGCCAACCCAGCACACGGGCGGTAATCAGGTCGGGCCGGTGGGCCGCAAGCGCTTCATGCGACAAAAAGCCCTGTTGCGGGTAGTTGGTGACGAACAGGCCCGCGTCCGGTCCGGGCGCGGTGATCAGGTCGACCGCGAGCTGGCGGCCTTCGGGCCGGCCCATGTCGATGGCGACCGAACGCTTGCCTTTTTGCAACCCTTCCCAATACAGGCTGCGGCCGTCGGCCGAGACCGGCCAGCGGTTGAAGTCCATGCCGCCGCCGATCGGGTCGATGCGAATCACCTGGGCGCCCATCTGGGCCAGATGCAGCGCGCAGGACGGACCGGCGATGAAGGAAGCACACTCGACGACCCGCAGGTCGGACAGGAACGGGTACATCGGGTAATCAGATCAAATCAGCTGGAATCAGACGAACTTGGGCTTGCGCCGCTCGCGGTGGGAGGCCAGGCCTTCCTTGACCTCAGGCCCGGTGAAGCCCAGGAATTCCAGCGCCAACGAGGCGTCGAAGATCGGCCACTGTGACCGGTACCAGTTGTTGAGAGAGTACTTGGTCAGCGAAATCGCCTCCTGCGCGCCCTCGGCCAGCTCACGCGCGTGCTGGCGCGCCACGTCGAGCAACTGCTCGTCGTCGACGCACAAGGACACCAGGCCGATGCGCTCGGCCTCCTCGCCGGAGAGGTGCTTGCAGGTCATGAGGTAGTACTTGGCCTTGGCCATGCCGCACAGCAGCGGCCAGACCATGGAGGCATGGTCACCGGCGCACACGCCCAAACGGGTGTGGCCGTCGACGATCTTGGCGGTCTTGGCGGCAATCGAGATGTCGGCCAACATGCCCACGATCAGGCCCGCGCCCACCGCCGGGCCGTGGATGGCGGAGATGATCGGCTTGCGACAGTCGATCATGTTGCGCACCAGGTCGCGAGTTTCGCGCCAGACCCGCATGCTCACCTCATGGCTGGCAATCTGCGCGTCGATCATCTCGAAGCTGCCGCCGGCAGAAAAGGCACGGCCCGCGCCGCGCACCAGTAGAACGCGGGTCTCAGGGTCCTTGTCGACCACGTCGAAAACATCGGGCAGACGGGCATGCACCTCGGCGTCGACCGCGTTGAGGTTGGGGCCGTCGAAGATCATCTCGAGCACGCCAGCGTCATGGCGCTCGAAGCGCATGGGGAAGTTCTTGTACAGGTCCATCTGCATATGCCTCGGTTCAGGGGACGGGGTGCGACGTGTGAGCGCCTCGGGGGCGAGCCGCTCAGGTGCGCTCGAACACGGCAGCCAGGCCCTGGCCGCCGCCGATGCACATGGTCTCGAGCGCGTAACGGCCGCCGCGCCGATCGAGCTCACGAAGCAGGGTGGCCAGAATGCGCACGCCGGTCGCGCCCACCGGGTGGCCCAGCGAGATACCCGAGCCGTTCACATTGAGGCGCTCGTAGTCGCCCTTGTCAAAACCCAGGCCGTAGGTGCAAGCCAGCACCTGGGCGGCGAAGGCCTCGTTCAGTTCGAACAGGTCCAAGTCCTTGAGCGAGAGGCCCGTGCGCTGAAGCACCAGCTGGGTGGCGGGTACCGGACCGATCCCCATGCGCTCGGGGTCCACCCCGGCCACCGCCCAGCCGACCAGACGGCCCAGGGGCTTGAGGCCCAGGGCGGCCGCCTTCTCGGGTGTGGTGACGATGCAGGCAGCAGCGCCGTCGTTCTGGCCGCTGGCATTGCCAGCGGTCACGGTCGATTCCGCATCGAGCTTGAGGCGCACCGGCGAGAGCGAACCCAGACTCTCCATCGTGGTCTCGGGCCGGGGATGCTCGTCGACCGAGATCTGCTGCGGGCCCTTGCGGCCCTTGACCGTGACCGGCACGATCTCGTCGGCGAAGCGGCCGGCCTGCTGGGCGGCCACTGCGTTCTGGTGCGAGCGCAGAGCCAGTTCGTCCTGCGCCTGGCGCGTCACCTTGTACTCACGGCGCAGGTTCTCCGCCGTCTCCAGCATGCCGCCCGCCACCGGGTGATGGCGACCGCCCGAAGTGATGCGGCCGCGGGCGATGCGGTCCCAGAAAGGCTGCGAGTCACCCTTGATGCCAAAGCGACCCCCCAACACATAGTGCTCGGCCTGGCTCATGCTCTCGGTGCCACCGGCAATGACGAGGTCGGCCACGCCAGTCTGCACCCGCATCGCGGCATCGATCACCGCCTGCAGGCCGGAGCCGCAGCGGCGGTCGATCTGCAAGCCCGGCACGCGCACGCCGAGCTCGGCGTCGAGGGCGGCAATGCGGCCGATGGCCGGCGCCTCGCCGTTGGGGTAACACTGACCAAAGACAACGTCGTCAATATCACTGCCCTGGATGCCTGTGCGGCGAATCAGCTCCCTGATCACCGTCTCGGCCAGCGTGGTAGCCGGGACGTCCTTGAACATGCCACCGTAGCGGCCCACGGGTGTGCGAAGGGGTTCGCAGATGACGGCATGCCTGAGGACGGCTTGGTTCATGGGGAAGGGATCCGATCAGAAATAAAACGACGCGCCCGGACAGGATTCAATAGGACTTGGGCAGGCCCAGCTTCTTCTGCGCAATGAAGTTAAGCACCATCTCCTGCGACACCGGCGCGATCTTGAGCAGACGAGCCTCACGCCACAGGCGTTCAATGTGGTACTCCTTGGCATAGCAAAAGCCGCCGTGCGTCTGCATCGCGCGGTCACAGACCTCGAAGGCGGCCTCGGTGGCCAGGTACTTGGCCGCGTTGGACTCGGCGCCGCAGGACTTGCCCTGGTCAAAAAGCTGGGCGGCCTTCTCAGACATCATCTGCGCCGCTTCCAGGCGCATCCAGGAATCTGCCAGCGGGTGCTGGATCGCCTGGTTCTTGCCGATGGGGCGGTCGAACACCACCCGGTTCTTGGCGTACTCGGTGGCCAGCTCCAAGGCGCGCCGGCCCAGGCCGATCTGCTCGTAGGCCACCACCACGCGCTCGGGGTTCAGGCCATCGAACAGATAGGACATGCCCTTGCCGACCTCACCGATGACGCGGTCGTCGCTGACGATCAGGTCCTTGATGAACAGCTCGTTGGAGTCCACCGCGTTGCGCGCCAGCTTGGGAATCGGGCGAGCATCAATGGCCGTGCGGTCGAAGTCGGCCAGGAACAGGGTGAAGCCGTCCATCGGGTTCTTGGGGTCACGCGGCGAAGTGCGCGCCGTGAGCAAGACCATATGGGCGTTTTGCGCGTTGGTGATCCAGACCTTCTGGCCGTTGATCTTCCAGCCGCCGTCGACTTTTTCGGCCTTGGTGGTCAGGCGCGAGGTGTCGACGCCGGCAGTTGGTTCGGTGAGGCCAAAGCACATCACGGTCTTGCCCGAGGCGATGCCGGGCAGGAAGCGCTTTTTCATCTCCTCGGAGCCGTGGTTGATGATGCAGCCAGGCGGGAAGATGTAGAAGTGAATCGCCGAGGCGCCGTTGGCGCCGCCGTAATAAGACACCTCTTGCAGCATCACCGAGGCAGCTTCGAGGCCCAGGCCCATGCCGCCATAGGCCTCGGGAATCATCGTGCCCATCCAGCCGCCTTCAGCGAAGGCGTTGATGAAATCCCAGGGGTATTTCTTTTCTTCGTCGTGCTCGCGCCAGTACTCGAGGTCGAAGCGGGAGGCCAGCGCACGGGCGGACTCGCGAATCATCTTCAGGTCGGCGGTATCGGTCTGGGTGTTTGCCATGGTGTTGACTCTGTTTCTAGAGGGTGGGGATCTGGTCCAAAGGGGTCAGCGGGTCGTGGGCGGACAGGTCGCCCAGGGGCTGGCCGAGATGGCGCGCGCGGATCGCGCGCCGCATGATTTTTCCGTTGCGGGTCTTGGGCAGGCCGGCAACGACATGGGCCTTGCTGGGCGCCATGGCCTTGCCAATCAGGGCGGTCACGCCGGCAATCAGCGTCTCGGCGGCGACCGTGGCGCCAGGCTTGGCGACCACGAAGGCCACCACCGCCTGGCCCTTCATTTCGTCGGGCACGCCGATGACGGCTGCCTCGGCAACGCCGGGCTGGGTCACGAGCGCAGACTCGATCTCGGCCGGGCCCACGCGGCGACCGCCGATCTTGAGCGTGTCGTCCGAACGGCCGTGGACATGCCAGTAGCCGTCGGCGTCGATGCTGCACAGGTCGCCATGCACCCAGACGTCCGGCCAGCGGCTCCAGTAGGTATCCAGGTAGCGCGCATCGTCCTTCCAGAAGCTGTGCGCCATGCCGGGCCAGGTATTGAGCATCACCAACTCGCCAATCTCGGGCGTGGCGCGGGCATCGGCGTCGAGCACGTCGACGTCCATGCCAGGCAACGGACCGCAAAACGACGCGGGGGTCTGCGGCAGCATGGTGTAGCAAGACAGGATGCCGCCACCGGTTTCTGTGCCGCCGGAGTAGTTGAGGATTGGCAGGCGCTTGCCGCCCACCTGCTCGAACAGCCAATGCCAGGAGGGCTCGTCCCAGGCCTCGCCGGTGGAGGCAAAGGCGCGCAGGCTCGACAGGTCCACACCCTTGCCGTCGACATCGCGTGAGCGCAAGCCGCGGGCCGCCGTGGGCGCGATGCCCTGCACCGTCACCCGGTTGCGTTCGACGATGCGCCAGAGGCGATCGGGCTCCGGGTAGTCCGGCAGGCCCTCGATCATCACCACGGCGGACCCGCAATGCAGGCCGCCGACCACCATCAGGGGGCCGAGCATCCAGCCCATGTCGGCGATCCAGCCCAACACATCGCCTGCTTGCAGGTCGAAGCCGTAGCCGAAGTCGATGGCCGACTTGAGCAGATAGCCGATGTGCGAGTGCACGATGCCCTTGGGCAGCCCGGTGGTGCCCGAGGTGTAGATGATGAAAAGCGGGTGGTTGGGGTCTAGCGCTTCAGGCGCCGGCGCCGGGCCCGCCAGGGGCGCGGCCACGTCTTTCCACCAGTGATCACGGCCTGGCGCCATGGCAATGGCTTCACCCGAGTTGGGCACCACCACCAGGTGCTTCACCGTCGGCGACAGCGCCAGCGCGCCCTCGGCAATCTGTTTCATGGGCACCGGCTTGCCACGGCGTGTGGTGCCGTCGGCGGTGACCAGTACCTTGGCCTCCGAGGCCTGCAGGCGTGTGGCCAGCGACTCGCTGCCGTAGCCAGAGAAGGAGGGCACCACCACCGCGCCGATTTTGGCACTTCCCAGAATGACCACCGCCGCCTCGGGCACGGAAGGCATGAACAGCGCTACCCGGTCCCCCTTGCCCACGCCCAGGGCCTGCAGGCCGGCGGCGAAACGGTCGACCTCGGTCTTGAGCTCGGTGAAGGTCAGGCTGCGTCGGCTGCCGTTGTCGCCTTCGTAGGTGACGGCTGTCCGCCCCGCCTGCTGCGGGTCGGCCGCATGGCGGTCGACGCAGCTGTCGACGATGTTGAGTGTGGCGCCGGTGAACCAGCGCGGGAAGGCGCGGCCAGCCGACTCGTCGCACACCTTCTGCACCGGCCCACGCAGCGGGATGCCCAAGTCCTCGGCGGCAGCCGGCCAGAACCACTCCGGGCGATCGACCGAAGCGCGGTGAAAGTCCTCCATGCTGGAAAAACCCCAGCGCTTGAGGGCGGCAGCCATCCGGCTGCGTTCTATATGAGCGGCTGTGGGCCGCCACACGGCGGCTTCGTCGCGTCCGAAACTGGGGCGTCCCTTCATCGCATCAAGCCTTCGCAGCGGCCTTGCGCGCCTTGGCAGGGGCCTTGGAGGCCTTGACCGCTTGGGTCGCCTTAGCAGGCTTGGCAGGCTTGGCGACGGCCTTAGCCTTGGCAGGCTTTGCCGCAGCCTTGGCCTTGGTGGCTTTGGCCAGCTCCTTGGCCTTGGCGGCGGCACGGGCGGCCTTGCTGGCTGCGGAGGCTGCCTTGCTCTTGGCGATCAGCGCTTCGTAGTCCTTGCGTTTGAGCATCAAACCAGCGCGCGTGCATTCGCAGACGATCTCGTCGTGCTGGTTGTAGCCGATGTGGCGGAACCAGACGATGCCGGAGTCGGTACGCTTTTGCGACTCGCGGAGCTTGACCACTTCGGTCACCACATGAATGGTGTCGCCCGCAAACACCGGGTTGACAAATTTCACCTCGTCATAGCCCAGGTTGCCCAGGGTCGTGCCGATGGTGGTGTCGATCACGATCACGCCGTTGACCAGCGCAAAGATGAACATGCTGTTGATCAGCGGCTTGCCAAAGATGGTGCTCTTGCAATATTCGTGGTCAATGTGCAGCGGCGCGCAGTTGTAGGTGAGCGCGGAGAACAGCATGTTGTCCATCTCCGTCGCGGTGCGGCGGATCGGATGCTCAATGCGCATTCCGACAGAAAATTCTTCGTAGCAAAGTCCGGCCATGTGGGTTTCTCCTTCGTGTTCCTGATTGTTCGAGTTTGTTCGTGTTTGTTCGTGAGGGTGGATTACTTGCCTTTGCGGCTCAGGGTCGCGTGCAGCTCGAGCACCTGCTTGGCCGTCTTCACGTGGGCGTAGTCAATGTGCTGCCCTTCGTACTGCACGGCGGCATTGCCCTCGGCCACCGCCTTGTCGAAGGCCTCGATCATTCCCTGATAGAAGATGACATCCTGCGCAGAAGGCGCGAACACCTCGTTGGCAATCGCGATGTGCGAGGGGTGGATCATCACCAAGGTGGTAAATCCGATTTCGCGGTTACGCAGGGCGAACTCTCGCGCGCCTGCCGGGTCCTTGAGGTCTTGCCAGAGGCCGACCCAGGAGTGCTGGCGACCCGCGGAGCGGTTGGCCAGGTGGGCGCGGCTGCGAAGGTACAGGGTCTCGGCGCCGCCGGGGGTGAACTGAAAGCCCACGGAGCGGGACACGTCGGCATCTTTGGCGGTGCCGGCAAACAGGGTGGCCACCCGGGGCGAGGCAGCGAGGATTTCCTCGCAGCTGGCGTAGGCCTGGGCGGTCTCGAGTGAGGCCACGATCTCGATCTTGCCGGCGACCACACCGTTGCGGCGCTCGAAGTGGGTGATCAATGCCTCACAGGCAACAAAGTCACGCGGGCCGTAGTTCTTGGGCAGCAGGACGCCGTCGAGGCCGGGAATGGCGATTTTCTCGAGGTCGTCGCCGGTCATGCCAGTTTCCAGGGCGTTCAGGCGGACGTACACACCAATCTCGGGGTGTTCGGCGGCCAGCATGCGGATGGACGCAGCCACCACCTCGCGGGCCTGTGCCTTGAGGTCCAGGGGGACAGCGTCCTCCAAGTCGAGGATGACCCCGTCCACGCCGGCGGCGACGGCCTTGGCCGGCCAACCTTCCTTGTGGCCAGGCACGAACATGACGGAGCGCATCGGTTTCATTACGGGAGTTCCTCTTTAGCTGCGGGGCTGATGTGGGCTGTCAAACTATACACAATGCATTATCGTGCAGAAATGAAGGGGAATATTGCCCAGATGAAAGGCTGGATGAGGGGCCAATTCGGCGCCACCGCATCCGGTGACGCCCCCAGCGCCGCCCTCCGCGATATCGCTCCACCACACGCGACGGACGGGATTGCATGACCGACAGGGGATCACTCTTCGTGCATTATGCATAATCAAGGGTTTCCATGGAGGAGTGGCATGAAAGCCCTGGTCGCAGTCAAGCGGGTGGTGGACTACAACGTGAAAGTCCGGGTCAAGTCGGACAACACGGGTGTGGACATCGCCAACGTCAAAATGAGCATGAACCCCTTTGACGAGATTGCCGTCGAAGAGGCGGTTCGCTTGAAGGAAAATGGCGTGGTCACCGAGGTGATCGCTGTCTCTTGCGGCCCCCAGGCCTGCCAGGAGACTCTGCGCACGGCCATGGCCATTGGCGCGGACCGCGGCATTTTGGTGCTCACGGACCAAGAGCTGCAGCCCCTGGCGGTGGCCAAGCTCCTGAAGGCCCTGGTCGACAAAGAGCAGCCGCAGCTGGTGATCCTGGGCAAACAGGCCATCGACGACGACTGCAACCAGACCGGCCAGATGCTCGCCGCCTTGGCCGATATGCCCCAGGCCACCTTTGCCTCCAAGGTGGAGATCGAAGGCGCCGGTGCTGGCGTGGCCAAGGTCACCCGCGAGGTCGACGGCGGCCTCGAGACCCTGCAACTGTCGCTGCCGGCGGTGGTCACCACCGACCTGCGCCTCAACGAGCCGCGTTATGTGACCTTGCCCAACATCATGAAGGCCAAGAAAAAGCAGCTCGACACCTTCAGCCCGGCGGACCTGGGCGTGGATGTGGCCCCGCGCATCAAGACCTTGAAGGTCAATGAGCCCCCGAAGCGCTCGGCCGGCGTCA